>JBLFZR010000185.1:0-3030 GCA_047610595.1 Nitriliruptoraceae bacterium | reverse complement strand
CAGGCTGCATCACGCCGTCGTCAGGCTGCATCACGCCGTCGTCAGGCTGCATCACGCCGTCGTCAGGCTGCATCACGCCCGGGGTGAGGTCGTCAGTCACGAGACCAGCTTCGCGAAGATGACCAACCGGTACGTCGCCGAGAAGCGTGGGTGACAGGTCGACATCGTCATCAACGGAGCTCCGATGCCGATTGGATCCCGATCCAGCACCCACGTCTCGGTGGGAAGGACGATGTTCTGCCCGGGTGCACCCCCGCCGCGGGTCTCATCCAGCACCTCGTAAGTGAACCGTTCCCCAGCGCGGTCGGTGACATGAATGAGATCGCCAGGCACCAGCTGGTCGAGGTTGTAGAACGGCGCATCGTTGGTGGTCCGGTGCCCGGCGATCGCGAAGTTGCCGGTCTGACCCGGCAGCGCGGTGCTCGCGTAATGGCCCGGGCCGCGTGTGAGGGCGGCCAAGCTGGTGCCCTCGACGACCCCGAGAGGTACGTCGCTGACAGGCGGCTTGTCGCTTCCTGGCCGTTCGAACTCGATGACGGCCAGTGCCGAGCCGTCCAGCGGGTTGCCGTCCGCGTCAAGATCCCCATCGGTGATCGTGGGGTTGTCAGCCCCCTGACCACCCAACAGCGACCCGTCGGTCTGCGCGACACCGAATCCCTCGAACTCGCCCAGGATCTTCTGTTGCTCCACCCGGGTCTCAAACCCGGTGAACCACAGCAGCCAGACGAGATACAGCAGCATCAAGGCGCCCGCAGAAATCAGCAGCCAACCCAAGGACCGGACGGCGAGCGCCGCGACGCCCGAGCGCCGCGTGGTGGTTTCAGTGATCAATGCTGTCCTATCCGCATTTCAACATGGTACGCCGCTCCGCCGCCGTGGCTAGGCTGAGCGGTCGCGCAGACACCGAACACGGTGGGAGCTGCGGTGACGAGGAGCCACACGTGCCCGAGAGCAAGCACCGCCGGAAGAACAAGAACCGCAAGCGACCCCGCCACATGGCGCAGCCTGTGCCGCAGCCGCCGCCAAGCGCGCCGTGGGTGCCGCGAGTCGGCGTCGGCCTGCTCGGTCTTGGCGTCTTGGTGATCATCCTCAGCTACGTCCCTGCCGTTCGTGATGCGCAGCTGCTCAGCTCACTGCCGTGGATCGGAGCGAACTGGGGTCTGGTCCTCGGGTTCGTCAGTCTCACCGCCGGCTTCGGTGTCCTTACGCGCTGGCGTTAGCCGTCAGGGCGAGGGCCTTAGTGGCACCCGTGGGTGACGCCTCTCGTTCCGCCAGCCACCTGACAGGAGCCCAGATGCCGATCTATGAGTACCGCTGTCTCAGCTGCGACGACGTCATCGAGCTCTCACTGCTGATGGCCGAGCGCGAGACTCCTGGCCCCTGTCCCAGCTGCAGCGAGGGCGTGCTGCGACAGAAGATCGGCCGCATCGGCGTGAAGCTGAACGGTTGGGGCTTCTCGTCGACCGATGGCATGGTGGCTGACCGACCGGGTCGCGGGTCTTACAAAGACGTCGCCGAGCGGGCCGAGCGGATCAGTGACGGCGGTTGATGCCGCACACAGCCGGCGGCGTCAGCTGCTGATCTCGGCGCGTTCGTGCATCCGGGTCGCGCAGTGACGCGGCGGGATGCCGCTGCCTCGAACCAGCAGCAGCACCTCAGTGCCGCACTCCTCGCACCAGAACATCGTGCGGTCCTCCGGCTCCAGCACCTCGACGTCCGAGACAGCGGCCACGCCGGTCTGACCGTGGTTGAGGAACGACCGCATCGTGGCGGTGGCCCACGCCCAGATCGACAGACCCAGCAGCGGCGCGAGTGTGAAGCGCCACCCAAGCTGGGTGCCGATGAGCAACGCGACGGTTGCCACAAAGAGGACGATGAGTAGTTTGCGCATCCCGGGAGGGTACGGCCACGTCCGCCTGACTCTGTCAGCGCGTGGCCACCACGCAGACTGTCACCGGACGGGTGGGGCGGGCAGGTCGAGCAGAACGTTCTCGACCACCTCGCTCAGCGCTGGGTGGATGTAGATGACATCGCGGGCCACGCGGTCGACATCGGTGCCGAGCGCCATGGCCTGGATGAGCGGCTGAATCACGAGGCTGGCCTCGGGCCCGATCGCATGCACACCCAGCAGCAGTCGGGTCTCGGGATCCACCAACACCTTCACAAACGACGTCGTGTCCTCCATCGCCCAGCCGTACGCCGTGCCACCGTAGTCACGCCGAGCGACCAGATAGGGCGTACCGGCGGCGACCAGATCGCGCTCGCGCGCGCCGACGCTGGCGACCTGCGGGCTGCCGAAAACGGCGCTCGGCACGTTCGGCAGCTCGGTGGCCACCTGCGCGTCCATATGCCGAATGTTGTGCGCCACGGTCCGAGCCTCCGCGTTGGCGATGTGCTTGAGCCAGTGCTGGCTGGACAGGTCCCCCAGCGACCACACCCCGTCCGCGCTGGTGCGCTGCTGGGCGTCCACGACTGGTCGCCCGTCCGCGTCCACATCCACGCCACCGGCGGCCAGATCGAGCGTGTCATGGTTACCCACGCGACCGGTGGCGACCAGCAGCAGGTCAGCAGCGACCACAACCGGGCCGTCAGGCGTCATCGCGGTCAGCACCACCGGATCTCCGTCACGTGACGAGAGCGCGACGTCGCGCGTGTTGCCGTGGATGGTGATGCCGCGCGCGCGGTACGCGGCCGTGAGCGCCTCACTGACCTCGTCGTCCTCGGTGCGGCACAACGTCGCACCGCGGTTGACGATGGTGACTTCGCTGCCCAGGCCGTCGAACACATGCCCCATCTCGGTCGCGATGAACCCACCACCGAGGATGACCAGCCGCGCAGGGCGCTCATCAAGCCGCATCACCTCGTCAGACGTCACGTGCGGCACATCGTCGATGCCTGGCACGTCCGGAACGGACGGCCGCGATCCGGCCGCCAGCACCACCCGATCCGCCGTGATCGTCACGGCACCAACCTGCAACGTCCGCTCGCCCACGAACCGGGCCGGCGCCTCGTACAGGTCGGTGTTTGGTA
>JBLFZR010000184.1:0-3037 GCA_047610595.1 Nitriliruptoraceae bacterium | reverse complement strand
CCGATGGGCAGCACCCGCATCGCAGCCGGCGGTCCCGACACGGAGGACATCATCAAGTGCCAGCGCACCGCGCCACAGCGGGCGGACTACGGCGGTGTGACGTTCACCGACTCGCAGTTCGCGGAGCTGCAGCGCATCTTCACCGGTGGTGTGTGCGACTGGGCGCTGCCAGGTGTCGGCGAGGTCGCTCGCTCCGAGACGTGGCAGACCTGGGGCAACGACACGTTTGTCCCGGCCGAGCCGCAGCCCATCGCACACATCGTGGCACGCAGCTGAGTGAAGCACCCGCACGCGCGTCGGACAGCTCCAGAGGCCGGCGTGTCGCGCCCCTGCGTGCTGCGCCGTGATGGAGGCCACGACGCGAGGGTCACACGACTGGTTGGATGTCTGGTCGGAGGTCACGATGCCGCGTCTGTTGTACCGATCACAGGGTCGCACGCTCTCGTCGGCAGGAACCCTCACCGTCACCCGCGACGACCGGGTGCTGGCGACTGTTTCGGCCACGTCGGGCGGCTTCTTGCGCGGCCCCACATGGGTGTGGGTCGCCGAAGACGGGGACGGTTGGACCCTTGACTGCACCCGGAGCGACCGTTTTTACGAGCTGCGACGCGCGGACGGAAGCGTGGCAGCACGGCTGACCCGCCGGTTTGCATCGTCCGGCCTGCTGCTTGAGTCCGATGATGGCCAGCACGGCACCGTTGCCCCCCGCCGACCGCTCACGAAGGTGCACCACGTCGCGCTCCCAGGTGGGGTGGCATCCGTCACGCGGCACAGCGGTTCGCTCAACCTTGGACGCAGCGAAACATGGGCGCTGGACGCCGAGACTGGCGTGGCGAGTGGCTCGATGTACCTCGCGCTGCTCGCGCTGCCGATCACGCTCGATCACCGGCGCCGACGTCAGAGGCAGGGTGGCGGCGGTGCGGCCTAACCCGCACGACGCCTCGGCCATCCGTGCGCAGTAGGTTGCCAAGCCCACAACAGCGCGACGCCTCGGAGGCGATATGAGCGACGAGGGCGGCCAGGTGCAGGGCGGCAGCGACCGCGAACAAGAGCAGGAAGCGGAGGCTCCCGCAGCCGCAACCGATGCGGCAACCGAGTCCCGCGACGTCGTTGACGGCGTTGATGACCTGCTGGACGAGATCGACGAGGTCCTGGAGGAGAACGCAGAGGAGTTCGTACGCAACTACATCCAAAAGGGCGGGCAATAGTGGCCCCGAGCACGCCGGTCGCGATCGTCACAGCCGCCGGGAGTGGCATGGGTGCGGCGATCGCACGTCGGCTCCACGCTGACGGATATCGCCTTGCGCTCTCGTCCAACGGCGGCGGCGCCGTGGCGCTCGCCGACGAGCTTGGCGTGTTGGGCCACACCGGATCGGTTACCGAGCCCGACGACCTCGGATCCTTAGTCGACGCCACCATGGCCCGATACGGACGCATCGATGCGCTGGTCAACAACACAGGCCATGCACCGAAGGGTCCGGTGCTCGACATCACCGACGGTCAGTGGCACGAGGCGCTGGACCTGCTGCTGCTGCATGTGGTGCGGATGGCTCGCCTCGTGGCACCGATCATGGCGGCCGGAGGCGGGGGCTCAATCGTCAACATCTCGACGTTCTCGGCCTTCGAGCCGAACGTTGACTTTCCGGTGTCGAGCACCATCCGCGCGGCGCTTGGTTCGTTTACGAAGCTGTTTGCGGACGCCCATGCCAGCGATGGAATCCGGATGAACAGCGTGCTGCCGGGCTACATCGACAGCTACCCCGAGACAGCTGAGGCACGCAGCGCCATCCCGACCGGGCGATTCGGTCGTGTGCAGGAGGTGGCTGGGACCGTTGCGTTCTTGCTGTCGCACGACGCGGGCTACATCACCGGGCAGAACCTGCGCGTCGACGGCGGGCTCACGCACGGCGTCTGACGCAGCATGACCGGCCCGCATGCCGTCATCTGCGGCTGCGCCGGCGTGCCTTACGACTCGCTGCGTACTCCTCGAGGTTGAGGCGTAGCTGCACTGTGTCGTGGCTGACAACGTCGCGGGGCAGACGCTTCTCGATGGCCTGGATGCGCTCGGGGCTGAACCTGCGCCGCGCGGCCAGCCGAATCCGCGCGAGCGTCCGCAGGCCAGGCTCGCTCTGCGACAACACCAGCCCAAGCCCGACCGCGAACACCGGCACGCCGGGGCCTGGCATGAAGGTCAGCACCACACCGACCATCATCAACACGAGGCCAGCTGTGACCTTAAGCAGGCGCATCAACACAGAAGGCGACCTCAGCGACGGGTGACAGGGACGGGTAACGGGGGACTGGGGACTGGGGTCCGCAGCGTGGTGAGCGTGCCAGACCGGATGCCCGGCGTCATGGGCCGACCGGTGCATCTGTGCAACAGCCCGGCAATCGGCCCGCTGGTGGCTCGATGCGTGTGCGCCTGACGGCCCGATGGGGCGACCAACGCCGTGTCCCGCATCCGCGGACGTAGCCTTCCGCGCCGTGCTGACACTGCTGACTGACGCTGACCTACATGCCCCCGAAGCCCGGGGCGTGTGCCACGTGTTGGTCGCAGGTGGCACGGTCGTGTGGATAGGCGCAGATGTGCCGACGCTCGACCCACAGCTCGAGGTTGAGGTTGTGCCGCTGGCCGGCCGCCGCGTGATTCCCGGCCTTGTCGACGGCCACGTCCACGTCACCGGCGGTGGCGGCGAAGGCGGACCAGCCACGCGCGTCCCGCCACCGCCGCTGACGGCGTACACCCGCCACGGTGTCACAGCTGTCATCGGTCTGCTTGGGACCGATGACATCGTGCGCTCCCCGGCGGACGTGCTCACTCGGGTGTACGGCTTGCGTGCCGAAGGCCTACGGGCCTGGATGCTGACGGGCGGCTATCACCTGCCGGCCGCGACCGTGACCGGTGCGCTGCGAACGGACCTCGTGCATCTTGACCCGGTGCTCGGGGTCGGTGAGGTTGCGATGAGCGACCATCGGGGCACCGTGGTGACAGCGCAGGTGCTGCTTGACCTCGCCAGCGAGGTGCGGGCGGCCGCGC
>JBLFZR010000183.1:0-3064 GCA_047610595.1 Nitriliruptoraceae bacterium | reverse complement strand
CCTCGGCCGTACGGGTGTGCGGCTGTCCGGCAGCCAGCAGCACCTCGTCGAAGGTCATGCCCGACGTCACGTTCTGCGTCGGGTTGGTGCCCGGCGCGAAGATGCACGCGTCGGTCGGCACGCCCACAGCGCGTTCCCACACCTGCAGGTAGGCCTCGGGGCCACGCAGCATGTCCTGCATGATCTCGTCGCCGGCCTGCACCCGCAGGTCCTCGATCCAGTCGACGTACAGGCCGTAGTGGGCTGTGCCGGTCGTGTTGAAGTCGTACGGCTCGCGATCACCCGAGATCTGCATATCGACCATCGCACCACCGGGCACCTCGAACGGGTACTCGACGCGGGGCTGGCCCTCGGCCGGGTTGCGCGGTCCACCCTGTCCGCCGAGGCCGTTGGTGTCGGCGCCGTAGCCCATGCCGAAGTAGTAGCGGTCGTCAGACCAGCCGACCCGCTGGCGCCACGCGCCAACGAAGCCGCCAGAGCTTCCGGCGTACGGGGTCACCATGCCCCCAAGGCCGTAGATGCGCTCGTAGATGTTGCTCTGTGCCCACGAGTGGCTGGACACGATCCCGGCGTACCCAAGCTCCTGCATCACGTCCAGCGCCCGGTCGGCAGCACGCGCCGACATGTGGTCCGGGTCGAACAGCATCCCGCGGGCGGCCATCTCTTGCAGGAGGAACTCGCCCTGGTCCAGCAGGCCGACCGTGTTGCAGTGCGGGCCGACCGGGTACAGCGGCCCACCGGCGACGTAGCCGGTGGCCGTGAAGATCTGTGCGGCGAGCGGGTCACGAACGGGCCCCTCGAACGGGGTTCCGTCACCCATCTGCGCCGCCGACATCTGGGTCTTGTCGCTGCCGTAGGTGCGGTCCGCCGCAGCGGGGCACGTCTCCATGTTCCAGAAGTGACCGGTCTCTTGGCGGTTGCCCTGGTTGACGATGATGCCGGTCGTACCGCCGTCGCCGGTGACGCCCGACAGCGCGTTGTCGAACTTGTTGACGATCTCCATCTGCACCACGCCTATCGCCTGCAGCTCATCGAGCTGCCGGGTGATGTCGGCGTTCGTGCAGCGCGAGACACCGAGGGACTCGCCGCAGTCGAACAGCACCGAGACCTCGATACCGATGGTCAGCGCGAGCCGACCCTGGTTGATGATCTCACGGGCCTCGAACGGCGTCGTTGCGATCTGGGCGAAGCCTTCACCTGGGCCACCGGCACGCGCGTCGAGGAAGTCGACGAACTCGTTGAGCCGCTGCACCTGTAGGCGGACGCTGTCCATCTCGTTGCAGCTGTTGCGTTTGTACGGGTAGACCTCGCACAGCACGTTGTTGTCCACGGCCAGCACCGTCATCATGCGCAAGCCGCCACGCCACGCGCGCTCGACCCACCGGTGATACGTCTGCTCGTAGGTCAGCGTGTTGTTCTTTGGCACCGTGAACGTGGGCCACAGCTGATCGTCGAGCTCAGACTGGTCCTCGGGGCCAGATCCGACGACTGCCTCGGCAGACTTCGCGCCCGTCATCGAGTTCTCCGGGCAGTCACCCATCGCCTCGGTCACGCCGTACGGGTGCCACGGGCGGCCGCAACGCAGCTCGCCACCGAGGAACTCAAACGCCATCAGGTGCAGGTGTGCATCGATGGTGCCGCGGGTCTCATCCCACGGCGTCGCGCCGGCCAGCACCGGACCCTCGACGTTGATCTCGACCTCGGGCCAGACAGCGCAGCCCTCCTCGTCGGTCATGACGAGGTGGAACCGGGCGGCGGCACCGGCGGGCGCGGCGTCAGCGAGCACGAAGCTTCCGTCAGCGATGCTGAGCACCCGGCCGGCGGCTGCGTCGAGGATGAACGTGAACGTGCCATCGACGTTCTTGCGAGACCGCCAGTCCGCCGACCGGTCGGCGGGGCCGGCCACGATCGCGCCGGTGTGGCTGTCAACAGCCGGGGCGTTGCCGTTGATGCTGTGGTCAGTGAGCGGCGCCGGGACGTCGTCGTCCACCGAGCGCGTCAGGTGCGTGTCACGATCGACGGGCGAGTAGAACTCCGCCTGCTGCACTGCGTCACCGGCCTGCTCGACGGCGCCTTTCTGGGCGGCCAGCAGATCCCCCTCGCTGTCCAGCAGCAAGAACTGGCCGAGCTGCGTCGGCTCAAAGTGGAACGGTGCGGCGGGCGCGGCGGCGTAGCCCGCGCCGCTGCGTCCGTACGCCACGTCGTCAACGGCGCTGACCATCCGGTAGCAGCCCAACGCCATCGCGTACTGGTCCTGCGGCGTTGCCAGACGCCCCACGTCCGGGTCCGCGACGGACGGCAGCGTCGTCAGCGCCTTGATGGCGACCTGTGCGGCAGGCGGCAGCGTGGCCTGGGCCGAGGCGCTGAGCGGCACGGCCGCCATCGCGAGCGCAGCGAGACCGGCGACGAACGCGCGGGCTCGGGGGTAAGAAACGGTCTGCGACACGGGTGGCTCCGGGGCGTTGGGGCGTGCGGCCGCACACCGCGGGAGCACGACAGCGGCCACCGGACGCACGTGGGCGTCTGACCGCGTACCTGAACGATTCGCCTCGCGGCGACGCCATCCCTGCCTCGCGGTGCCCCCGACACGCAACATTGGTTCGGGTCACTACAGCTGGTGATGCCTGCGGTGACCCACCACAACACACGGGGCCCGGCGCCCCCGCGACGCTGCCAGCTGTTTAGGCCGCGAGGATGGCTTCAGCCGTGCGTCGACCGGATACGAGCGCGCCCTGAATGCTGGCGGTGTCGCGGTGATCGCCGCAGACCCACAACCCCTCGTCGACGGCCACGCCGCGTGCCAGCGTCGGCAGGTCCGCTGGCTCTTGGCGCGGCTGCGCGTACGCGATCCGGTCCACCCGCAGCAGCTCCCACCCATCGACGGCGCTGCCGTACCACTGGCGCATCTGTCGCCGCGCGTCGGCGTCAAGCTGCCCGTCGGTCTGGTCAGGCAACCCAACAAGGGACCCGGCGATCAACGAGCGGCCCGGGGGCGCGTAGCTCGGCGCGACATCGCTCATCACGGCCAGCGTGTTCACGGGGCCGGACTGTTCACCGTCCAGCA
>JBLFZR010000182.1:0-3105 GCA_047610595.1 Nitriliruptoraceae bacterium | reverse complement strand
GCTGGCCCTCGGACGGCGCGACGTGCATCCGGAATCCTGGGGCTGCGTTCACCTCCACGATGCCGCCGCCGATCTCTTTGTAGGACCGGGTGATGTCGTCGGTCAGGAAGTCGACCCCGCCGACGTCGAGACCGACGGCCTTGACCGCGCGTTCGGCCATCATGCGGTTGTCGGGGTGGCAGACGTCGGTGAGGTCGATGGCGGTGCCACCGGTTGACAGATTGGCTGTTGTGCGCAGGTGCAGCAGCTCGCCGTCAGACAGCACCGAGTCCGCGTCGTAGCCAGCAGCCTGCATCAGGCCGAGCGCCGGCCGGTCCAGCTCGAGGCGCGTCAGCACCTTCTCGTGCCCGACGCCACGACGCGGGTCGGCGTTCACGATGTCCACCAGCTGCGCGATCGTGTGCGCACCGTCGCCGGTGACGTGCCCCGGGACTCGCTTCGCGACCGCCACAAGCTTGCCGTCCACGACCAGCATTCGGTGGTCATAGCCCGTGACGAACGTCTCGACGACGACGCTGCGGCCTTTGGCCTGCTCCAGCGCGATATGAAACGCTTCCTCGACCTCTTCGTCGGTCGTGAGGTTGATGCTGACGCCGCGACCGTGGTTGCCGTCGAGTGGTTTGAGCACCACCGGAAATCCGATGTGGCGTGCGGCACGGATCGCACGCGCGGGTGACTGCACAACACGCTGGATGGGCACCGGAAGCCCCAAGTCACGCATCAGATCGTGCGTCTCTTCCTTGTCAGACGCGATCTCGACGGCGATGTGGCTCGTCTCGGACGTGACGGTGGCCTGAATGCGGCGCTGGTACTTGCCGTGACCGAACTGGACCAGCGAGTACTTGTTCAGCCGCAGCCATGGGATGTCACGGTCACGTGCCGCCTGCACCAACGAGTTGGTCGACGGTCCCAGCGCACGGCGTTGGGTTGACCGGATGAAGTCGTCGCGTTCCTCGTCCCAGTCCAGCGGCTCGGGGATCGCGTCCAGCTCGGCTTTTGCGTCGTCAGGCAGCAGCGACAGCAACAGGTTGCGTCCGAGGTCCGCAGCCTCAAGCCCGACCTCTCGGTCAAGATAGGCGAACACCATGTCGTACTGGCCCGGCTCGCCGTTGCCACGGGTCTTGCCGAACGTCACATCGTTGCCGGCGATGACCTGTAGCTCGATGGCGACGTGCTCAAGCACGTGGCCGAGCCACGTGCCCTCGTCATCTGTCAGCCGCTTCACGAAGCCGCCCGGCTCGCCGTACGAGCAGCCGTGCTCCGCCAGCCCCGGCAACGCCGCGAGCAGGCTGCCGCGGAACGCTGCCCCGAGTCGCCCTGTGGGCCACGCCTCAAGCGGACCGAGGTCGACCACGTGACGAATCACCGGGAACCGCGCGTACAGGTTCGGTCCGACGTGCACGTTGGTGGAAAGGAACCGCATCAGGCGCTCCATGGGAGTGGTCAACGAAGGGGCGTGGCTGCGCCCACCGTAGATGCAGGTGGAGCGTCGGTCATGCGTACCGCGCTGTCGATGCCTGACGCCGTGCCAGATCGATCAGCTGAGGCTCGCGGTCCGGTTAACGAGGTCAAACCGACAGCCCTCTGCCAGCACGTGCAGGCGTAGGTCGATCAGCGAGACTGGGTCGCCTGATCGCGCCTCGGCCATCGAAGAGTGGTCCAAGTCCTGTGGATCGACCACCGTGATGGCGCCAGAGCCGACGACCTCGAGCACCTGATCAGGTGCGATAAAGGCCGCGGTGTCCTCGTCGATGCCAAGTCCGACCATGAACGGGTTGTACGAGATCGCTGTGAGCAGTCGGCCGAGGCGGTCGCGCTGGGTGAAGTGCTGGTCGATGATGACCTTGTTGGTCAGGCCGAGGCCGGGCGCGAGCGTGGCTTTCGTGACACTCGGCGTCGGCCCAGTGTCGCCGCCTGCGAGCATGTGCTCGGGCACGATGCCGGCACCAGCCGACGTGCCTGCGACGTGGGTGCCTTGCGAGTGCACACGTCGGATGGTCTGAAACACCTCGGTACCGCCGAGGATGGTCGACAGACGCAGCTGATCGCCGCCGGTGATGAAGATGCACGTCGCACGCTCGAGCTCTTTGACGTACCTCTCGTTGTTGCCGTCGCTGCGCACGCGCATCGGCAGAGAGACTGCGTCGGCTACGCCGAGCTCGTCGAACACCTCGACGTAGCGCGCACCCGTGTCGCGCATACGAGACGCTGTTGGGATGACGGCGATGCGGGCCTCGGCGCCTCCAGCAAGCGCAACAACGCGCTTGAGGATGTGTCGGGTGTCGTGGTCTTCGGCTCCCCCGATGGGGATGAGGTAGCCGCGACTGTCGCCTGCGGCGACGGGGGAGGGACTCATGCGTCTGTTCCTACTTCGAAGGTCCCACGCACGAGCGTGATGCCCGCACGTCGGTGCCAGCGGCCGTCAATCATGACGTCCGTCGGCGTGAGGTCATCGTCGAGCACAACAAGGTCTGCCGGTGCCCCGACTGCCAGGCGACCGACGTGCGCCAGCCCAAGCTGGTCAGCGGGGCCGCTGGTCACACATGCCACAGCGTCGCTCAGTGCGATCCCGTCGGCCGTGAGGGCCGCGACCGTCGGCAGCAGACCTGCAGCGGAGCCGACGCCGAGCCCCGTGAGGCGACCGGCCGCATCGAACACAGGCAGTGACCCGCCTGCATCCGAGGACAGCGTGACCTGGCCCGGCTTTACGCCGGCCCGCAGCGCCCGGGCGATCGCCGTCGCGGCTGGGACAGCAGGGTCGTCTAGATCGACAGGGAAGGCCGTGACGTCAATCCGCAGCCCGTGTGTGACGGCGAGGTCGATGGCATCATCCAGCAAGGCCGACTGGCGGTTGACATGCGTCGGATGCCACAGCTGGACGGGAACGTGGTCGCGGGCGATGGCCTCACGGAGCGGGTCAAGGCCATCGCGCCCGTCGCCCAGATGCAGATGGATAGACCCCGCCTTGCCGCCGAGCAGCGCGGCCGCCCGCACCTCGCTGGCGAGGTCAAGCAGCACCTGCGCTGTCACCACGGTGCCCCGATGGTCGCTCATCGCAACCTCACCGACCCCGAGCACCGGGTCAAGATGCACGAGGTCCGTTCG
>JBLFZR010000181.1:0-3111 GCA_047610595.1 Nitriliruptoraceae bacterium | reverse complement strand
CTGACTCGACGCCCTGCACGATGACGTTGTCATCGGCCGACGCGGTGTAGTCCTGCCGTGACTCCTCGACATCCATGACGTCCTCGACCATGAAGCCGTACGTGCCGGAGTCGGTGTCCGGTGCGAATATCTGCATCTCATCTGCGGGGGCGCCGTCGAGGACGGTGTCCCATGTGGTGCCACCTTCCGGTCCGAAGGTCTGCACGATGTCTTCCTGCGTGAAGCACGTGAGGTAGTCGGTCTCGTTGGACGTGACCATCGTGAGGGCATCGACGCCGAACTGCAGCTCGATGAACTCGATGCCGTTGTCAGCGCAGGCCTGCGCCTCCTCGTCCTTGATCGCACGCGACGCACCAGACATGTCCACGTCACCAAGCTCGCACAGCCGCTCGAAGCCGCCACCCGAACCGATCGAGGTGTACGACGCATCAACGTCAGGCTGCGCACCTCGATACAGCTCCAGCACGTACTCCGCGACGGGCAGCACGGTGGACGAGCCAGCCGCAACAACCTCGCCGCTGAGCTCGGACGACACGTCCGCTGTTGCGTCGGTGGTGTCAGCAAGGTCAGCCTCAGTGCCATCCGCCGCGCACGCGGTGGCTAGCACGGCGACGGCTGCGACGGCAGCCACGGAACGCCAAGTCTTCACAGGATTCTCCAGGGAGATGGGAGGGATCTACCCGGGCTCGCGATTGGAGGCGCACAGACGTGGCGCCTGGCCCGGTGCGAAGAACGTTAAGCCCGCCGCCCCAACACGTGGGGCCCTCGACCTAAACACCACGTGAACAGCCCACCCCCAAAGATGAACACATGCAAGCCTCTCCACAACCCTCAAAGCTGCAAAAAGGCGCAAGCAAGCGAGAAAGAACTGCCTCCGTCCCGCCACATCATCGGCAGGACGGAGACAGGGCAGCCACCCGAACCTTTACGCGAGCACCTCGTTCATCTTCGCGACGCGGTGTCGTGAACGGATGACGCGGATGGTCCCGCTCTTGGCACGCATCACCAGCGACTCAGTGATCGCACCGTGGCTGTCGTACGTCACGCCGTCCACGAGCTGGGCCGTGGTGATGCCGGTGCAGGCGAAGAACGCGTCTTCTGTCGTGACCAGATCATCGGTGGTCAGCACCTGATTCAGGTCCAGACCTGCGTTGACGATCTCGGAGCGCTCCTGATCGTTGCGCGGCCACAGACGACCGAGGATCTCGCCGCGCAGCGCCTTGACGCCACAGGCGGTCGAAACGCCCTCCGGCGTCCCTCCGATGCCGTACAGCAGGTCCACGCCAGGGCGCTCGTCCCACGCGGCGAGCAGGCCGCCGGCGACGTCACCGTCCGAGATGAGCTGAAGCCGTGCGCCAGCCTCACGAATCTCGAGCTTGGCCTGGTCGTGGCGCGGCCGGTCGAGCATCATCACCGTGACCTCCGAGATGTCCTTGCCCGTCGCGCGCGCGATGCGGTCGAGGTTGCGCTTGAGCGGCGCATCAAGATCAATCATGCCCTTTGCTGTCGGGCCGACGATCATCTTCTCCATATAGACCGCTGGCCCCGGGTCGAACATGCCACCGCGCGCCGTGGCGGCGATGACGGCCAACGCGCCGGGGCGCCCCTCCGACAGCAGCGTGGTGCCGTCCACCGGGTCGACAGCGATGTCGATCTGCGGCGCGTGCTCATGGCAGGTTCCGACGCGCTCACCGTTGAACAGCATGGGCGCCTCGTCCTTCTCGCCCTCGCCGATCACGACGACGCCCTCGACCTCGACGGTCGACAGCATCGAGCGCATGGCGTCGACGGCAGCCTGGTCGCCGGCTTCCTTATCGCCGCGGCCCTGCCACTTGGCCGAGGCCATAGCAGCGGCCTCGGTGGTGCGCACCAGCTCCATTGCCAGGTTGCGATCGGGGCGCTCAGGAGTCGACATCTGTGGGTCCTCAAAAAAGACGATCGGGCGGGCTGAGAGCGCAGGATACGGACACAGCGCGACCCGCCCACGGGTGGGGGCGGGTCGTGCGCACAGCGGGGGCTGCTACCAGACGGCAGCAGCCGGTCGCTCACTCATCAAGATCGTCATCATCGCCGGTCCGGTCCACGCCGTCCACCGTCGTAACGATTGTGCCGAGGATGTTGGCGACGGTGCGCTTGAGATAGCGAAACAGCATCGCGCGCGGCACGGCGTAGCTGCCCGGACCCTCATCGTGCAGGAAGCTGATGACCACAGCCTCACACTCGTCCATCAGCGAGGTGCCGCCGTCCACAAACGCTGCGATGTCAGGGTCAGTCTGACCCAGCAGCGTCTGTGCGTCCGCGAACAGCGCCGAGACGCGGCTCCGGTAGGCCACGAATCGGTCGTAGTCGTCCGCGCCGCTGAAGCGCACGCCTGCCTCGGCGAGGTTGAGGATGTTCTTGGCCTGGTCGCCGACGCGCTCGAGCTTCTTGACCACCAGCAGCAGGCTGAGGACAGCGCCGACGTCGCTGCCACCCTGCACCGCCGAGTGCACGAGCAGCTCACGCCGCACGTTCTCCTCGATGGCGTTGATCTTCGAGTCCGTCGAGCGAATCTCGTCGCCGAGCGGCGCGATGTCGGCATCGGTGACCAGCGTGCTCATCGCAAGGTCGAAGCTGTGACGGCAGCTCGCCAGCATGACGGCGACCTCACTCTCGACCTGCTCGAGACCGTCGCTGGCTCCGCGGAAGAAGTTCATAACCATGGTCAGCTCACCTTAGAAGTAGGACGCCGAGGGCGGGGATGACGATGAAAACGATCATCACATAGCCGAGCACCACCGAGCGACGGCGCGCGGCTATCTCAGCCAACCGCTCGGCAAGATGGATCGGAAGGTCACGCAGCTTCGGAATCGGATAGAACAGCACGATGCCAGCGACGTTGAACGTGGAGTGGACGAGCGCGACCGTCAACGCCGCGGAGCTACCGGTGGCCAGCGATGCCAGCAGCGCGCTGATCGTGGTGCCGACGTTGGCCCCAAGCGTGACCGGGTACAGGCTGCGCAGCGAGATCACGCCCGCCGCGGCCAACGGGATCATGATTGATGTCGTGATGCTCGACGACTGCACCGCAACAGTGATGACCATGCCGAGCAAGATCGCCGGAACACCGCC
>JBLFZR010000180.1:0-3158 GCA_047610595.1 Nitriliruptoraceae bacterium | reverse complement strand
TCCTCGACCCGCCGCGACGCGGTGGCCGGATCGCCGGAGGGTGCCTGGTTGCTGTGGCGGTCCAGCAGATACAGCCCGAACTTGCCCTTGGCAAAGCGGTCGAAGAACAGCTTGGTGTCGTAGAAGCGGTCCTTCCACTCCTCGACGATGTTGTCGGGGTCCTCGGTGACATCGATGAACTCGGTGCGCACCAGCGCACGAGCCGCGAGCAGCATCGCCTTGTACGCGTGTGCCTCGGCCGCGTCCGGGTCTTTCTCGTCCAGCGCAACCTGCGCCTCGAACACCTCGGCTTCGCCGCGGATCACCTCGATCCCGAACAGCGACACGACCTCGCCGGCGCACTCGCCGATGCCGAGGTCTCCCATGGAGTACTGACGCGCGTCGGCGTGGTCCACGAAGTACGACGGGTCCTCGTCGAAGGACGGCATCTTCATGAACGGTTCGACGATGGCTCGTAGGCCGCGCTTGCCGAGGCGGCCGACCCAGGTGTGGAACGTCTCGTCGCCGTCGCGCTCTGCGAGGAACGTTTCCGTGATCGCGTCGACAACCAACGGCGCGTTCTTGGACGGCACGGCGCCGACGGCCATGCCGTACTCGCCACCGTTGTTGTCGCGCTGGCCGCCGAGCACGACCTGGAAGTGCGGCATCCTGCGGCCCTCGATGGCGCGCGAGTTGCCGTAAAAGCCGATGTCAGCGATGTGGTGCTGGGCGCAGCTGTTGAAGCAGCCCGACACCTTGACGCTGAGGTCCTCGATGGCCTGTGGCAGCTGCCGGTCGGACAGTCTGTCTCGTAGCTCGCCTGCGAGTCCGCGGCTCGATGCGATGCCGAGCTTGCAGGTGTCGGTGCCGGGGCACGCCGTGACGTCCGCGATGGTGTCAGCGCCTGCGGCGCCAAGGCCGGCCGCGACCAGCGCCGTGTACATCTCGACGAGGTCCGCGCCGCTCACGAACCGAATCACCATGTTCTGGTCGACGGTCGTACGAACGTTGTCGCCCGCGAACCGGCGGGCGATGTCGGCGAGGCTTCGGGTTTGGCGGGTTGTCAGATCGCCGAGCGGCAGGTGCACCGTCAGGGCGTGATACCCATCCTGACGCTGCGTGCGAGTGTTTGTACGGCGCCACGTCTGAAAGCCAGCGGGGTACGGACCCTCCGGCAGTGGGCCCGCATCGCGGACCGGCGCACCGCCGACGTCCGGTAGGTCCTCTGCGACCATGGCAGCGTGGCGCGGGTCGGGCGGGATGATCGCCGTCTCCTGCTCGACAAGCCGGCGGAACTCCTCGATGCCAAGCTTCGCGACGAGGAACTTCAGTCGCGCACGGTTGCGGTTGTTGCGCTCACCGAGGCGGGCGAACACGCGGCTGATCGCCTGAATCTGGATCAGGAAGTCCTCGACGAGTGTGAACTCGCTCAGCACCAACGCCTGATGTGGGACCGTGCCGAGTCCGCCGCCGACGACGACCTTGAAGCCCTTGCGGCCCTGGTCGTCGAGCTTGGCGATGTAGCCAGCGTCGTGGATCTGAACCAGACCGTGCGCACCCTCTTCGGCGCAGCTGAACGCCGGCTTGAACTTACGGCCGAAGTCCTGGACATCGGGGTGTCCGAGCAGGAACTCCATCAGCGCGCGGGCGTACGGCGTGACGTCGAACGCCTCGTCATGCTCCACGCCGGCCCACGGGCAGGCGGTGACGTTGCGGATCGAGTTGCCACATGCCTCACGGGTTGTGATGCCAACGGCCGCCAGGCGTCGCATCATGTCGGGCGTGTCCTCGATGTGCACGAAGTGCAGCTGGAAGTCCTGCCGCGTCGTGACGTGCAGGATGTCGTCGGAGTACTCCTCCGCACAGTCAGCGAGGACGTCGAGCTGCTCGGGCGTGACGCCGCCGAACGGCAGCTTGATGCGCTGCATGCCGGGCGCGTCCCACAGGGTGTCGTGGCCCTTGGTCGGCTTGTCTGCGTCGAGCGGCAGCTGGCGCGTGGCGTACCCGTCGAACCGGGTGCCGTTGTCGTAGCGCTGGCCGTACGCGCCGCGGCGCAGGCGGGCCTCGGCGAAGATGGTCTCCTCGATGCGATCCTGCTTACGCAGCTGCATCAACGACTCGAACTCGTCGATCTCGGCAGCCCAGTCAGGAGCGAGTCGCCCGTCCAGCAGCTGGGGCCAAGAGGTGAATTCGGTCACGATGAGCCTTCGGTGCGCGCGCGGCTATGACCGTCCGAGTCTGCTGCCCGTGTACGAGCGCCGCCGATGTGGCGGGGGGACAAGGGTGTGAACCGAACGACGCCCGCAACCGTAGGCGTGGATCGGGCAGGGCGGCGCATCGTGTTGGGGCCCCGCGACCGGACAGCGATGAAGCGGAGACTGGCACTGTGGTGGTCAGCTTTTCTGATCGCCGTCCACGTACAGCCAGCGACCGGCCCGGCGCTCAAAGCGGCTGTGCTCGCGGAACACGCCTGGTCCCCCGGTGGAGGTGAAACGCGCCTTAAACGTCACTGTTCCTGTGTCGTCCGCCTCACTGCCGCCGGTGGTCGTCACGACCGTGAGACCGTCCCACCGAATGTTCGGATCGATCGGAACAACCCCGGGACGGGTGCGGGGGTGCCAGGTGCGCCACAGGTGATCGGCGTCCTTCCGGGCGAACGCGGTGAACCGGGAGCGCATCAGCGCCTCGGGGGTCGGCGGCTGTGCTTCGCGTCGCAGGAACGGCAAGCAGCAGCCGGTCAGCGTCCGGCCGCTCTCGCACGGGCACAGAGGTGCAGCTGCGTCAGGCATGGTCATCTGCTCTCTTGCGGGTCGGGTGAGCCGGTGAGCCCGGATGCGGGCCCACAGGAGAAACTCGACGGTTTAGTCGATCGGCTCGGGCTGGACCTGGGCGTCCGGCTCAGCCTCCGCCTCGACCTCTGCCTCGCGCTGGAGCCAACGGGTCATCCACGACACGCTGGCGAAGAACAGTACGACCCCACCGGCCAGCAGCCACACGCCGCCGCTCTCGTACGCGTCGCCAAGCAGCGTCCCGATGCCCACGGTGACGGCGAACGACACGACCGCCCCGACCGTGTCGGCAAGCTGGTAGCGCCACGGGCTGACATCCGAGGTGCCGGCCGCGAACGACAGAACCGTCGGAGGCAGCGCAGCGATGCGACCGAGGATCGCGATCGTCGG
>JBLFZR010000179.1:0-3172 GCA_047610595.1 Nitriliruptoraceae bacterium | reverse complement strand
ACATGGGTTCCCCCATCGGCCTGCCGGTCAAGTCCCACGATGTCGATCACTCGCACCTCACGCAGCCCGGCCGGCAGCAGCGAGACCTTGGTGCGGATCAGGCTCGGGTCGGCGTCTGCGTCGGCGCGCGGGAGGAAGGACACTTCGACCGGGAGTGCTTCGGCAAGCCGCGCGTTCAGCTCGTCCTCAATCGGCTGTCGGTCGCGCCCGCCATCCCATCCTGTGATCTCGAAATCAAGTCGTCCCTCACCGGGCTCCATGTTTCCACCGGTCACGGGGCTCGCAAACCGACGCCACACCACGCCGCACATCGCGTGCATCGCGGTGTGCGTCCGCATCAACATCAGACGGCGGTCCCAGTCCAACGCACCACGGAGCTGGGTGCGAGGCGCCGGCAGCTGCAGCGCTGTTGCGTCCCCTCCGCGCAGCACGTGCCACACGCCACGCCCATCTGACACGACGTTCTCGACTGACAGACGGTCGTCGCCGATCCACAACGCCCCGCGGTCCGCCGGCTGCCCACCACCGCCGGGATAGAACACGGTCCGATCCAGCAGCACAGCCGATCGGTCCCGGTCGACGTCCACCACGGTCGCGTCCATCGTCTGCGTGTACGCCTCGGTCGAGTAGATCTGGACGGTCACGGCGTGCTCCGTGGGACGATGACGGGGTAAGACCACGCTAGGTCAGGGCTCGGGTGTTGGCATCGGTAGCGTCGACACGACCTGCCACCGGAGGCCACCATGCTGCGCCACGTCGTCCTGTTCGACCTTCGCGATGACGCCATCGACGCCGACGTCGACGCGGCTGTGGCAGGGCTGCGAGGGCTGGTCAAGAGCGTCGATGCTGTGATCGCGCTCACCGCCGGCCGGGATGCAGGGCTGGCCGGCGGCAACGCGGGCATCGCGCTCGTGGTGGACGTCGCGGACGCCAACGGATGGCGCGCGTACCAGGACCACCCGGAGCATGTGCGGGTCGCGACGACGCTGGTACGCCCGGTGATCACCGGCAGAACCGCGGCGCAGCACCTGCTCTGATCCGGCGGGAACCGCGACGGCAGCGGGCGGACCCACCGTGCGGGCGGCGACCTCCGTCCGGTCAGTCTTGGACGCCCGCGCACCGTGGCAGCGCGAGGATCAGCCGGATTCCGCCGCCATCGACATCCTCGGCCCACAGGCGCCCCGCCTGGGTGGTCGCGAGCCGAGCCGCGAGCGACAACGTCGATTCCTGCGCGTCGTCAACCTCTAGATGCGCTCGCTCCAGGGCGTCGCGCTCTGCCTCGGTGAACGCAGACCCTACATCTGTCACAAAAGAGATCGAGACCATGTCACCCTGCTCGGGTTGCGTGATGACGACCGAGACAGACAGCGGTTCGGGCGCTCCACGAGCAGCGAGCCCCAAGACGATCGTCTCGATCAATCTGCGGGTCGCGGCCGGCATCGTGAACACACGCGCCCGCGTGTCCTGCCGATGGACCGTGACCTCCACGCCCCCATCGCGTACGTCGCCGACCGCGTCATCGATGACGTCAGCGACGAACATCGACTCGGCTTCACGCAGTCGAGTTTCATCAACCAGCGCACGCAGCATCCGGTTCGCTCGGTCCGACGACGCCTGAATACGAGCCACAGCATCGACCGCGCTCGGCGACAGCTGCGGATCGCGCGCCAGCAGGCTGGCAAAGCCGGACACGGTGGTCAGCGGCGTCGTCAGGTCGTGGCCCAGACGTGTGATGAACCGTTCAAGGTTGGCCACACGGTCACGAACGAGATCGAGTTCGGTCACGGGTACATCCGAGCGCACGTTTGCCAAGCTGGTCGGGTCGCGCCAACCCTAGTGGTCACCACGGGGCGATGACGCCGCTGCGACCATCCGGGTCAGCTGTGGCAGCACCTCGGTTAGATCTCCGTTGAGCCGCACCACCGCGAGGCCGTCCGCGCGGGTCGCGCCCTGGTTCACCAACGCCACGGCGGCGCCGTGCCGCTGCGCGGCTCGAACCAACAGCCAGCCTGATCCGACGGTGAGGCTTGATCCCAGCACCAGCAGCGTCCGTGACCCTTCGACCAGTGACCGGGCTCGGGCCATCCGCTCCCGTGGCACGTGCTCACCGAAGAACACGACGTCCGGCCGCAAGTCACCGTCGCACGTGAGACAGCCGAGCAGCGTGAACCGGGCGGCGAGCCGGTCATCGAGCATGGCATCGCCGTCTGCCTGCGGATCTGCGTCGATGCCAGCGAGCCACGGGTTCACAGCGTCCAACCGGGCCGCGAGCGTCGCGCGGGGTTCCCGTACGCCGCAGCGCATGCACACGACCTCGCGAAGGGCGCCATGCACCTCCACCACAGCGGGGCTCCCGGAGGCCTGATGCAGGCCGTCCACGTTCTGGGTCACGACACCGTCGACGAGGCCCGCGTCCTGCAACGCGGCGACCGCCCGGTGGGCCGCGTTCGGCTCGACGTCGAGGTAGCGGCGGAACCCGATCTGGCCGCGCGCCCAGTATCGGCGCCGAGCGACGGGGTCCCCCTCGAACGAGGACCACCGCATCGGTGGAGCCGTCCGCTGCCGTCCGGTTGGCCCGCGGTAGTCCGGAATCCCAGATGCAGTCGACATGCCGGCTCCGCTCAGGACGACGACGCCGCCGGCCGCTACCAGCACCGCGAGCTCCTCGACGGTCCCGCGCACGGTGGCAGCTGCGTCCAACCCGGCAGCCTGCTGATCCATCGTTCGCCCTCTCGGCTCAGCTGAGCTGTCGATCAAACCGCAGCTCGGTCGTGCGGCTGATGTCATGCAGCTCGCGTTCGTCCCCGGTCGGGCGATAACCGATCCGGGTGTACAGCGCATGCGCATCGGCGAAGCGGCTGTCGGACCACAGCTCCACCCGATTATGGCCCTGCTCGATCGCCCACCCCTCGACGAGCCCGACCAACGCCGACCCGAGGCCGCGCCGGCGGGCCGAGGCCGCGACGTACAGCCGTTTGAGCTCGACCGACCCGCATCCCGGCGTTGCGGGTCGAGGGTCTGTCGCGTCTGGCACCAGCGGGGCAACGCCGACACAGGCCATCACAACGTCGTCCGCATCGGTCACAACCCAGCCGGTCCCGCCGAGCCCGGCGAGGTAGGAGCACCACGACGCAAGGTCCGCATCAAGCCCGTCTGGCTCGAGCACACAGCC
>JBLFZR010000178.1:0-3221 GCA_047610595.1 Nitriliruptoraceae bacterium | reverse complement strand
CACGCGCTGCTCAACGAGCTGTTGGTGACGGAGGCTGCGTTCGGTCGCGACCGTGCAACCGAGACTCGCTGGGGTCCGCGTGTGCTGGACCTCGACCTGCTGTTACACGGCGATGCGGTCGTTGACGACCCGCCCCGGCTGATGGTGCCGCACCCGCGCATGACACAGCGGGCGTTCGTGCTGATCCCGCTGATGGAGGTGTTCGCGGGTGGTGCGCTGCCGGACGGGCGCCGCGTGGCGCAGGTGCTGGCACCGATGGCGCCGCTGACCGGGATCGAGCTTTTCGTACGGCTGCGGGATGTCCCGGGCGCGCATGGGTACGAGCGGCCAGAAGGACCGCGGGCGCCGGCTGCGGTCCAGGGGCCGCAATGGGCTGCTTCGAGGCCCAACCCCAGTCCTGCCCCGAGTGCCAGCCGGAGCCATAGCCCTGACTCTGACTCTGACTCTGACTCTGGCGTCCGTCCTGGGAGCGAGCTGTGATGGCAACGTCGCGGCGACGCGTGGCGGTGCTCGGTCCTGGTCGCGTCGGGTCGGCGCTGGCGCAGGCGTTGACGCGCGGCGGGGACCGGATCGTCGCGGTGATGGATGGCGGCGGTGGAAGCGCGGTTGCGCTCGCGTCGCAGATCGCGGGCTGCGTCGTCGCCTCGAACCCTGTAGAAGCGGTGGCCAAGGCGACCCATGTGCTGGTCACGGCGCCGGACGATGCGATCGTTGCGTTGGTCACCGAGGTGGCGCTCGCCGACGGCTGGCGCGAGGGTCAGCACGTCGTGCACTGCTCAGGAGCAGCAGGCCTGGCTGTGCTTGAGCGAGCACGCCTGTCGGGTGCACGTGTCGCAGCGTGCCACCCGGCACAGACCGTCCCGCGCGGCGCGGGCGCTGACGACCTGCTTGGTGTGGCGTGGGCTGTCACAGCAGCGCCGTCTGACCGGGCATGGGCGCACGACCTTGTCACGGCGGCAGGAGGGGACCCGTTCGACCTCAGCGAGGATGCCCGGGTGCTGTATCACGCGGCGCTCAGCATCGGCTCGAACGCAGTGGGTGCCGCCGTCGCCGTCGCGCGGCAGCTGTTGCTCGGTGCGCGCGTTGACGCGCCTGACCGGATTCTGACTCCGCTTATCGAGGCGAGCGTCCGCAACGTGCTGGCCGACGGAGCCGGTGCGCTCACGGGGCCCGTTGTGCGTGGCGACGTCGGGACCGTGGCGCGGCACCTCGGCGCGCTGGACGGCGATGTGCCACGGTTGGGGCAGGCCTACCGATCGCTGCAGTCCGTTGTGCTCGACCAGGTGGCTGGCGGACTGAGCGGCGATGACGCCGCGGCGATCCGGGCGCTGCTGGCTGACGGTCGACAGGAGCAGCCGTGGAACGAGTAACCACCATCGCCGAGCTGCGGGCTGTCGTTGCGGGCCACCGGGCCGCCGGGCGGCGGGTCGGTCTGGTGCCGACCATGGGCGCGCTGCACGCCGGCCACCTCTCGCTGGTGGCGCACGCCCGGATGTACGCCGACGTCGTGGTCGTCAGCATCTTCGTGAACCCAACCCAGTTCGGGCCGGGCGAGGACCTCGACAGCTACCCGCGTGACGTCGACGGCGACGAGGCAGCGCTTGCGACGCTGGGCGACGCTGCCCCGGAGCTCGTGTTCGTGCCAGCTGTCAGCGAGATGTACCCACAGGGCGTCCCCGTCCCGAGCGCGGTGATCGTCGGCGGGCTGACCGAGCGGCTGTGCGGGGCGAGGCGTCCGGGCCACTTTGACGGGGTCGGGCTGGTTGTCACCAAGCTGCACAACATCGTGGCGCCGGACGTGGTGGTGTACGGCCGCAAGGACTTCCAGCAGCTGACCGTGATCCGCCAGCTGGTCGCCGACCTGAACCAGCCGATTCGTGTGGTCGGTGCACCGATCATGCGCGAGGCTGACGGCGTCGCGATGTCATCACGCAATCGGTACCTCACCGGCCCCGATCGAGAGACGGCGCGGGTGCTGTCGCAGGCGCTGCGGGCGGCCGTGCTCGCGGCGCGCCAGGCACGCGACGCAGGGATGCCGCCGGGGGCCGGAATGCTGGCACGTGCGGCCACCGTTATCATGCAAGCCACTCCGGAGGCTCGCCTCGATTACCTCGAGGTGCTCGACCCCACCACCCTGCAGCCGCCCCGACCGCCCCTCGACGCTGACCAGCGCGGGGAGGCACGTCAGGGCCACGCAGGCGGGATCGTGAGACCGATGGAGCTGCTGGTAGCAGCTGCCGCGTTCGTTGGACCGGCTCGCTTGATCGACAACGTGTTGATCGGCGACCGTGAGGACGAGGACCGGTTGCTCGCCGCCACCTCCTGACATCGACCGGTCGCACCCACACGACGACACGGGAAAGGCACCCGATATGCGCCGCACCATGATGAAGTCGAAGATTCACCGCGCGACGGTCACCCAGGCGAACCTGGCGTACGTCGGCTCGATCACGATCGACCTTGACCTGATGGAGGCGGCCGATCTGCTGCCCAACGAGAAGGTCCAGATCGTCGATAACGACAACGGGAACCGTCTCGAGACGTACGTCATCGAGGGTGCGCGAGGCACTGGTGTCATCGGCTTGAACGGTGCCGCCGCGCGTATGGTCTACCCCGGAGACTCGATCATCATCATCTCGTACGGCGAGTTCGAGGATGCCGAAGCGCGAGCCCACACGCCAACGGTCGTGTTCGTCGATGACAACAACACTGTCACACAGATCGGACCGGAGGTCGCCGGTGCGGTGGCGTAACGGCAAGGGCGAAGACGCCCCGCCGCCGGCCACCCCGACCGTTTACGCGTCTGTTGGCGCGGCTGGCCCCGCGTCCGGCGCACCGACATCCGCGAGTGCTCGGACGCGTCCTGCGGTTGATGTGAATCTCGGTGCGGTCGATCCCGACCAGCTCGCGACCGCGGTGCGTCGCCTCGTGGCCAGGGCGCTCGCTGAGGACCTCGGCCATCGCGGCGATGTGACGTCCGCCACGACCATCCCGGTCGATACGAAGGGACGGGCCCACCTGGTGGCGCGCGACCCGGGCGTCGTCGCGGGCCTCGCGGTCGTCACCGAGGTCTGCGCACAGGTTGACCCGCGCATCACCGTCGAGCTGCTGCTCGACGACGGCGCGTGCGTCGAGCGCGGCGACATCATCGCCGAGATCATCGGTCCGCTGCGCACCGTGCTGACAGCCGAGCGCACGCTGCTCAACATCGTCTGCCAGCT
>JBLFZR010000177.1:0-3224 GCA_047610595.1 Nitriliruptoraceae bacterium | reverse complement strand
CGTCGCCGTACAGACCCGTGTCATCGAAGCACTGCCCCGGCGTCACATCACGCACAGCGATGGCCGGCGCGTAGCCGAACGCATCCCCCGTCCTGGTGTCCTCGCTGACCGCACGCGAGTCGGGGCTGCTGCGCGCGGCGTCGATGTCGCGCAACAACGGTGCGTACAGCGCAGCGGCGTCGCCAACGACGGCGCGCAGCTGCTCCCAGCTGAGGGTGGTGCCACCGATGGCGCGCACCGAACCCACGTTGCCGACGTCGCTGAACGCCATCGTGAGGAACATCCCCGTCTCGGTCAGCTGCTGTCGGGCCTTGGACATCGCCTGCGCCTTGGCGTCATCCGGGTCTTTCGCCACGCCGACTTGGACTGCGATGTCGAACAGGTTGAAGCGCATCTCGGTCATCGCTGCACCGTCAAACGAGATGGTTGCGGCGTTGGTTAGCAGCTCGGGGATCTGCGCGACGACCGAGTCGTACTTCGACGCCATCTCTGACAGCCCTGTCTGCGTGTCGAGCAGTGAGTTGAAATCCGTGTAGAACGCCTCAGCGGCTGCGCGTGCCTTGATCGAGACGTCGACCAGGGTCAGGCCGTCCTCGAGCCGGAAGCTCTCAAACACGAAGAACTTGGCGTAGTCCGCAGGCTGCAACGCGAGCACGTCCAACACGGTCGGGTCCAGCTCGTCGAGCATGGCCACCAGGTCGAACATGCCACCGGTGTACGGCGCAAGCATGTCCAGCCAGGCACGCATATCAAGCGTGCCGCTCACGCCCGCCTGCTCGCCTGTGAGGAACGCGGTTGCCATGTCCAGCAGCGGCTCGAGGCTGGGCATCTGGGTCACGAGCTCGGGCGCGATCGCGCCGATCCCGACCGAGGCCGCCTCGATGCGCTCGGTCATAGACGAGTCCTGCATCTGCGTGGCAAGGAAGTCCCAGTCGACCTTGACGTTGACGTCAAGGTCGAACGCCTGCACGGGCTCGCCTGTCGCGTCAAAGCCGCTGTGCGTCTGGACCTCGGCCCAGACGGTGCCGTCGGACTCGGTTGCGAACGATGCCGAGCCGTCGTCGCCGATCGCGAGCAGCAGCGCGTGGCGGTCCGCCTCGGCCTTGAGCTTGGCGATCTTGGCCATGGCTGTGTCAGCATCGGTGCTGTCGGTGCCGTAGAACAGCTCCAGCACGCTCTCGTCGGCGCGGATCGCGGCGCGCAGCTCCCCCTCGTCGAGGTTGAGGTCGACGGTTGCGCGCATACGCATCGACTCGCCCCGCATCGCGACCATCGCAGCGACCACCTCGTCGGAGCTGGACATCGACGGGCTGCCCAGCAGGCCGCAGCCGCTGGCGAGCAGGGCGATGACGGCGATGGCAGCCGTAGGTCCAAGCACGGGCAGGCGCATAGTTACTCGCGTGTCAGGGCAACAGCTTGTCACCGGTCTGACGGACGCTAGCGAGCGAGATCAGCCTCGATCAGGAGTTATCCACACAGCGGCGCCGGCGGCAGCGCGCATCGACCGATGGCGCAGGGCGGATCAGGGCTTGCGGCGGAGCCGTCGCGGACCTTCGCCGGTGTAGTTCCCCTCGGCAGGCTCGAGGTAGAACATGACGTCCGTCTCGGGGCAACGCAGGGTCGCTCGGCCGCGCGCATCCTCGCGCATGCTGTCGAGGTGCTGGGTGGCGTAGTCCTCGGCGCCTTCACCTGCGAGGGTGTTGAGCGAGGCGCAGCGGCACGGGATCACGGGTGGGGCCTTCTTCGGAGTGCCCGCAGATGGTGCACGGGCAGCGCGACCAGCCGGCCACAGGCGCCGCGCTGGATGCAGCACGGGTCTGGAGCGTACGGTCGGCCCGTACGGCCGGCCCCACCGCGCCGCGCGACGCGCAGCTGCGCGGCTTCGGTCCGTCGACCTCGCTGCCGTCTGCCCCGAGGATGGAGGACGAGATGCCCGCTCCCGCCCGCTGGTTCCTGCTTATCGACGCAGAACAGGTCGGCCCGTTCGCGATCGCCGAGGTCCGTGCCCGCATCCTCAACGGCGCCGTAACGCCGACCACCTGGGCTTGGGCCGATGGCATGCCGGAGTGGCGCCAAGCCGCGAGGGTTCCCGCCCTCATCCCGCCGCCCGGCACCGCCGCCCCCGGCTGGGCCGCCACCATCGAGCTCTGACGCCAGACTGTCCCGGAGTTTCCCCTCACACCGGGGGGAAACCGGACGCGTGAGGCGACAACGGGGCGTGGTGCGCGGAGTTTCCCTCCGCTGCGAGGGGAAACTCGACGAGACGCGCGGAGTAGCGTCGGGGTCGCTTGCCGCCGCCTTCACGAACCGGGATCGCACGTTATGACGCGCACCACGCTGGACGTCCTCGAGGAGCGCGGCTTCATCGCTGACTGCTCGGACACCGACGGGCTCGCGGAGGGCCTCGCCGCGGGTGGGCTGCGCTTCTACGTCGGCTTTGACCCAACGGCGACCTCGCTGCACGTGGGCAACCTCGTCGGGATGATGGCGATGGCGTGGTTGCAGCGCGATGGGCACCGCCCGTACGCGCTCAGCGGCGGGGCGACCGGCCGCATCGGCGACCCGTCGTTCAACGACGACGAGCGCCCGCTGCTGACCGACGAGCAGGTCGATGTGAACCTCGCCGGGATCCGGCGCGACCTCAACTTGGTGCTCGACCTAGGGGCGCACGGCGAGGACGATCCGGCGCGTGGCAAGCTGGTTGATAACTACGACTGGTTCAGCTCGTTCAACGTGCTGGACTTCCTGCGGGTTGTCGGCAAGCACGTGTCGGTGAACCAGCTGATCGCGCGCGAGAACGTGCGCCGTCGGCTGGAGGACCGCGAGCAGGGCATCAGCTACGCCGAGTTCAGCTACGGGCTGATTCAGGGCTTCGACTTCGCCCACCTGTACGAGAACGAGGGTGTCACGCTGCAGCTCGGTGGGTCCGACCAGTGGGGCAACATCGTCGCAGGCGTCGACCTGGCCCGCAAGATCTACGGCGGCAAGACGTTCGCGCTGACCTGGCCGCTGGTCGAGGGCTCGGACGGCAAGAAGTTCAGCAAGTCAGCGGGCAACGCGCCGTGGCTAAACCCGGCCGAAACCACCCCGTTCGAGTACTTCCAGTGGTGGTTCAACACCGACGACCGCGACGTCGAACGCTTCCTGAAGCTGTTCACGTTCCTGCCGCTTGATGAGGTGGCATCGGTGGTCGACGCGCACGCCGCCGATCCGTCCGCGCGCAC
>JBLFZR010000176.1:0-3228 GCA_047610595.1 Nitriliruptoraceae bacterium | reverse complement strand
AGTCGGTTGCGACCGGACTGCATGGCGTGATGCCGCAGGGATCCGTGGGATGTGGAGGACGACGTGCAGCAGGACGTGACCGGACTGTTGGTTCGCCGCACTCGTGTGGCACGTGAGGCCGCGGAGGTCACGAACCTGTCGCCGCTCGCAACGCGGGCCGCCCGCTCGCGCGGTCGCGCTGTCGCGGAGGCAGAGGACGAGTACCGGACCGCGTTCGAGCGCGACCGAGACCGCATCCTGCACAGCAAGGCCTTCCGGCGGCTCAAGCACAAGACACAGGTGTTCCTCAACCCCGATGGTGACCACTACGTCACGCGGATCACGCACACGTTGCAGGTCGCGCAGGTGGGTCGCTCGATCAGCAACGCGCTCGGCTTGAACGAGGCGTTGACGGAGGCGCAGTGCCTGGGCCACGACATCGGTCACTCGCTGTTTGGGCACACCGGTGAGGAGGCACTGTCGCCGTACCTGCCGGACGGGCAACAATGGCAGCATGCCATCCATGGTGTGCGGGTCGTGTCGGTGCTCGAGCCGCTCAACCTCACATGGGAGACGCTGGACGGGATTCGGCAGTCATCGTGGAAGAACGACCCAGCGCCTGCCACGCCGGAGGGGATGGTGCTGCGCTACGCGGACCGCATCGCGTACCTGTCGCACGACGCGCTGGATGCGCTGCGGGCCGGTGTGCTGCCGCCGGGTGCGTTCCCACCGCACGTGGTGCGTGTGTTCGGAGAGCCGGGTCGCGAGTGGGTCGGCGCGATGGTCCGGGCTGTCGTTGAAGAGTCGGCCCGGGTCGGTGCTGTGACGATGGAGCCAGCAGCGCTGCAGGCGATGCACGACCTACGCGAGTTCATGTTCCGCGAGGTCTATCTGCGCCCCGAGGCGAAGGCGCAGGCCCAGAAGGCGATAAAGGTCATCCGAGATCTGTTTGATCACTTCCTCGCACACCCGACGCAGGTGCCTGCGTCTGTCCGTGAGGTGTCGGGGATTGACGAGTTCCAAGCGGCGCTCGACCACGTGGCAGGCATGAGTGACAAGTACGCGATGCGTGAGCACGACCGTCTGTTCCGACCGGCAGGTCTGTACTGATGGGGGCTGCATCGTGATCGGCGAAACCGCTCCGGATGTACCCGAACCCTCGATGGTGCGGGTCTCCGTGCGTGACGGCAGCAACGCCGATCTGCCGGGGATCGCCGCGATCTACACGCATTACGTGCTGCGCACCACGACGACGTTCCACACCGAAGTCCGTACGCCCGCGGCATGGCGGCAGCGGTTCGATGAGTACGTCGTCGACGGGCCGTACGAGCTGCTGGTGGCCGAGGTGGACGGCGTCGTCGTCGGCTACTGCGAAACGCTGCCATTCCGGTCCAAGCCCGCGTACTTCCCCACGTTGGAGCTCTCGATCTACGTCGCGCCAGACGGGGTGGGCGGTGGGGCGGGCGGCGCGCTGATCACAGCGCTGCTGGACCGGCTGTCGCAGGGGCCGTTCCACCGGCTTCTCTCGGTCATCACACTGCCCAACGATGCGTCGGTGGCGTTTCATGAGCGGCACGGCTTCGTGCACCGTGGGACCTTGACCGAGGCTGGGCGCAAGTTCGATCACTACCTCGACGTGGCCTACTTCGAGCGTGCCTTGGACTGACGTCGGTCGGTAGGTTGGCCCCCGCGCCACACCGGTCGGTGTGCCCCGCCCAACGTGAAGGATCGCCACCGTGCTGCTCGAACGCGCGCTCGTCACCGGCGCGTCAGCCGGCATCGGTCGTGCCATCGCGGGTGACCTCGCCCGCCGTGGCGTGGACCTGGTGTTGGTCGCCCGGGATGGTGCCCGGCTCGAGGCGCTGGCCGCCGAGCTGATCGCGGCCCACAGCGTCGGCGTCGAGGTGCTTGTCGCTGACCTGTTGTCGGAGGATGGCCGTGCCGCAGTGGAGCTGCGTGTCGCATCGCTGCCGACCGTGGACTGCGTTGTGAACAACGCAGGCATGGGGACGTACGGAGCTATCGCAGCTTCATCGGTGCGTGCCGAGCAGCAACAGGTCGAGCTCAACGTCACCGCGTTGCTACGGCTGTCGCAGGTCGCCGCCCAAACGTTCAACGCGCGGCGCCATGGGGCGATCCTCAACGTGTCGTCGCTCGCCGGCTTCCAGCCGAACCCGGGACACGCGACGTACGGGGCCACGAAGGCGTTCGTGAGCTCGCTGACCGAGGCGATGCACGAGGAGTTACGGCCCGTCGGCGTGCACGTCACAGCGCTGTGCCCGGGCTACACCCGCACCGAGTTTCACGAGCGGGCGGCGTGGGACGCCGATGGCCTGCCAGATATGGCGTGGGCGCGCGCCGAGGACGTCGCGCGCGCCGGCATCGACGGCCTGCTCGCGAACCGCGCCATCGTGGTGCCCGGCGCGCAGAACAAGCTGCTTGCGGGGCTGTCGCAGCTGCTGCCGTCGGCCGTCACGCGGCGGATGGCCGGCATGGTCACACAGATGGGTGGTCGCTGATATGGCCGCGGATACGACGGATCCCAACCGCAGTGCGCACGAGCCGGCACGCAGCTCTGATGACCCGGCGGACACCACGACGGTGTACGAGCTGGTCGGTGGGGCGGACGCGTTTGTCGAGCTGGTTGACCGTTTCTACGAGGGCGTCGAGGTCGACGAGCTGCTGCGCCCGCTGTATCCCGAAGATCTCGCGCCGGGCAAGCATGCGCTGGCGATGTTCTTCGTCCAGTACTGGGGTGGTCCGCGGCTGTACGAGGCCGAGCGCGGTCACCCCATGCTTCGTCGCCGTCACGCACCGTTCGAGGTGACCCACGACGGGGCGCTGCGATGGGCGCATCACATGGCGGCCGCGATCCGTTCGATGGAGTTCGCATCCGCGGCCGAGTTCGCGCTGCTCGACTACGTCGTCCGCTTCACCCCGTCGATGATTAACACCTTCGAGGACCCGCCCACGATCTGACCAGCGACGCCTCGCGTGACGGTCCGACCGCTGTAAGGCTGCGGATTTCGGACCGTCCGTGGCGCGCTGCACACCGGGTTTGCACGGTGGGCACGGGGCAGTTCGAGGGCTGGGATGGTCGGCTCTACCCTCCGAGCACCATTACTTCCCACACCAAGGTGCATCCGTGCGCATCCTCGTCGCCGACAAGCTCGCCCAGAGCGGGGTCGACGCCCTTGCCCGTCAGCACGACGTTGACGTCAAGACCGGCCTGTCCAAGAACGAGTTGAT
>JBLFZR010000175.1:0-3248 GCA_047610595.1 Nitriliruptoraceae bacterium | reverse complement strand
AGGAAGATCGCGGCGAGACCGAGCGCGACGACGATCACACCGAGCCACGTGCCACTGACCCCAACCCACGAGAGCCCGTCCTCGATAGCTATGACAGGCGCCTTGACCGCGGCCTTGATCGGGCTGTTGAACTCGACGCCGCCAGCGCCGACGAGCAGCTCGGTGATCGAGCGCGCGATGCCACTCAGCACGCCGGTCGCCAGCTCGAGCGGGAACAGGACCAACACGGCCATCAGGTTGAAGAAGTCGTGGACCGTGGCGGCTGCGAACGCCAGCCGGAACTCCGCCGGTCGGCGGACGTGCCCCATCGAGGCCAGCGTGTTGGTGACCGTGGTGCCGATGTTGGCACCCATGATCATCGGGACCGCTGCATCGATGTTCAGCGTGCCTGCCGCAACCAGGCCGACGATGGTCGACGTGGTGACCGACGACGACTGGGCCAGCACCGTGGCGAGCACACCGACGAACAGGCCGGCAAGCGGGTTGCTCACAGACTCAAGCAGGGCCGCACCGAAATCGGCTCCGAGGCCCTTGATGCCCGCCTCGAGCATGCCGACGCCGACGAGGAACAGGTAGAGCAGCCCCGCTACGAGCGCGCCGCGGGCCACGCGAATCATGACCGTGTCGCGCTGGGTCTGCTCCGCGGCCACGTGGGTTCCTCGGTGTCGGTGCGCGTCGAAGCGCACGTTCGGTCGTCGTTACGTCACCGACCGGACAGATGGGTGGCGGGCGCCGCGGAGGATAGATGACGCTTCGGCTGCCACCCGACTACGAACGCCTGAACGTGCGGTTACCGGGCAGCGCTGTCCGGTGTGTCCCCCTCTGGCGGTGACCTGCGTCGGTTCAGCGGCGGGGGCGGACAGTCCGCGGTAGGTCCTCGGTGAAGGACGGCAGGCGACCGGTCTGCGCGTGCGCCCGTAGGCCATCGTTCTCGCGGGCGCTGCGGTCACGCACCCCTCCCATATCTGTGAACATGCGCTTGAGCAGCTCGACCGTCGGTGTGTCGCGCGTCGCGACCTCTTCCAACCATGCCATCGCGGTCGCGATCACCTCGTCGTCCTCGACCAGTCGCTGCGCGAATCCGCTTGCGTACGCCTCGTCCGCGGCGACCATGCGCGACGAGAGCACCCAGTCCTTGGCTGTCGACAGACCGACGCGCCCGACGGTCCTGGCGACACCGACTGGGATCCCGTGGATGGCGCCGGGAAAGCGCAGCTTGGCTGAGTGGCCGAGAACAAGCAGATCGCAACCGGCCGCGAGCTCGACACCGCCCCCGATGGCGTAGCCCTGGACGGCGGCGACCGTCGGGGCGCGGAACGAGGTGATCTGCTCGTACGCGACCGTGAACAGCTCCTGCCGTCTGGCGAAGCCGCTACCCGTGTCCGGGCCAGCCTCCTTGAGGTCGGCGCCGGCCGAGAAATGGCCGCTGGCGCCGGTGACGAGCAGCCCGACGAGGTCGGGGTCCGCGTCTGCATCGGCCAGCGCGTCCACAAGCTCGCTGAGCAACGCGGTGTTCATCGCGTTGCGTAGCTGCGGGCGGTCGAGCATCAGCACGTGCACGTGGCCACCTGCCTCGGCCTCGTGGATGCGGACGTGGAGCGGCGACGGGTCGGACACGGTTGTTCCTCGACGGGGGAAGATGGAGGCTACGGCCGTGCCAGCGCGCAGCGGCCACGGGTGAGTGAGCACCCACTCACTTTCGATGGCTAGCCTCTGCGGCATGACTGACACCACCGACTGCGCGCCGCTGCGCACCCGACGAGCGGCGCCGCTCCCGCCCGACGAGCGACGGGCCGCGATCATCCACGCCGTGATCCCGGTGCTGATCGAGCACGGCACCCACGCCACCTGTCGCCAGATGGCAGCGGCAGCCGGCGTCGCTGAAGGCACGATCTTCAAGGTGTTCGCCGACAAGGACGAGCTGCTTGCCGCCGCCGTCGAGCACATGATGGATCCGGCGTCCGTGACCCCCGCGCTGCACGCGATCGACGCCGCTGCGACTTTTGTCGAGCAGCTCGAGGCCGCCGCGACCATCCTGCAGACCCATCTGGTCGAGATCTGGCGGCTTGTGTCGCAGCTGCAGCAGCATGCGCCGCAGCGCCGCGCAGCACCGCGGGAGGGAAGCCCTGCCCTCACGGAGCTGCTGACGCGATTCGCAGACCAGCTGCGCGTACCACCGTCCGAGGCTGCGACCGTCCTGCGCGGCCTCACGCTCTCGCTGTCGCACCCCTTCATCATCGAGTCTCCGATGTCACCCGAGGCCATCGTTGACGTGTTTCTGCACGGTGCTGGGAGGCAGGCATGACCCTCATCCGCCTGCTGCGCGGCCACCTCGCGCGGTACTCGCGCATGCTGTGGCTGCTGGTGTTGCTGCAGGGCGTGCAGACGGCTGCGTCGCTCGCGCTGCCGGCGCTGAACGGCAACCTCATCGACGACGGCATCCTCGCGGGCAACACCGATGCCATCTGGAGGCTCGGCTGGGCGATGACCGCGTTCAGCGCGGTGCAGGTGCTGTTCGCGGCAGCTGCGGTGTACGTCGGTGCACGAGTCGCGCTGGGCTTCGGGCGCGACGTGCGACGTGATCTTTTTCACCGCATCACCGGATATTCCGCGCGCGAAGTAGGCGAGTTCGGTGCCCCCTCGTTGATCACGCGCATCACCAACGACGTGCAGCAGGTGCAGCAGCTGGTGATCATGGCCGCCACCATGATGGTCGCGACGCCTATCACGATGGTGCTGGGCGTGGTGTTGGCGCTGCGCGAAGACGTTGGGCTGTCGGTGGTGCTGCTGGTTGCAGTGCCGGCGACGGTGCTCGTGCTCGGCTCGATCATCGTGCGGATGCTGCCGGCCTTCGCCGTGATGCAGGAGCAGGTTGACCGTGTGAACGGTGTGCTGCGTGAGCAGCTGATCGGGGTGCGTGTGGTGCGGGCGTTCGTCCGTGAGCCACAGGAACGCGCGCGCTTCGATGCTGCCAACACCCAGCTGACCGACACCTCGCTGCGGGCCGGTCGGTTGATGGCTGCGATGTTCCCCTCGATCGTGTTCATCGTGAACGTGTCGAGCATCGGGGTGCTGCTGCTGGGCGCCAGCCGCATCGACGCGGGCACCCTGCAGGTGGGCTCGCTGATCGCGTATCTCGGCTATCTGCTGCAGATCTTGATGGCCGTGATCTTCGCCACCTTTATGGTCTCGATGCTGCCGCGCGCATCGGTCGCCGCGGGCCGCATCATGGCGGTTCTCGACACGCC
>JBLFZR010000174.1:0-3269 GCA_047610595.1 Nitriliruptoraceae bacterium | reverse complement strand
AGCCCGCCCCAGCTTCCTACGCGATGGCGCTCGGGTTCGACGGCGATGGCCGGTGCGTCCACAACCTCCAAGGCAGCGGCGAGAGCTACCACTACATCACCTGCGCGCGTGCGCACGACGGCTGGCTCTACATGGGCAGCGAGGACGAGCACGTCACGTCGATCGCACGGGTCCGGATCCCGGCCACCTGAACACAGAGAAACAGGGCACGACGGACAGCGGGCTCAGAGGTGCTCAGACCTTGTCGACGCGTGCCCTCCACGCCTCGACCCACGCCGCCGCGTCCGCGAAGCTGGCGTCGTCGGACGCTCGGTCCCGACCGCCGTCGCTCCCCCCGAGTCGTGGGTAGCTGCCCAGCAGCTTCACGTCCCGTTGGGTGCGCTTGACCGCAGCCAGGGCGTCCGCGACGCGCTCATCACCGATATGCCCCTCGATGTCCACGAAGAACCGGTACTCACCGAGGTCGTGCTTGGTCGGACGCGACTCAATCTTGGTCAACCCGAGATCGCGCTCGGCGAAGATCTCGAGCATGGCGAACAGCGCGCCCGGGTGGTTATCCGGGATGTAGACCACCATCGAGGTCTTGTCCCATCCTGTCCTTGCAGGGATCGTCGTGCCCACCTGCACGAACCGGGTGCGGTTGCCGCCCGTGTCGGCGACGCCCCGTGCGAGCGGGACCAAGCCGTATCGCGCAACCGCAAGCGCGTTAGCGATGGCCACCACATCAGTGCGTCCGCTCGATCCCACATCCGCCGCCGCGCGGGCGGTCGACGACATCGGTCGCGTGTCCGCGTCCGGCACCGCGCCAGCGAGCCACCGCCGGCAGCCAGCCAGCGGCACGGGGTGCGACCAGACCTCGGTGACCGAGCTGAGGTCGGTGCCGGGCAGGCCGGCAACGATCAGATCGATCTCGACGTCGACCTCTGCCTCGATGAGCAGATCGACGTCATCAGCGAGCGCGTCCAGCGTGGCGGTGACCCCGCCCTCGAGTCGATTCTCGATCGGCACCACACCGTGCGCTGCACCGCCGTTCGCGACGGCGCGCAGCACCTCACCCACACCACGGCACGGCAGCAGCGCGTCCGCGGCATGGCCGAGCGCGCGCGCAGCTTGCTCGGTGAACGTCGCCTCGGGTCCGAGGTAGGCGGTCAGCTTCGCGATCTGCGGCTGCGGGGCGTGCCCCACGTCAGGCCTTGCGTCGACGCTTGTCGCCCGGCGCGGCCAACGCCTGCGGGCGGGCGGAGCTCATCGCTGCTGTGACACACGCGCGCTCCTCATCCGACAGCGAGTGCTCGGAGGTGCCCCCCGTCATCGGCTTGCCGTAGCACCGCGTTTCCTGACGCCCGTTGATCGCGCTGATCACGATGCCGTCGCCGTGCTCGTCGAGCAGGGCGGTCGAGAACGACAACATCCCACCCATGTCGGGGAAGGCGTCGTAGCGAACGAGCCCCACACGCGATACGGCGCCGCGCTGAAGATCGCGCAACGTCTCGGTGTTGCCGTGCACAACGCCGAGGTCAGCACGCACCTGCGTTAGCTCACGGGCCTGGGCTGCGACGGCCGCCACCAGATCTTGCGGGGCGCTGTCGCCGATGGCGACGCGGTACGTCGAGCGCAGCCGACGTAGCTGGACGACCAGCGTTAGCACGAGGATCACCAGCAGGCCGGCCACGGACGTGGCGATAACTGCGAGCAACTCCACAACAGAGGGGTCGAGTGACATTGGCGCCTCCGAAGTCTCGTCCGGTCAAGACGGTACCTGCGGTCATCGCACCGCCGCACGCGACCAAGGCCAACCGACGCTCTAACGTGAACTTGCGACATCCCACGCTTTGGGGAGCTTCGTTGCGGCCGACGCCCTTACTACCGTTCAGCCCCTTGATCCTCTCTGCTGTACCCCTGCCCGGCATCTGCCCGGCGTCTACCCGAGCCGTACCGACTGGGGTGTACCGACCGGGCCAGGCCCAACCCGAGGACTCCCGTGACCACGCTCCACCTTGATGTGCAGGCCGGTGCTACGGCACCGGCGCTGTTGGGCGCGCTGGTCGAGCTCGGGGCCTCTATCGAGGCGATCGAGCGAGCTGTTTCTACGCTCGGCGCTGGCGACGTCCGCCTGACAGTCATCGGTGGGCGCACCGCAACACACATCCGTGTCCGGGCACCGCAAGGCGCCCCCGACGTCGACATATGGGGCCAGCTGCGACCGCGCATCGCGCTGCTGGCGACCGACGGGACCGTCGCCGACCGGGCAGTGGCCATCCTCGACGCCCTGTTCGCTGCACGTGCCGCCGTGCATCAGGTCCAGCCGCAAGACGTGGACGTCGATCCGCTGGGCGGCCTCGATGACCTCGCGGAGGCCGTGGCCCTCGCCGTCGCTATGGATGCCCTCGCGCCGACCACCGTGCACGCCGGCCCCGTCGGTTACGGCACGGGCGTGCTACAGACGATTGAAGGTCCGATCACACTCCCCGGGCCTGTCGTGTTAGCGCTGCTCGGCGACCGTCCGGTGCGAGCGCGATCTATCAGCACCGAGGTCGTCGACCCGATGGGTGCAGCGTTCCTCGCCGCTATGGCTCCAAACGCCGGCACCCACCTCGAGGCGGGCACGGACAGCCTCCACGAGTCGTTCCCGCGTCCGGACGGCGCTCGCATCGGCCGCGGGCAGCTTCCAGGTGCGCGAACGGACGTCGTGGTCGCGACGCTGACCGCGGGCTGACCTACGGTCCGTTGCCCCACCAGCGGAGGCCCAACGTGCCCACGATTCTGTTCCCGACAACGCATGGCGCCGATGACCCGGAGCGCGCGATCGTGCCCTACATCGCAGCCGCGACGGCAGCAGTCAGCGGTCAGCACCCGATCGTGGTCTGCACCGCCGATGCGGTGAACGTCGGCATCCCCGGCTGGGCCGAGGAGATCGAGGACGACGGGCTCCCCAACCTCGCCGATCTGCTTCGGCAGATCACCGACGGCGGCGGCGAGGTCTGGCTGTGCAGCGCGTGCACCACTAAGCGTGGGATCACAGGCGATCAGATCCGCCGTGAGACCACCATCGTGGGCGCTGCGACGATCGTCGAGCAGGTCGCGCTTGGAGCCCGATCAATCACGCTCACCTGACGCCCACTGCTTAGCGTGCTAACCACGTGTCGAACGACTCGCCGGTCAAACGCTCGTACGCCTCGGCGTACTTCGCCCGGGTGGCGCTGACAACGTCATCCGGCAACGCCGGCGCCGGCGGGGACTTATCCCAGCCTGTCGATGTCGCGAAGTCA
>JBLFZR010000173.1:0-3280 GCA_047610595.1 Nitriliruptoraceae bacterium | reverse complement strand
CGGCCACCTCGATGTCACACTGCCGCACGCGGTGCATCTGGAGCGGCTGCAGCAGTGGATGGCGTTCGCGCCACTCCACAACGCGGCAGGCACGCCAGCGATCTCGGTGCCGGCTGGCCTCTCGGGCGCGGGGCTTCCCATCGGTGTGCAGCTGCAGGGTGTGATCGGTGATGAGCGGATGCTGCTCCAGCTGGCGTACGAGCTGGAAGCCGCGGCACCATGGCAGCAGCTCGCGCCAGTGCTAGTGCCGCCTACCTCACAGTGAGCGCTGCCGCAGGCACGCAGCGCTTCGGGCTTCTACCATTTCCCGTGCGCCGTGCGTACACGCACGGCTGATGAGCCGTTGCGGAACGGTTCGGGAGGGCTCTCTATGTCGAACGCATCACGCCTGTCCGGAGACACGAGAGCCGCGAGCCGGGCGCTGGCGACCCTCGCTGCGACCTCGCTGGTCGCCACGATGCTGGGGGCAGGTGTCGCAGGCGCGACCATGGGCACCCCGTCGACGCCGACCGGGCCGGGTGCGATCGCAGGCAGCGACGCCGCGCTGACGGTGCCGTTCGCGCTGACCGACGATCGTGACGTTGATGACCGACTGCCGCAGCCGGAGGACCGCTACGCGCTGGCGGGGGGCTGCTACACGATGCGGACCACCGATGGCTATCTCGGTCGGTCCGGGGCTGATCTGGTTGTAGACGCGACTGCTGCCGATGCTGCGCCGTTCCTGCTGCAGGCGACCGAGCTGGGCCGCTACCTCATCGTCGCCGACGAGGGCCTGTCCACCGATGTCGACGGCGCGTGGTGGTCCGACCGCACCTACCTGTCGGCCGGTCTCATGCTGGCTGCTGCTCCATCGACCGCGGGGGACTGGCTGGTCGCTGCGATGGGTGAGGACGCGGACGCGCGTGACGAGGCCGGTCAGCCCTACGCGCTGACGCTGCCCGACGACGCCAGCGGCGCGACGCTCACCGATGTTCGGTTCCACCTCGCCGACAGCTGCGCGATCTGGCCCGAGATAAGCACCAACACCTCCGGAGAGCCTTCGAAGAACCCGGACGGCGCAGCGGCCTCGGTGCGTGGATTCTTTGAAGCGCATGTGCATGGCATGGCGTACGAGTTTCTCGGCGGCAAGCTGCGATGCGGGCAACCGTGGCACCGGTGGGGCGTGGAGTACGCGCTGCCCGACTGCGCAGCGGACGGCAGCAACCTGAACGGGGTGCTCGAGGTTGGTCTGTCCGGTGCGTCACCGGAGAGCCCCTTCACCACGTACGACTCGGTCGGCTGGCCCACGTTCGCGACGTGGCCGACGCACGAAACGCTGACGCACGAGCAGTACTACTACAAGTGGCTCGAGCGGGCCTATCACGGCGGGCTACGTCTTACGACGATTCTGCTGGTCGAGAACACGGCCCTGTGCCAGCTGTACCCCGAGAAGAAGAACTCGTGCAACGAGATGGACTCGGTTCGGCTGCAGGCACAGCGGATGTTCCAGCTGCAGGAGTACATCGATGCCCAGAGCGGTGGCCCTGGCGAGGGCTGGCTGCGAATCGTCACCACGCCTGCGCAGGCGCGTCGCACGGCCAACGACGGCCGCCTTGCGATCGTCCTCGGCATCGAGATCTCCGAGCTGTTCGACTGCCGTGAGGTGCTCGATCAGCCGCAGTGCACGGCCGAGTCCATCGCCACGTCGCTGACCGAGGTTGTGGACATGGGTGTGCGCCAGATGGAGCTGTTGAACAAGTTCGACAGCGCGCTCGCGGGCGTCACAGGGGATGGCGGCACGACCGGCGTTGCCGTCAACGCGGGGCAGAAGCTCGTCTCCGGTCACTTCTGGGACATGCGGACGTGTCCCGATCCGACGCCGGACCAGAACGAGGGTGGCGGCCACAACCACGCCGGCACGCAGACCGACAAGCTGCAGCTGAACGCGGGCGACGACATCGGCGGCGGGAACGGTCCCGAGGAGGTCGACGTGCTCGCGGGCACGATTCTGGGCATGTTCGGCCCGGCCAGCGGCCCGACGCCGATCTACCCGTCAGGCCCGCACTGCAACGCGCGTGGTCTGACCGATCTCGGCGCGCAGCTCATCACGCAGATGGCAGAGCGGGGGATCTTGTTCGACCCGGACCACATGTCGGCGCTGGCGCAGCGTCAGGCGCTGGACTTGCTACAGGACGTTGTCACGCCCGCGATGCACGCAGCAGCCGACGCAGCGGGCACGCCGCGCCGCATTCCCGGGGTCTTGTCCTCGCACTCATGGGGCAACGACGTCATCTACCAGCGCATCTTCGACATGGACGGCGTTGTCGCGCCACGCACCACCTCGGCGTACCGGTTCGTTGACCGCTGGGTCGAGCGTCGCGCGTGGCACGAGGCACACGCGCCGGACCGCGCCTTCTTCGGGCTCGGATACGGGGCGGACACCAACGGGCTCGGCGGTCAGCCAGGGCCCAGCGGTGACCTGATTGACAAGATCACGTACGGCCCTGAGGGCTTCAAAGCGCCGATCGGGGACGTCACGGTCTTCCAGCAGGTGTCCGGCGTGCACACGTACGACATCAACACCGACGGGGTGGCGCACTACGGCCTGTTCGCTGACTGGTTCCAAGAGATCATTCGGTCCGCGCATCAGCAGCTCGGTGCCGACGCTGCAGCGCAGATCGAGGACGACATGCTCAACGGGGCTGAGGACTACCTCCGTACCTGGGAGCGGGCGGTGTACGGCGGCAACGGCTGCGTCGTGGACGGATCGGGCCCCCAGCTCGAGGACATCCACGCCTTGATCGGCGGCGAGATTGATCTGTTCTTGCGGTCCATCGGCCAGCCCGTAGATCGCGATGGGTCGGCGTTCACCTACTGCATCGCAGGCGAGGACGGCACGCCGGAGACGATCCGCGTCGAGTTCAACGAGGACGGCGACGCTGTCAGCGCCGAGGGGCTCGGACCAGCTGGTGACAGCGTTGTCAAGGGTGTCTCCGCAGACCACGATGGCCCGCTGGCAGCCACCGGAGGCGGCGCAGTCGGCATGGCGGCGATGCTGCTGGGTGGCGCAGCGCTGCTGGCTGGCACGGCCCGTCGTGGGCGCCGCGCCGCCTGACGGCTTGAGTGCGGGCGGTCTCGCCTACTGTTTACCGCGTGGCGACGTCCCGTCGCCACGCGCACACCCCGGAGGACATATGAGCGGTTCGACGATGTTGGCACTTGCGTTGTCGATCATGCTCGCCACGACAGGCCAGCTGCTGCTAAAGGCTGGCATGGACACGGTGGGTGTCGAGATCGCGCT
>JBLFZR010000172.1:0-3321 GCA_047610595.1 Nitriliruptoraceae bacterium | reverse complement strand
GATCAGTTGGGTGCCGTGGCCGGGGTTCCAGGCGTTCCGGGCCCGATGCCATCGATCGTCGTGCCCGTCTCGTCGAAGATGTTCAGGAGCCCCTGGCCGAGCACGACCATGCCGATCGTCGCGACGATGGCGATGAACACCAGCAGGAACGCGTACTCAGCTGCGGTCGCGCCCTCTTCATCGGCACCGAGAGCGCGGGCGGTCGTGAAAACCTTGGCCCGGTAGTAGTTGAGGATGTTCATGAATCTCTCCCTTGATCTTGGTCGCGGGCCCGTCTGGCCCGCTGTCCTGAGATCAATTGTGGCGCCGCTCAAGCACCGACCTGTAGGGCGCAGGTCGTGACCTTGACCGGACGGCGGTCACGTCTGGCCGGGACTGGAGGCCGACACCACCGGGACGAAAGTCCCGGGTTGAACCGGGCCCGACATCGCTCAGCCTCGCGTCACGAGGCCGCGCTGGAAAGCCTCGGCCACGGCTTGAGCCGCGGTGCTGACGCCCAGCTTCCCATACAGGTTTGTGAGGTGGTTCTTCACCGTTTTCTCTGCGAGGAAGAGCGCATCAGCTATGTCAGATGTCCGCTCACCACGTGCGAGGTGCTGCAGAATCTCGGACTCGCGATTGGTCAGATGGTGGGACCCATCGCTGCGCCCGCCCATCATCGCGATCACCGAACCGGCCAGCCGGGACGACAGGTACGACCCGCCGCTGGCCACCGTCCGTACCGCGTGCAGCAGCTCATCAAGCGGCTCATCTTTCGAGACGAACCCTGCCACGCCCGCTTCCATCGCACGCCGCACAGTGGGATCGTCGTCGTGCATCGAGACGATGGCGACCCGGACCGAAGGGGCGACGCGACGGATCTCTTCGGCCAACTCGACGCCATCGACGCGAGCGCCGAGGTTGACATCCACGAGCACGACGTCCGGGGCCAAGGACAGCAGCAGCCGCATGGCTTCCTCTGGGCCACGGCAGGCGCCCACCACGTCGTGCCCGTCGGCCACCAGTGCACGCACCAAGCTGTCGCGCACCAACGCGTGGTCATCGACGACGAGGATGGTCGTCATCGTGGTGCTCGGCGCGCTGGCCATCGCAAAGTCTTCGAGGTTCAACGGACCGCCTTGGGGAGTCGTGCATCAAGTCTGATGGGCGTGTTGACCTCGACGACCGTCCCGCCACCTCGGCGTTCCCGCACGACGATGCGCCCGCCCAGCCGGTGGGTGCGGCTCCGCATCCCGGCCAGCCCCACGCCCGCCGCGGCGCCAACGGCGATCCCGCGGCCGTCATCGACCACCGCCACCGTCAGGCTCGTCGCGTCCTGTAGCACCGAGACGTGAATCGAGTCGGCTTCAGCATGGCGCACCGCGTTGGACAACGCTTCCTGGACGATCCGGAAGGCCTGGTCCGACACGCCCTCCGGCACGTCGAGAACCGGTGAGACCTCAAGCTCGATTGCAGCCGGAGATAGTGACGACAGCAGCTGCACATGGCGCTCGAGCCGCTCACGGAGCGGTGCGATCTCACGGAGCGAGTCGACGGTGCATCGCACGTCCAGCAGCGCCGCATCCACCACGGCACGGATGCGTCCGGCGTGCGACACCACGTCCGGGTGCTGCAATCCGAGCAGATCCAACTCGATCCGGACGTGCGTCAGCGCCTGGGCGATCCCGTCGTGGAGGTCGTGACCGAGCCGTATCCGCGCCGAGCTGGTGGCCAGCTCCTCGAGCCGTTCGAATCGATCGACGTTCAACATCGTGACTGCTGCCAGCCCAAGGACGTCCGTCAGCTCGTCCAGCACCTCCGACCGGATATCGGCTCGCACGAGCACGGCACCCCGCACCCCGCCTGGCCCGAGCCGGGCCAGATACCACGGGCCGGCCCCGAGCTGCGCCTGCATCTGCACCGGCAGCTGCTCGGACGCCACGGGGGACCACGTCCGGCGACGATGACCTCGCGGGAGGTCCGCGGCGAGCGCGACAGCCCGGCGACCCCACGGCACGCCGACGCCAAACAGCACACCGTCCCGTACGACAAACAGGTGTGAGTGTGGCTCCGTCTCGGGACCGGCACCGCTGGCCTCCCGCAGCTCGTCATCCACCGCCGTCGCAACCGACCACCAGTCGAACCCGGCTGGCATCCGTTCCGCCATCCGCACGATCTCGTCCAGTGCGATCGTGACCGACTCGAGCTCAGCCGTCGCCTGCGCTGCGCCCATGGATCGCAGCTGGCTGGACGCCAGCGCCACGAACGGGATGAGTGCGAGTGGCCACAGCCCAGCGCCTGCCACCAACTGCTCCGACGCTATGACCATGCCGGCCACCACGACGGCGATCGCGGCTGCGAGACCCATCGCGATGGCAGCCCGCGGTCGCGCTGTGAAACCGAACTCAGCGACGACGATCAGCACCGCCACCAGGAGTGGGACCGACGGGTCCCCGATGGCGCCCACCGTCGCGGCGATCGCGAGCACGAGCCCGAGCGAGCCGACGCGCTGCGCACGCTCGCTCAGCGATTGGGTACGTCCCAGGATCATGACCAGAATCACGATCGCCAACTCGAACTGATCCTCCGCGACCGCAGCCCAGAAGCACGCCGCTGCCGCAACAGCGGTGCCGACGGCGGAGGCGCCCTCCAAGAGACGCAGTCGCTGGACCGACATCACATCACCTCTCACACGGCCGAGATGCGAACGGAATCATATAACACTGAACAAACTCACGCAACCGGCCGATAGGCGGTGACACTAACAGAGAAGACGGCACCGGTGTCGAGGAATCGCGGTCGCGCCCAAAGATCAAAGCGCCACATATCGCGGCCAGATGGACGAATCTGGCACAAAAAGACCGCCGCTCCCAACGGACGGGGGCGGCGGTCTGTTGTCGTGCGACGGTCAGCGGACGGCGACCTCGGACTTGGTGCGCTTGTCGATGATCTCGTCGACGAGGCCGTACTCCTTGGCCTCGGCGGCGGTGAGGATGAAGTCGCGCGCGGTGTCCTCGCCGATCTTCTCGACGGTCTTACCGGTTGCCTCCGACAGCACGCGGTTCAAGGCGTCACGCATGCGGATGATCTCGCGGGCGACGACCTCGATGTCGGACGCTTGACCCTGACCGCCACCACGGGGCTCGTGCAGCAACACGCGGCTGTTGGGCAGTGCGAAGCGCTTGCCCGGCGCGCCACACGCCAGCAGCACGGCGGCGGCCGATGCGGCCTGCCCGATGCAGATCGTCGAGACCTGCGGGCGGATGAACTGCATCGTGTCGTAGATCGCGAACAGCGAGGTGATCGAGCCACCCGGCGAGTTGATGTACAGCGCGATGTCCT
>JBLFZR010000171.1:0-3327 GCA_047610595.1 Nitriliruptoraceae bacterium | reverse complement strand
TGGGGGCCGCGGTGCTCTTGGTCGCGTGCGATGCGCAGCGACGTCTTCGGCTCGGTGCCCTGGCGGTAGTTACCCGTGGCCGTGGCCATCACCAGCTGCTCGTCGTCACCGCCAAGCTTGGCGAGGAATTCGGTCGCGTCGTCGCCCTTGAGCGTCTTCGACAGCCGGCCGTGGTGGAAGATCGCCACAGCTTCGCTCGCCTTGCGGCGCTTGTACGTGAAACCCTCAGGAGAAGTCATGGAGAGGAAGATACCTCCACGCCCGAGACCCGCGAGACGCTGTCATCGGCGAATCGCACGCGAAATGCGAAGCTGCACCTCACATTGGGCGGGTTAGTCGCGCTCCCAGGGGGGAGGTCCGGGTAGCAGGTTGCGTACGAGCGCAGCGCTGATGACATCCAGCTGGGTCACCTGCTCGGGCGTCAGCACGTCAAACACTGACTGCTGCACCGCCTCGACGTGGGCGGGGGCCGCGGCCACCAGCAGGGCTGCGCCGTCATCGGTCAGCGTCGCCAGCGTCACGCGGCCGTCCGCAGGGGAGGGGCGGCGCACGATCCATCCGCGTGACTCCAGCCGACGTGCCGCGTGCGACAGCCGCGACAGCGAGCCGTTCGCGATCTGCGCGAGCGTGCTCATCGGCAGAGTCTTGTCGGGCGCACCCGACAGGCCCGCGAGCATCGAGTACTCAAAGAACGTAAGACCGTGCTGCTGCAGCGACTCCTCGAGCTTGCCTGGGAGGATGAGCATCAGCGCAGAGAGCCACCGCCATGCGTGTAGCTCGTCGGGTGTCAGCCATCTTGGTTCGCTCATGAGGACCAGTGTACTCGCTCATTGGTTGACTGCTCAAGCATCTGCCAGCTACACTTAGTTGAGCGTTCACATGAACGTGCACGTACACATCGAGTCAGGTCACGTCATGAACACCACCCTGTGGGTTGTCCAAGTCATCCTCGCCATCGCCTTCGCCGGTAGCGGCATGATGAAGGCCACGCTGTCCGCCGCTGCGATCAAGCAGAAAGGCGACGGCCGGATGGATTGGGTCGATGACGTCTCGGCGGGCCAGCTGCGCGCGATCGGCATCATCGAGGTGATCGGAGGTATCGGTCTGGTCCTACCGGCAGCGGTCGGCATCCTCCCGATCCTCACGCCGCTGGCGGCCGTCGGCTTGGCGCTGACGATGGTGGGCGCCGCAGCGCTGCACCTCAAGCGCAGCGACGGCGCGATGGCGCTCGCGCCGAACGTGATGCTGGGTGGCCTGGCAGTCTTCGTCGCCGTCCAGCGCTTCGGCGACTACGCGATCTGATCTGCAGCATGCACCACGTGATGCCCGGGCCGTAACGGCTGGGGCATCACGTGTGTGCCGGGCTACGGCGCCCGTCAGGTGCTGCTGCCCGAGCTGATGCGGTCGGTGCGCCCGGGCAGCAAGATCAGATTGCCGATCAGGCCACCGTGCTCGAAGTCGCGTTGCGCCTGGCCGATCTGGTCGAGGTCGTACGTCCGAGCCACGACCGGCTCGATCGCGCCGCTGTTCGCGTCCTGGACCATTCGCCGGAACTGGTCGGGTGTGTGCATCGTCGAGCCGATCAGCCGACGACGGCGCAGATACAGCACGCGCAGGTCGAGCTCGACCACCGGCCCTGCGACCGCGCCGCAGGTGACCAGCCGACCTCCGGTGCACAGCACATCCATCAGGCGTGTGAACGTGCGGCCTCCCACGACATCGGCGACCACGTCAACGCCGTCGGGTGCGAGCGCGTGACAGGCTGCGATGACGTCGTCGACCTGGTCGCGAAGCACGGTCGCGGCGGCGCCTGCACGACGCACCGCGTCGACGGCTGCGCTGTTGGTCACGGCGATCACCTCGGCGCCACGTGCAGCAGCCAGCTGCACAAGCGCGAGCCCGACGCCGCCGGACGCGCCCGTGACCACGATGCGGTCGCCGGCGACCACCTCTGCGCGCTCGAGCATCCCGGTCGCGGTGCCGTACGCGATCGGCAGGCAGGCCAGCTGCTCATCAGTCAGCGGAGACGTGGTGACGTCGTGTGCTCGATCGGTCGGGACGCACAGGTACTGCGCGAACGCACCGTCTGATTCTGACCCCATCACTCCCTTGATGGTGGGTTCGTCCGCACGTGGGTCGTCGCCGTACGTGATCGGGTCAATGAGCACCCGACGCCCGATCAGCTGGCGTCCGGCCGCGTCCCCGGCCGCGACGACGTGACCGACGGCGTCCCCGCCTTGGATGCGCGGGAAGTACAGCGGGACGCCCTGCCACCCGACGATCGCGTCGGGATCTTCTGGCGTGCCGTACGCGCCGCGTCGACTCCACAGGTCGGTGTTGTTGACGCCGGCTGCCGCAACCCGGATCAGCACGTGGCCTGCGGCCAGCGTCGGGAGGGGTACGTCGTGGCGTAGCTCGAGCGCCTCGGGACCGCCGTGCGCGACCAGCACGGCCGCGGTCATCAGCTGCGGCAGCGTCGTGTCCGTCGCCCCGGTCATGCCTGCCGCGCGGTGGTCATGGTGTGCCGTTCGGTCGATGGGCGACGCCGCGCGAAGCGCCGCACCGGCGATCGTCGCGAACCGTCACAAACCGTAGGGGCGTGCCCGACGTGCAGCTGCAACGTGGTGCGGTGTGGGCGGCGGTGTGTGCGGCGTTCGGGGGAGCTGGTCTACGGTCGCCGGCATGAACACATCACGTATCGGACAGCTGGAGGTGTCGGTCGTTGGCCTGGGGTGTAACAACTTCGGTGGACGCATCGACGCGGACCAGACGCAGACAGTCGTTGACGCCGCGCTCGAGCACGGCATCACCTACTTCGACACGGCGGAGCTTTACACCGACGGACGGTCCGAGCAGCTGCTCGGCGCGGCCCTCGGGGCGCGCCGCGATCAGGCGGTGATCGCGACCAAGTGGGGCCACACGCACACCATCGCGAAGGGTGCGGGCAGGCCCGATCAGATCCGCACGCGGCTGGAAGCCAGCCTGCGTCGGCTTGGCACGGACCGCGTTGACCACTTTCAGCTGCACCGACCGGACCCCGCCACGCCCGTCGCCGAGACACTCGGTTGCCTCGCGGAGCTACGGGACGAGGGCAAGATCCTCGAGATCGGCTGCAGCGCCTTCTCGGCCGCGCAGCTGCGCGAGTCCGCGGCCGCAGCAGCTGCGGATGGGGTCGCAAGCTGGGCGTCGGTGCAGAACCACTACAGCGTGCTGACCCGCGAGCCGGAGCGCGACGGCGTGCTGGACGCGTGCGCCGAGCTCGACGTCGCGTTCGTGCCGTACTTCCCGCTGGAGGCCGGCCTGCTGACCGGCAAGTACCGGGCGGGG
>JBLFZR010000170.1:0-3337 GCA_047610595.1 Nitriliruptoraceae bacterium | reverse complement strand
CCATGCTGTCGGCCCTGTGGCTGCTGAGCGCTGCGGATGGTCAGGCGACCGGCCCCTCGGCGTGGTCGGCGTGGAAGGCCTCGCTGATCTTGACCTTGGTGACGAAGGTGGATGCTGTGCTGGACGAGCGAGATCCTGACGGTCTGCCTGACGGTCCCGATGCCACAACTGAGGACGCCATCGACCTCGGTCCGTCGCTCGGCGTCAGCGAAGACCTGGTGCGTCAGCACCTGCTGATGCTGCCGGAGCGCTACGCCGCTGCCGTCGCGCCGCGTGCCGTCGTTCGGCACGCCGGTATGGCCAGCCCGACGTGTGAGCCCACCGAGGTCCGGACGCGTGTGACGCCGGGGGAGCTCGCAGAGGACGGGACGCGCTACGACGATCTCGACGTCATCGCACTCGACTCGCCGGGCCTGTTCGCCAACGTGGCCGCCGTCATCTCGTTGCACGGTGGATCGATTCTTGAGGCACACGCCCACACGCGTGAGGACGGCACCGCCGTGGACACGTTCACCGTCGTGCTGCCGGAGCACGCGACTGGGTCGTGGTGGGTCAGCGTCGAGGGCGACCTCGTTGAGGCTGTCGCAGGCCGCCTCGCGGTTCGTGCTCGCGTCCGTCGCAAGCAGGTCGCGGAGCAACGCCGCATCGACAAGCTGCCGCCTGTGGCGACGACGGTGAGCACCGGCGATGACGCAGCCGGGAGCTTGACCCTGGTCGAGGTGCACACGCTGGACCGGGTCGGAGTTCTGTACCGGATCGCGGCTGCGCTGGCCGAGCTGCAGCTGGACTTAGTGGTGGCGAAGGTCGCAACGTTGGGCCATGAGGTCGTCGACGTGTTCGCCGTGCGCGATCAGACAGGGGCTGCGCTGGACGTAGACCACCGGTCCGAGCTCGAGCTGGCGATCACCTCCGCCCTCGCGGAGTAGCACTCAAGTCCGGCGCGCGTGCGTCGCTGGCCGCTTGTTGGGCGTTACTGACGTTCGGGCAGTGACGCGACTGGAACGAGGGTCGGTGCGGAGTATCGTCACACTCCATCTTCGCCGATCGCTGGACGCTGCATGCGCGACGCCACCTCCTCCACGACCGCTCCCCGGCGCTCGTCGCCGCCTGCTCCTGCTGACGGTCGGCTCGGAGTCCTTACGGTCGGGCTCGGTGCCGTGTCCACGACGTTCATCGCTGGCGTCGAGCTGATGCGACAGGGCATGGCCGAACCGGTGGGATCGCTGACCGAGCTGGGCACGATCCGGCTGGGCCGCCGCGATGAGGAGCAGACCCCGACCGTTCGCGAGCTGGTGCCGCTGGCAGAGCTGAGCGACATCGTGTTCGGCGCGTGGGATCCGTTCCCAGACGACGCCTACGTCGCGGCCATGCGGGCCGGCGTTCTTGATGCGGCCAAGCACATCGAGCCGATCGCGGATCAGCTGCGCGCGATTCAGCCGATGACAGCGGCCTTTGATCGGTCGTACGTCAAGCGACTGGACGAGCCGAACGTGAAGACGGGCACCAAGCGCGAGCTGCTGGAGGCCGTCCGCGCTGACATCCGTGAGTTCCGTGAGCGTGAGGGCTGCGAGCGCATCGTGATGGTGTGGTGTGCCTCAACCGAGATCTACATCGAGCCGGGCCCAACGCACCAGACGATCGAAGCTCTCGACGCGGCCATCGACGCAGAGGATGCGTCGATCCCACCGTCCATGCTTTACGCGTACGCCGCCATCTTGGAAGGTGTCCCGTTCGCGAACGGCGCACCAAACCTCACGGTTGACGCACCCGCCATCCGTGAGCTGGCTGAGCGGCACGGCGTGCCGATCGCTGGCAAGGACTTTAAGACGGGCCAGACGCTGCTGAAGACCGTGCTCGCCCCGATGCTCAAGGCCCGCATGCTGGGCGTCGCCGGCTGGTTCTCGACCAACATCCTCGGCAACCGCGACGGCGAGGTCCTCGATGACCCCGAGTCGTTTAAGTCCAAGGAGGTCAGCAAGCTCGGCGTGCTCGAGCACATCCTCCAGCCCGAGACGTACCCGGGTCTGTACGGCAACCTTTATCACAAGGTGCGGATCAACTACTACCCGCCGCGCGGGGATGACAAAGAGGGCTGGGACAACATCGACCTGTTCGGCTGGCTCGGCTACCGGATGCAGATCAAGGTCGACTTCCTGTGCAAGGATTCGATCCTGGCCGCACCGCTCGTGCTCGACCTCGCGCTGTTCATGGACCTCGCGCAGCGCGCGGGGATGGGCGGCGTCCAGGAGTGGCTGTCGTTCTACTTCAAGTCCCCGCAGGTCAAGCCTGGCCTGTACCCCGAGCACGACCTGTTCATCCAGCTGAAGAAGCTGAAGAACACCCTGCGCTGGATCGCCGGCGAGGATGCCATCACCCACCTCGGCGTCGAGTACTACGCCGAGGAGTACGGCCTCACCGACTAATCCACCGACTCTGTCACGCTGACGTGCGTATACGCACGTCAGCGTGACAGAGTCGGGGCGTTGGCGAGGGTTGCGCGGATGCGGCGGGCGAACGCACTGGCGGCCGCGCCGTGGAGGTCGGCGGTGCGGCCGTCGATGACGTGCCACCCGGCGCCTTCGAAGGCGTGACGCCGGTCTTCGTCCGCTGCCGTGCTGAGTGCGTCGGCGTGCCATCGGGCACCGAGCCACTCCAACGCGACTCGCTGGTGGGGCCACGCCACGTCGAGTCGGTAGCGCTCGACGCCGATGACAACGGGCAGCTGCGTGACGAAGCCTTCGAAGCCGTGATGCAGCAGCCAGTCGAGGCCGTCGACCTCAAGAACGCTCTCGGTCCGGTGCAGCGCGGCGTCCCGTTCGCGGTGGCCGAACTCGATGAAGCGCTGATGGCCGTGAAGATGGCGCAACGTCGGTTCGGTGAGGTCACTGGCGCGAACCAGCCCTCGCCGCATCAGCTCGCGCAGACACCGGGCGTAGGTGCGGTCGTTGGTGCAGGTGGCGAGGTCGACGGCTGTCCGCCGCCCGCTGGTGATCGGCACCGGTCCCACGATCGTCCCCGCGTCCGGTCGGATCGAGCTGTGGACCAGAACCGGCCGCGCTCGGCTGCGACCTCCGCGGGGGGTGGTGATCTCGATCGGAGCGCCCCCGCCGAGCGGGAGCCCATGCAGCTGTGCAGCCGACCGGTGCGAGGCCAACGTCCCGGGTGGCCCGCTGAGCACCGCTGCCAGCACGCGCCGCTCCCAATCCCATGCGGCCCTGGTGGTGTCGATCACGCCGTCATGCGGCCGGTCCCACACGCCGTGCGTGACACGTCGTGAGGCGGTGCTGTGTGGCACGCCGGCCGCGTACAGCTCGCTTGCGCGGCCGAGTCCGCGCGT
>JBLFZR010000169.1:0-3350 GCA_047610595.1 Nitriliruptoraceae bacterium | reverse complement strand
CGCACCTCCTCACGCGACACCGGCGACCAAAAGCGCGAACGCACCTCCTCACGCGACACCGGCGACCAAAAGCGCGAACGCACCTCCTCACGCGACACCGGATCGTCCAACGATGGCGGCGGAACCCGTGTCCGGGCGCGCGGGGGCAAGCCCGTCGACGGCGTCGGCCACGATGACGACCGTGGCAGCTCGCGTTCGAGCAGCGACCGAGACCGAGACGGAGCCCGCGAGAGCGGCCGAGACGGGTCGACACGTACGCGTTCGTCCAGCCGGGAGCGCACGTCGAGCCGGTCCGGTTCGTCGCGCGACAGCAGCCGTGACGGTGGCTCGCGATCGAGCAACCGCGACGGCAGCCGCGAGTCCAACCGCGAGTCCAACCGCGACGGCGGCCGTGACGGTGGCCGCGACTCCAACCGCGAGTCCAACCGCGAGTCCAACCGCGACGGCGGCCGTGACGGTGGCCGCGACTCCAACCGCGACAGCAGCCGTGACGGTGGCCGCGACTCCAACCGCAAGAACCGCGGCGGCGGCAACAGCGGCGGCAACAGCAGCAAGAACCGCAACAACCGCGGCGGCAACAGCGGCAAGAACCGCAACAACGGTGGCCGGTCCGGTGGTGACGGTGTCGATCTTCCCAGCCAGGTGAGCAAGACTCGCTCTGGGTCCGAGGCCCGCGGCGAGGGCTCGCCCCGCATGGACCGCGGTGTCGCGGTGGAGTTCCTCCCCTGATCCCAGATCAAATAACACACACGAACGGGCCCGCATCGCGGGCCCGTTCGTGTGTGGCGGACGGCATCCACGCCACACCACGCCTGCGTTCGTCGATCACTCCCGCTACGCGGCAGCGGCGCACTATGGCGAGCGCTCAGCGGGCGCGGTCCGTGAACGGGAGCATGTCATACACGGCGCGCAACGCCTGGCCTGTCTGGATATGCAGGCGGGCCCGGTGCTTGCACGCGGGGCAACGGCCCCACAACACGCCGGTCGCCGGGTTCCACAGGAACGGAGGCGTCAGCAGGCTGCGCGCCTCCAACAGGTCTACACCAGTGCGGGCGCCGCATCGCCTACACGACACATCGAGCTGCTTGGTCTCGGGCGCCAGCGGCGAGGTCGAGAACAAGGCTTCCTTGCCCTCCGCACTGCGCGGCCGCGAGCGGCCCTGCCCGACTCGATCGAAACGACCGCTCTGACCAGTCCGCGGACCGTCGTCGGCGGCGCTCATCTGTCGAGCTCCACCACGTTGATCGGCCCGTCGACGTACCCAACCGATGAAGCATCAATGTCGGTCGACGACGCACTGCCACCGACTACCTCGGTCGCCACCTTCGGGTCGTCCAGCACGCGCCGGCGAGTCTCGTCCCACCCGGCTGAGGCCAGCAGGTCCTCCGGCACATCCATCCCCAACAGCTGGCGAGCGATGGCCCGGTACGCGAACACACCCGGAACCTCGATGCCGGAGGCGACCAGCGATTGGCCGCTGGTGGGCGACTCCGAGAAGCGGATGCTCTTGCGGACGGGCGCGCCGATCAACGGCAGTTCGTACCGCGAGATGAGGTCGCGCAGGACCTCCCGGGCATGCGTCGTGCGACCGTCGAACATCGTCGCGACCAAGCCACGAAGAACCAGCGAACGGTTCGTCAGGCGGCGGACGTCACCGATGGTCTCCAACAGCTGTGACACGCCGCGATGTGCGAGCGTTTCGCACTGCACCGGGATGATCACCTGGTCGGCCGCAGTCAAGCCGTTGATCGTCAGCACACCGAGAGACGGCGCACAGTCGATCAGCACGACGTCGTAGCTGGGCAGGACGTCGGCAAGCTGACCTCGTAAGAGGTACTCGCGACCCGTACGGCTGAGCAGCGTCACCTCGGCACCGGCGAGGTCGATGGTCGCGGGGACCACATCAACCTCAGTGTGCTGACGGATCGTGCGGGCCAGCGGCGCGCGCCCAACGACGGTGTCGTGCAGCGAGGGCTCGACGGTGTCCGGGTCGTAGCCCAACGAGAACGTGAGGCACGCCTGCGGGTCGAGGTCAACCACGAGCACCGCTTGGCCGAGCTCGGCCATGGCAGCAGCCACGTTGATGGTCGTCGTGGTTTTGCCGACGCCGCCTTTCTGGTTGGCGACGGCGATGACAGTCGCGGTCATCGGTCTCCCTTGGTCAGAGCCTGAGTGAACCACGCTCCCACGCACGCGCGCACGCGCTGGGAGTCATGGCGTGTGAAGCGATGCGAAACGTCCACAACGGACCTCGCACCGTCGCCCGTCGCACCAACATGCGATGGCGCCCACAGCCCTCACAACAGCAGGCCCCGCTGCCTGAGTCCGGGGTCGAGTCCGGGGTCGAGTCCGGACTCGGGGCCGTGCACCGCTGGCCCCGTCGTGGGTTGTAGGCCCACGACGCGAGCCAGGTGTTGCTGCCTCAGAGGATCCCGTGGCGGGCGGCCTCGGCCACGGCGCCTGCGCGGTTTCTCACGCCAAGGCGGTCGTACAGCTCTTGCGCGTACGCCTTCACGGTCCGCTCCGTTACGCCTAGTCGGGCGCCGATCTCGCTGTTCGTCATGCCCTCTGCCATCAGCTCGAGCACCTCGGTCTGACGCGGAGACAGGTGCGGACCCGTCTGCACCTTCGGGATCTCGAAGCTGACCGTGGGATCGTTGCCCAGCGCCGGGAACGATGGGTCTTCGAAGCGCGCCTCAACCGGCCCGAACGAGATCATGTCACCGTGTCGCACGACTTTGCTACCCCGGACCTCACGGTCGTTGACGCGCGTCCCTGAGGTGCTGCCCAGGTCGGTCAGTATCAGCAGGTCCCCATCACGCACCAGCTGCGCGTGCACGCGCGACACGTGTGGGTCGTTGATCACGACGTCGTTGTCGGCACGACGCCCGAACCGGAGGGTGTCCACCTCGACTCGCAGCACACGCCCGTCAAGTGGCCCCACCCCAAAATGGAAGGAGGGGACGGGGATAACTTTCGCTGCCTTCTGCACAGTCACGCCTGTTCCTATCGCTCGGTGAGCGGCGTTCGGTGCGACAGCTCACTTGGACAGGTGTGATGTTCGGTGTGTTGCCTCCGCCGCACAGTCGATACGGCGCGCTGTCCGTCAACCGGTCATCGACGAGCGCGGAGCTCGTCCATCGCAGCGTTGCTCGTGGTGGCCGACCCGATGGCGCCGCCCTCGTCAGTCTTGCCATGGAAGTCCGATCCAGCAGTCACAACGAGGCCGAGCGCTTTCGCCATGTCGCGGTACTTGCGGCGGCTTGCGGCGTTGTGGTCCGGGTGGTCTGCCTCGATGCCCGCCATCCCGGCCTCGGCCATCGCCTCGATGACATCGTCCGGCAAGCCCT
>JBLFZR010000168.1:0-3351 GCA_047610595.1 Nitriliruptoraceae bacterium | reverse complement strand
TACCATCCCCCACCTGCCCGACACAGGCCGACGATGCAACTCCACCCCTCACGCAGTGAGTTCACCGCGCTCGCGGCTGGCCACGGCAGCGTGCCGGTGTGGTGCGAGCTGTTGGGTGACCTGGTTACCCCGGTCGGCGTGTATGCCCGCGTTGCCGGGCCCGGCAGCTTCCTGCTGGAGTCCGCCGTGCAGGGCCGTTGGGGGCGGTATTCGTTCGTCGGGCTGGACCCGATGTGGACGCTGACGGGCCGCGATGGCACGGTCACGTGGACCGGCAACCCGCCGGCTGCCGCGCTGGACGCCACCGGCCCCCTCGATGCGCTCGACAAGGCCACCCGAGCGCTGCATGCGCCAGAGGGACTCCTCGATCTGCCGCTGCACGGCGGGGCTGTGGGCTACATCGGGTTCGAGGCTGTCCGCGAGGTGGAGCCCAGCGTCCCGTCCACGGGTGAAGACACGCTCGGCCTGCCTGATGTGCTGCAGCAGTTCCCGCGGCACATCATCGGGCTCGACCATCAGCACCAGCGCATGACGGTTGTGACGAACGTCATCACGATCGAGCTGACCGATGCTGATGCGGACGCCGCAGGCCAGGCGTACGACGATGCTGTGGCGGCGACGCTCGCGCTCGTTGACCGGATCGCGGGCCCGATCCCGCCGGCCGCACAGCAGGCGATCGCACCGCCGCTCGCCCAGCCCGCCGAGCGGGCTGCGAGCAACATGCAGCCCGAGCAGTACGAGGCTGCGGTCGAGCAGGTGCTCGAGCACATCCGTGCGGGAGACACGTTCCAGACGGTTCCGAGCCAGCGGTTCGAGGTCCCGACGGACGCTGACCCGCTCACGCTGTATCGCAGCCTGCGGGTGATCAACCCCAGCCCGTACCTGTTCCTGCTCGACCTTGGTGATCACCATGTGATCGGCTCGTCGCCGGAGGCGTTGGTGCAGGTGCACGGTCGTCATGTCGAGACCTGGCCGATCGCGGGCACCCGTCCGCGTGGGGCTACGCCAGCCGAGGACGACGCGCACGAGGAATCGCTGCGCCATGACCAGAAGGAGATCGCGGAGCACGTGATGCTGGTCGATCTTGCTCGCAACGACCTTGGTCGAGTGAGTCAGATCGGCAGCGTCAAGGTCCGAGACCTGATGACCATCGAGCGCTACAGCCATGTGATGCATCTGGTCAGCAGCGTGGTGGGTGAGCTACGTGACGACGTCAGCCCGGTGGATGTGCTGCGTGCTGTGTTCCCCGCGGGCACTGTCAGTGGGGCGCCGAAGGTCCGTGCGATGCAGATCATCGACAGCCTCGAGCCCACCCGCCGTGGGGTGTACGCCGGGGCCGTTGGCTACGTCGACCTGTCCGGCAACCTCGACACCTGCATCGCGCTGCGCACGCTGGTGCTCAAGGACGGCATCGCGTACGTGCAGGCCGGGGCCGGCATCGTCGCCGACAGCGTGCCTGCGTCTGAGGAGGCAGAGACTCGTCACAAGGCTGGCGCGCTGCTGTCCGCCATCCGTGCAGCGAGCGCGATGACCGCCGGCGCGGCTGCCGCCGGCTCGAACGGGAGTGCCTGATGGCGACCTACCTCGACACCCTGCTCGGCACCGCTCGTGACCGCGTCGCAGCCGTCCGCGACGCCGGTGAAGCGCCCGGCGTCCGGGCCGCCGCAGACGCCTTGGCTGCACAGGCGGCACCACGACGGCTACGCAGCGCGCTGGGGCGGCCCGGTGTCGCGGTGATCGCCGAGGTGAAGCGCGCCTCTCCGTCCAAGGGCGACCTCGCCCCTGGCATCGACGCGGTTACACAGGCCCAGCGGTACCTCGATGGTGGCGCGGCGGCCATCAGCGTGCTGACCGAGCCGAGCCGATTTAAGGGCAACCTCGCGGATCTAAACGACATCACGGTCTCGACCGGGGCCATCGCGCTGCGCAAAGATTTCGTCGTTGACGAGCTGATGATTCACGAGGCCGTCATCGCAGGGGCGAGCGGCGTGCTCCTGATCGTGGCTGCGTTGACCGACGATGAGCTCGCGGCGATGCACGCCGAGGCCACACGTCTGCATCTGGACGTGCTCGTTGAGGTGCATGGCGAGGGCGAGGTCGAGCGTGCGCTGGCTGTCGGCGCTGACATCATCGGTGTGAACGCCCGCAACCTCTCCACGTTCGAGCTAGATCGAGACGCGTTCGGACGGATTCGTGCCGGTCTGCCGTCCGGTGTGCTCGCCGTCGCTGAATCCGGGGTGCGGGGCCCCGAGGATGTGCATCGCGCCCGCGACGAGGGCGCCGACGCCGTGCTGGTCGGCGAGTTCGTCATCACATCTGCAGACCCCACCACCACTGTTGCCGCGCTGGTTGCGGCAGGAAAGGTTGACGCATGAGCGTCACCGACACTCCCGACAGGCCCGGCTACTTCGGACGATTCGGTGGCCGATACGTGCCGGAGGCCCTGCATGGGGCCCTCAACGAGCTGGAGGAGGCGTGGGAGTCCGCGCTTGCCGACGAGTCGTTCATCGCCGAGCGGGCCGAGCTGGCTGCGCGGTGGGGCGGTCGCCCCACACCCGTGTACTTCGCGGAGCGCCTGTCAGAGAAGCTGGGGCGCAAGGTCTGGCTCAAGCGTGAGGACCTCGCCCACACCGGCGCGCACAAGCTCAACAACGTGCTCGGGCAGGCGATGCTGGCGAAGCGCATGGGCAAGCCGCGCATCATCGCCGAGACTGGCGCAGGGCAGCACGGCGTTGCCAGCGCCACTGCTGCCGCCCGATTCGGGCTGGAGTGCGTGGTGTACATGGGTGCCGAAGACTGCCGTCGCCAGCGCTTGAACGTTGTTCGGATGCAGCTGCTGGGTGCGGAGGTGCGTCCGGTGAACGCGGGCACCCGCACGCTGAAGGACGCGGTGAACGAGGCCATGCGTGACTGGGTCAGCAACGTGGCTGACACGCATTACCTGCTGGGTTCAGCGATGGGGCCGCACCCGTTCCCCACGATCGTCCGCGAGCTGCAAGCGGTCATCTCGGAAGAGACAAAGATTCAGATGCCAGAGGCGATGGGTGGGCACCCTGATGTCGTTCTTGCGTGCGTCGGTGGGGGAAGCAACGCCATCGGTGCGTTCGCGCGGTACGTCGACGACGGCCCGTCCACCACGCGCCTGATCGGTGTGGAAGCAGCGGGGGAGGGCCTGCACACGGGGCGCTCAGCCGCGACCATCAGCGAGGGCAAGGAGGCGGTGCTGCACGGCATGCGCACCATCGCCATGGTCGATGACGACGGGCAGGTGATGCCGGTTCACAGCGTTTCGGCTGGACTTGATTACCCAGGCGTCGGTCCGGAGCACGCCCACCTGCACACCACCGGGCG
>JBLFZR010000167.1:0-3359 GCA_047610595.1 Nitriliruptoraceae bacterium | reverse complement strand
CGGACTGACGTTGCTGCTGGCGGAGCTCCGCTGGTTCTCGCGGGCCTCGCTGATTGAGCGGCTTGCGCCGTACGTCCCGGGTGCGTGGGGCACCCGGCGGGCGGGGCTGCTGTCGGTGGAGTCTTTCCGCGAGGCCGTCGCACCGCTGGCGCGATCGATCGGCGAAAGGCTGTCGTCCGTGCTCGGCATCACCGAATCGCTTGAGCGGAGGCTCGCCCGTGTGCATGCGCAGCTCGATCCGACCGGTTTCCGCGTCCGGCAGCTCGGCTGGGCTCTTGGTGCGTTCGGTGTCGGCGTGCTGTTCGCCGCAGCGGTACGACCGCCTCCGGCGATGGGTGTGCTGCTCATGTTCGGTGCGCCGGCGCTGGCGTTCTTGCTCCTCGAGCAGCAGGTCGTGGACGCGTCGTCGCGCTGGAAGCGCCAGCTCTACCTCGAGCTACCGGTCGTGGCAGAGCAGATCGGGATGCTGCTCGGAGCAGGCTGGTCGCTGTTCGGCGCTCTCGACCGGGTGGCTGTCCGCGGCGAGGGTGCCGTCGCTGCGGACCTCGGTCGTGTCGTCAGCCGCATCCGGCAAGGACGATCCGAGGCCGACGCCCTGCGCGAGTGGGGCCAGCTCGCCGACGTACCCGCCGTCGATCGGTTGGTCAGCGTGCTCTCGCTCGACCGCGAGACCACCGACCTTGCTGGCCTGATCGCCGCCGAGGCTCGGTCCATCCGCAAAGACGTCCACCGCGAGCTGCTAGAGACGATGGGCAAGCGCTCGCAGAAGGTCTGGATCCCCGTGACCGTCGCCACGCTGCTGCCCGGCGTCATCTTCATCGCTATCCCGTTTATCAAGGCGGTCGAGCTGTTCGCCGGCTGAGGCGGGCGGCCGTGCCGCCGCTTCTTCCCCCCCGCACGACAACACCCAGCCCAGTCACCCAGCCCAGTCACCCAGCCCAGTCACCCAGCCCAGTCACCCAGCCCAGTCACCCAGCCCAGTCACCCAGCCCAGCCACCCAGCCCAAGAAGCCGCCGGTCTTACGACCGGCACCAGAACCAAGGAGCCGCTTATGCAGCACATCGCGACCGTCAGCATCGTCCGCGCCCATCACGTGGGGGAGATCCTGTCCGACTGCTGGTCCAACCTTGTTATCAACGAAGAGGGAGAGGGTGTTATCTCGACCGCCATCGCTGTTCTCGTCCTCGCGTTTGTCGGTGCAGGGATGTGGATCGGGTTCCAAGCCTTGACCACCTCGGCCTGCGACTCCGTCGCGACCGAGATGAGCGGCACCATCGGCGGCACCATCAGCTGCGCTCCGTGACCCACAGCGCGACGCGCATCAACCAGGCAGGCCTTGGCGACACGCCGGGCCGGCGTCGCGCGCTGCGTGCGGGCACCCGAGCTGCAGAGGCTGGGGAATCAGCGCTGACCGCCGTCTTCGGCGTCGGCATCTTTCTTGGCTTCCTGCTGCTGGCGTCGCAGGTGATGCTCTATCTGTTCACCGCGACCATCGCGCAGGCAGCCGCGGTCGACGGGGCCAACCACGGCGCTGGCGCGGCGCAGGTCGCGACCGTCAGTGAGGCCATCGCGCGGACCAAAGACGTGCTCGGGGGGCTCGCGGAGGGCGCCATCGTGGACGCGGTGATCGTTCGCGACGCGATCGGAAGCGGCAGCGGGTCAACCGTTCGCGTGAGCGTTCGGGTGGCGTCGCCCGCCATCACGGGCCGGTTCGGCCTTACCGATGTGCGGCGTGCGGCCACCGCCAGGGTCGAACGGTGAGGGCCCGCCGCCGCACAGCCCACCAGATGGTCCCAACCGAGCGGGAGGCCGGATTCGTCGCAGGTGCCGAAGGGCTCGCGTTCGGTGTGCTTGTGTTTGTGGTCGGCACGCTGCTGGTGCTGAGCGGGTGGTCGGTCATCGACGCAAAGGTCGCGGTGGAGGCGGCCGCCCGCGAGGCAGGCCGCGCCGTTGTTGAGTCCCCCGTTGCCGACCTCGGCAACGGTCAGGCGAACGCACTCGCGCATGCGTCGGCAGTCCAGGCGCTGACGGCGCATGGCGGATCCCCGCTGGACCCCGACGCCACCTGGCGCATCACGAGCATCCGAGTGACCGGGGACCGTGTCCGGTGCGGTCAGATCTTCGCCGAGGTGATCGTCGAGGTCGACACGGTCAACCTCCCGATCATCGGAGGCGGGTTCGGCACCGTCGAGGTGATCGGCGCCCACACCGAGCGCATCGAGCCGTATCGGGCTGGGCTGCCGATCCCCCCGGGAGGCATCCGATGCTGAGCCCCCGATCGGAGCCCCGACGCAGGCGCACGCGGCGCGCCTCTGCCCGAGTGAGCCTTGCGGTCGAGGAGGGCAACACGATGATCCTCTACCCGTTCGCGCTGTTGATCGTGCTAGCTCTTGGGGCGATCGCGTTGGACACCGCCGTCTTCTTTCAGGCCCATCGCGAGTCGGTGGACGTCGCTGCCGGCCTCGCAGGTGACATCGCTGGCATCATCGACGAGGCCGAGTTCGCGGCAAGCGGGGCAGTGGTGATTGACCCCGTGCGTGCCCAGCGGCTGATTGACGTGACCAACTTGGACCTCGCCTCCCACCCCAACCGTCTCGTGTGCACCCACACGCTGGTGGGCAGCACGGTGCACGTGCGGTGCGTGGGCACCGGCGAGGCGATCTTGCTGCCGGTTGTCGGCCTGCTCGGTGACATGACACTGGAGGGTCGTTCGACCGCGTCTGCCGGCTGACCACAGCCGGGCTGTGCGCCGTCCCGAGCCGTCGCTGCGCACCGCCCGAGCGGGCCGGTACCGTCTGCCGTCGTCGCGGGGCCTCGATCCCGGGCGGGGCAAACCTTGGCGACGTGCGCCGGTGAACCGGGTCAGAGCCGGAAGGCAGCAGCCCTAAGCCGTTCCGTACGGGTGCTGAGTTAGGTCCCGTCCGGGGTCCGGGTCCCTCGATTGTTTCGAGGGGGCCCCTCGAACTGCCTGCCGGTGTTCCTGCGCACCTGTTGTGCAGGGGGACTCTGTTGCCCCTGCGCCCCCTGGTCGGGGGCCGCCCTCCCGACCCCCTTGGGCTTAGTGGCTGGCGTGGTGCGTGGCTTGGTAATTGGCTTAGTAGTTGGCTTGGGGATGGCGTCGCGTGGCGCGGGTGGCGCTCGGCGCACCTGGGGTGCTTGGTGTCGCATGTGGTGCGTAGGCTCGGATGCCCGACCGTCCACGTCGGAGTGACCTGCCGGAGCCTGCCGTGGCCTATCTGTCCCTGTACCGCAAGCACCGTCCTCGGACCTTCTCCGAGGTGGTGGGGCAGGAGCATGTGACGCGGACGTTGATCAACGCGATCACCGAGGACCGGCTGCACCACGCGTACCTGTTCAC
>JBLFZR010000166.1:0-3359 GCA_047610595.1 Nitriliruptoraceae bacterium | reverse complement strand
GGTCGAACTTCCTCTGCCTCGACAAGGTGGCCGACCTTGATCGTGGCCAGGCGACGTTCAGCTTCAAGGCGGACGAGGGCCAGCAGGCAGAGCTCGCCGAGTGGGCCGCGACCACGGACACCGGCGACGGCGCCGAGCTGCCGGACGGCATCGAGCAACGGCTGTTTCGCGAGCTGACTGTTGGCCCGCGGGAGTGCACCGGGCGTAAGTGCAGCTTCTTTGACGACTGCTTCGCCGAGCAGGCCAAGGCCAAAGCGTTCGGCTCGAACATCGTGGTCACCAACGTGCACATGCTGCTGCTCGACGCGCAGATCGACGCTGACGTCCGCGGCGAGTCCGAGGACGACCCGGATGACCCGCGTGAGCGGACCGCGGGTGGCTTTGTGCTGCCCCGGCACCGCGTCGTCGTGATCGATGAGGCGCACAAGCTGCCAGAGATCGCGTCACGGGTGCTCGGCGTCGAGCTCGCGCCTGGGCGTCTAAACGCTGCGGCTACCACGGTCGCTCCGTTTGTCGAGGGCGCCATCGTGGACCGGCTGCGCGATGATGCGACGCTGCTCGGCGACCGGTTCGACGAGATGGCGAAGGTTGATGACGGCCGTCTTGCCTCCGGCGACGAGTCGTGGGCCTGGGTGCTGCGCGAGGTGGCCAAGCACGTCGGCGACGCGCGCCGGCAGGTGGATGCCGCGGAGGTGGACGGAGACCGGGAGGTCGCGCGTCGCCAGCGCGCGTTGCTCTCGCTCGGCTCGCTGATCGAGGACCTCAGCGCGCTGGCGGAGGCAACCAAGGGCACGGTCGTATGGGTCGAGCCCGGCGGCAACCAACGACGGCCGTCGATGACGTCGGCCCCGATCGACGTGGCGCCGATGCTGCGCAACCTGCTGTTCGACAACCGCACCGTCATCGCAACCTCGGCGACGCTGGCTGTGAGCGGGACGTTTGACCACGTCGCGCACCAGTTCGGGCTCAACGAGCACCCACCGAGGCCGGCGCTGACGCTCAAAGTCGACTCGCCGTTCGACCACAAGCACAACAGCTTGCTGTATGTGCCCAAGGAGTGGCCCGACCCGCGAAGCCCGAAGTGGCAGGAGCTGTACCGCGAGCGGACGCTCCGGTTCGTGCGCGCTGCGGGCGGCCGCACGATGCTGCTGTTCACCTCGCACAAGCACCTGCGTGAGACGGTCGAGTGGATCACGCCACACCTGAAAAAGGACGGCATCACACTGCACGTCCAGGGCGAGGCGCCGACCGGTCGGCTGATCGAGCGCATGCGACTCGACGAGACGTCTGTGCTGGCTGGGACGACATCGTTCTGGGAAGGGGTGGACGTCCCCGGCGATGCGCTGTCGCTGGTCGTGATCGACAAGCTGCCGTTCCCACGGCGAGGTGACCCGCTACGCGACGCCCGACGTGAGGCGGTCGAAGCTGCTGGCGGCAACGGTTTTCAGCAGGTCGATATCCCGCACACCGCCACCCTGCTGGCGCAGGGCGCGGGGCGACTGCTGCGCCGAGTCGACGACGTTGGTGTGGTCGCGGTTATGGATTCACGACTGGCGACCAAGAGCTACCGACGAGCGATCTTGGAGACCATCCCGCCGTTCACACGCACCATCGATCCGGACGCGGTCGTCCGGTTCCTCGGTGAGCGTCTCAGACGGGACTGACCTGATCGAGCGACATCGTGGTCTGTTCGTGTCGACGCATGGTGGACCGCAGCGCGCGGCGCGTGGCCAGCGCGCGGCTGGAATCGCGCGCGGGAAACTCCAGCACCATGGCGGCGCCGGGGAGCACCGAGCTCGACTCGACCCAGCATCGTCCGCTCTGGCGCTGCATCTGGCGCTGGACCGTGGAGAGCCCAAGCCCGGTCGAGCCGACGCTGGATGTGCCCGGCTTGAAGATCGACAGCCGATCCTCCTCGCGCACGCCCGGGCCGTTGTCGTGCAGCCGTAGCTGCACGCGATCGACCTCTTCGATGCACTCGACGTGGATTCGGCCTCCGGGGCGCTGGATCTGGTTGATCGCGTTTGACAGAAGGTTGACCAGCACCTGGCTGGTTGCAGCCTCAAGCCCGAACACGTGTGCCGGGAGGTCGCCGATGGTCAGCATCACACCGTCGACCTCGACGAGATGCCACGCCTCTGCGACGAGCTGTCCGAAGTCCAGCTGTGCACGGGTGGCGGTGCCGGTCTCGGCGTCGGCGAGCAGTGTGTCGGTGAAGCTGAGCGCGCGGTGTCCGAGCTGCTCGATGCGGTCCATCGTCGAGACCAGCGTCCCCATCTCGGCGATCGTGCCGTCGTCGGACAGCTCCTTCGCCCGGCGAAGGGTGTCGGACTCTTTCGCGATGCATCGCGCCATATCGGCCATCGAGATCAGGGTCGCAAGCGGTGCCCGCAGATCGTGGGTGACAGCTCCGACGTAGGCGGACAGGGCGTTCGCGCGGGCGTGGGCGATCGCCTCTCTGTTCCTGGCTCGTACCACCGCGAGGTGGCGACGTGCAGCAAGGCCGAGCACGCGGCGCAGATCGTCGCCGGTGACCGATCGGCGTTCGATCACGTCTTGCGCACCCAGGTCGATCGCCTTGCCCACGAACGCGGGGTCGGTGTTGTCGCTGATGGCCACCACGGCTGGCTGTGGCTGCCAGCGCAGCACCTCGTCGAGCAGCGCTAGGTCGCCGTCCGGGTCAAGGTCGAGCACGACAACGTCAGTGGCGTGCTCGACGTACAGGACGCGTGCATCTTTAAGATCAGTGGCTCGAATCACGAGCCACGGCGGGTCGGCGCTGAGCGCCGAGACCGGAAGGGCCGGACGTCCGGCAGAAGGCTCGATGACCAGGGTTACTCGTTGCATGTTCATCCCTCGCGTCACGTTGCATCAGACACTTCTGACTTCGGCACCTTATGGACTAGTTAAAGAGGTTGACAGAGGACTGGCTACAAAAATTCGGAGGAATGACGCCCAACGTGACTATTTGACCCACCGCGTCACGTTCGGCGTTCAAAACAGGCATTTGGGCCGTGCTGGGCTGTGCCACCACCAGGCAACCGCTCGGCCGGCCAGCCTCAGGCGATGCGCTCGGCCCAGCCGAGTGCCCGGTCAATACGGGCGTTGCAGCGGCTGTGCCAGTCCGTGGACTGGACGCGATGCGGGCCGGTGGCCAGCCCGATCCATGCGGCGGCGGCAGCCTTGGCGATCTCGGATTCAGGTGCAAGATGACGCGTCGCTGCCTCGACCGCCCGCGCGTAGGCCGGTGCGACCCGGGCGCCCTCGGGGCCGTGGCCCTCGGCCACCTCGATGTTGGCCAGCAGCCGTCCGACGTCGAGTGCGATCGGTCCGCGGCCGACCCCATCGACGTCGAGTAA
>JBLFZR010000165.1:0-3367 GCA_047610595.1 Nitriliruptoraceae bacterium | reverse complement strand
GCAAGAACTACTTCTACCCCGACAACCCCAAGAACTATCAGATCAGCCAGTACGAGATCCCCCTGTGTCATGACGGCTTCCTCGATGTCGTGGTCGAGCCCAACGCCGCGTACGGCGACGACGGCAGTGAGCCCATCGGTCGCCGCGTTCGTATCGAGCGCGTGCATATGGAGGAGGACACGGCCAAGTCGTCCCACAGCGGCGAGACCGGCCGACTCCACGGCTCTGACAAGTCCTTCATCGACCTCAACCGTGCAGGCATCCCGCTGCTGGAGTGTGTGTCACGCCCGGACATACGCACGCCCGAGGAGGCGCAGGCCTACGTCCGCGAGCTGATCGCGGTGGTGCGCGCCATCGCCATCTCCGACGCCCGGATGGAGGAGGGCTCGATCCGCTGCGACGCAAACGTGTCGGTTCACATCCCGGGCACGATGCTGGGCACCCGTACCGAGATCAAGAACCTGAACTCGGTGCGCTCCATCGGCCGCTCGATCGCGTACGAGGCCGAGCGTCAGGTTCGTGCCATCCAGGCCGGCGAGACAATCGTGATGGAGACGCGCCATTGGGACGAGACAGCGGGCGTCACCGCGACGCTGCGTCGCAAGGAGTCGCTGGCGGACTATCGCTTCTTCCCGGACCCTGACCTTACGCCGATCGTTCACACGGACGAGCAGATCGAGGGGCTCCGAGCTGGGCTGCCCGAGCTGCCCAAGCAGGCGCGGGCGCGGCTGGCCGACACGGGTATCGCGGCCGACATCGTCATCACGCTGGTGGACAACGACCTTGTCGGCTGGCTTGATGACGCGGTCGCGAGCGGCGCGGAGCCGTCGACGGCTGCGAACTGGATCACGGGCGAGCTTTTGGGCGCGTGTGCTTCTGACAGCACGGACGTCCACGCGAGCGGTCTGTCCGGCATCTGGATCGGTCAGCTCGTGGGTCTTGTTGCGGACGGCACGCTGTCGAACAAGCTCGCCAAGCAGGTGCTGAACGTCGGGCTCAAGGACGGCGGCACGCGCAGTCCATCGGCGGTCGCCGAGGCGGAGGGGCTGCAGCAGGTCTCCGACGAGGGCGCGCTCCAGCTGATCATCGACCAGGTCATCGCCCGCAACGCCAAGACGGTCGAGGACATCCGAGGCGGCAACCCCAAGGCCATCGGTGCGCTCGTCGGTCAGGTGATGGGTGCCACCAAGGGCCAGGCCGACCCGAAGCTGACCAACCGGCTGCTCCAGCAGGCCATCAACGGTTAAGCATCATCTGGTCGCGACCAGCCTGTTGTGTTCTATCCAAGGACCCCGGCATGCGTCGGGGTCGCGAGATCCGAGGGGCCACGGTGCATCCACGCGAGGTGGCGATCGTCGGCACGCTGATCGTGGGCCTGCTGATTCCGTGGTTGGCGGTGCGTGACATCTGGCGCCACCCAACAGAGCGGTGGCGCGAGGCTGGCCGGTCGCGGGTGCTGAACACCGTGTTCGTGATCGCTGTGCCGCTGATCGGCCCCGCGTGGTATCTGCGACGCACTCGGCCAGCTGTTCGGCCTCGCCCCGGCTCGTCGCGGGCCGATGTCGGCCGTCGGGTTCGATGAGCGACGCGGCCCTGCCGTCGGCTTGGTGTGGGAGGCAAGTTGTGCGCAGAACGGCGGTGCTCGCCACCGGCGACGCTGCCGCCGTACGTTTAGGGGTCCGAAGGACGGCGTTCGTGCCGTCGCACCGAAGGAGTCGAGAATGGTGCTCGAGCGCATCAACGGTCCGGCTGATATCAAGACGCTGTCGATGGCTGAGCTCGCGACTCTCTCGACCGAGATCCGCTCGTTTATCGTCGAGGCCGTGGCGCGCACGGGCGGACACCTAGGTTCCAACCTTGGTGCCGTCGAGCTGACGTTGGGCCTGCACCGCGTCTTCGACTCGCCTCACGACACCATTCTGTGGGACACCGGGCACCAGGCGTACGTGCACAAGATCGTCACCGGGCGACGCGATTCGTTCGACCAGCTGCGGCAAGCCGGTGGGATGTCGGGATACCCGTCACGCGCTGAGTCCCCGCACGACGTCATCGAGAACAGCCATGCTTCGACGTCGTTGTCGTGGGCGTACGGGCTTGCGAAGGGCCGCGCCGACAACCCGAACGCCGGCCGCGTGATCGCTGTTATCGGTGATGGTGCGCTGACCGGCGGTATGGCGTACGAGGCGCTCAACACCATCGGGCACGGCGACGTGCCGGTGCTGACCATCCTCAACGACAACGGTCGCAGCTACGCCCAGACCGTCTCGCGCCTCTCTGCCGAGGTCACCAAGCTGCGCTTCTCGAAGCGGTACGAGGACGCGCGCCGGCGGGTGGACCCGCTGCTAGAGAAGGTGCCGTACGGCCGCCGGTTGGCGGATGCGGGGCTCGATGCTGTGAAGGCGGTCGTGGCAGAAGACCCGGCGCTGCAGTCGTTTGTCGAGGCGCTCGGCGTGCGCTACCTCGGTCCCGTCGACGGGCACAACCAAGAGCACCTCGAGGCGGCTCTTCGTTCGGCCAAGACGTACGACGGCGCCGTGCTGGTGCACGTGCTGACGCAGAAGGGGAAGGGCTACAGCCCAGCCGAGACGGACCCAGAGAAGAAGCTGCACGACACCTCCGCGTTCGACGTCGCCACCGGCCGTGGGACGAAAGCGAAGTCCCGCTCGTGGACGCAGGCGTTCTCGGACGCGCTGGTGGAGCTGTCTGACAGCGACGACCGCATCGTGGCGATGACGGCTGCCATGCCCGGCTCCACCGGGCTGCTGCCGATCATGGAGCGCCACCCGGACCGCGTCATCGACGTCGGCATCGCCGAGCAGCACATGGTCACCGGCGCCGCTGGCCTCGCACATGAGGGCAAGATCCCGGTCGTGGCGCTGTACTCGACGTTCTTCTCCCGCGCGTTTGATCAGGCCAATCTTGACGTCGGTCTGCACAACGAACACGTCGTGTTCAGCTTTGACCGCGCCGGCATCACAGGTGACGACGGGGCCAGCCACCACGGCATCCTCGACCTCGTGCTGTGCCTGCGTATCCCGGCCATGACGGTGTTCGCGCCATCGACCGAGCAAGAGCTGGTGGAGCAGCTCCGCAGCGCGGTCGAGGCGCCCGGCCCCGCGTCGATCCGGTTCCCCAAGGGCGCAGCAGTCCAGGGCCATGTGACTGGGCGCGGGCTGTCAGCAATGCGGCACCGCATCGGCGCAGACCTCCTCATCGTGGCCGTGGGGGACCGCCTCGGGCCCGCGATGGAGGCAGCCGAGCTGCTGGCGGCCGACGGGGTGCAGGCGACTGTCTGGGACCCGCGTGTCATCCGCCCGGCCGACGCTGTGATGCTTGATGAGATGGCAAGCCACCCGCTGGTCGTCAC
>JBLFZR010000164.1:0-3372 GCA_047610595.1 Nitriliruptoraceae bacterium | reverse complement strand
TCGCGATCGGTGACGTCGAGGGGCTGCCCACCATCATCGGTGAGTACCGCGAGCAGCTTGCCCGACGCGGCGCCGTGGACTTTGACGAGCAGATCTGCCGCGCCATCGAGCTGCTGTGCACCGACGTTGCGCTGCGAGACCGCTGGCGGCAGCGATGCACCCACCTGCTGGTGGACGAGTTTCAGGACCTCGCGCCCGCGTACGTGCTGCTGCTGCGCCTGCTCGGCTGGCCCGACCTACAGGTGTTCGGCGTCGGCGACGACGATCAGGTCATCTACGGCCACGCCGGCGCCGACCCGCGCTACCTGCTGCGCTACGACCTGCTGTTCCCCGGACCGGCGGACCACCGGCTCGAGGTGAACTACCGCTGCCCCCCCGACGTTGTGGCGGCCGCCGACACGCTGCTGGGACACACCCGCACCCGCGTCGCCAAGACGATCCGGCCGCGCAACGGGCGCACCGACACCGGTCTGACTGTGGCGACCGTGCCGACGACCGAGGCAGCGACGCTGGTGCTCGACCGCATCCGCGACCTGATCAACGACGGCGCCGCGCCATCGGACATCGCGGTGCTGTCGCGGGTGAACGCCTCGCTGCTGCCCATTCAGGTGCTGCTGCAGCACACCGGCGTCCCCAGCACCGCGCCGCTGCGCGAGACACTGCTGCAGCGCACCGGAATCAAGTCAGCGCTGGCGTACCTGCGCATCGCGTGTGGCCCCGATCACATCCACCCCGGCGACATCCACCTCACCGCCAAGCGCCCACCTCGTGGCCTGACCGGCGTGCTACGCGAGAACCTGAACGGTCGAGGCAACGAATGGTCCCTCGACCAGCTTGATCAGCTCGGACACAGCCTCACCGACGACCAGTCGTTGCGGCTGTCTGGCTACGTCGAGGACGTCCAGCGCTTGGCTGATGCCCGCCGCGCGGGCGCCGACACCGCAGGGCTGCTGCGCCGGGTGCGGGCCGATATCGGGCTTGGCGCGTCCATGGAACGGCTCGATGGGTCGGGCACCCTGGACGGGTCGAGCCACGGCGACGACCTATCGGCGCTCGAGATGCTGGCGGCCCACCACCCGGACCCAACGTCGTTCCAGTGGTGGCTCCGCGATGCGCTGCAGCACCCACCGGACCCAGACGGGGTCCATCTGTCATCGATTCACAAGGTCAAGGGCGAGGAGTGGCCGCACGTCATCGTGACGTCGGCGACCGACGGCCTGATGCCACACCGCCTCACCGACGACCTCGAGGAGGAGCGCCGCGTGTTCCACGTCGCGCTCACCCGTGGCGCGACCAGCGTGACCGTGGTGGCTACCAAGGAATCGCCCAGCCCGTTCGTTGCTGAGCTGGCACGCGCGGCCGTGTCACCCGGCGGAGACCCCCACGGGGACCTCGACGCACTGGCCCGGTCCGAGCTGCCGACACCCGCCACCGCCGAACCGTTGGGTGACGGCACCCGAGCGACGCCCGGGCTGCGTGTGCGCTGCGCCGGCGTGGTCGACGTCGTCATCGAGCAGGTGCAACCGGCCGACCACATCGCCGTCGGTCGCGTCGTACAACGCGACACGCCGACGGGCGCCCGCGTCCGGCTGACGCTGACCGGACACCCAGCGCACCCAGCAACCACGGTCATCATCGATGGTCGGACGACCCGCCTGACGGTGACCAAGCCGCGACCCTCGCCCAGCGTGCGGCCCGCAACCGGGACATCCACGGGCGGCCTGTTCGAGGTCGGCCTCGCGCCACACTCGGACGCGGCCGCCGTCGAGCCGATCTACGACGCTTTGCGCACATGGCGCACCGAGCGTGCGTCGACCAACGGTGCCCCGCCGTACACCGTGTTCGACAACAAGACGCTGCGCGCGATCGCGGAACGTCAACCGCGCGACGAGCAAGAGCTGCGCAACGTGCGGGGAATCGGCCCTGCGAAGCTCGAGCAGTACGGCGACGAGGTGCTAGGCATCGTGGCCGACGTCCGGTAGCAGCGTCCAGACCGGCACGGGTGTCCACGGCGCAGTGCGGTCACCAGCTCCCGGTCCACCGCGCAAGCGCGGCCCGCCCGGCGCACGAAGCGGCCGCAAGCGTCGAGGTGGCTGGCCTCGGGTCACACCCGCGGGGCATCCTCACAGATCAGTCGCACACACTGGGCTCAGCCCTCCCGCCCGCCTTCCGCGGCCATCCATTCCTCACGCAACCTCCTGGAGCCATCTGTGCGCACCCTTCGCCTGCGCCCATGGCAGCACGAGGCCCTGACGCTGCTCGAACGGCACCACGGGCGCGACTTCCTCGCCGTGGCGACGCCGGGCGCCGGCAAGACCACGTTCGCGCTGACCGCCATCGCGCAAGACCTGACCCGCTACCCACACCGGCGCGTGATCGTCGTGGCGCCCACCTCGCATCTGAAGCTCCAGTGGGCCGAGGCCGCCGCGCAGCTTGGCATCCACCTCGAGTCGTCGTGGTCGTCCAGCGACCCATGGCCCCGCGACATGCACGGCGTGGTCGTGACCTACCAGCAGGTGGCAGCCGACCCGCAGCCGCTCCGCGGCCCGGCCGACGACGCGATCGTCGTGCTCGACGAGGTCCACCACGCTGGGACCGAACGCGCGTGGGGTGACTCGGTCGCCCACGCCTTCGAGAACGCTGCACGTCGCCTGAGCCTCTCGGGTACGCCGTTCCGCTCGGACATCAACCCGATCCCGTTCGTCACCTACACATGGGAAGAAGCGGTCGCGGACTACACCTACGGCTACGGCGAGGCGCTCCGTGACGGGCGCGTCGTGCGTCCTGTGCTGTTCCCACGGGTCGACGGCGAGATGGAGTGGACAGCGCCCGACGGCGCGGTGCTGTCGGCCACCTTCCAAGATGAGCTGGACCGAACCCGAGCATCGCAGCGGCTGCGGACCGCGCTGTCGCTGGACGGCCAGTGGCTGCCCGAGGTGCTGGCTCGCGCTGACGCGACACTGCGCGAGATACGCCAGACCCACCCCACCGCCGGCGGGCTGGTCATCGCGACGGACATGGAGCACGCGCACGGCATCGCGAAGCTGTTGCGTGAACGGTTCGGCCGGTCGGTGACCGTCGCCACCTCCGACGACCCGCAGGCGTCATCCAAGATCAAGGCGTTCGGCACAGACGACAGCGAGTGGATCGTCGCCGTGCGCATGGTCAGCGAAGGCGTGGATATCCCGCGGCTGCGCGTCGGCGTCTGGGCGACCACCACCGTCACGGAGCTCTTCTTCCGCCAGGCCGTCGGTCGGCTCGTGCGGTGGACGCCAGGCCTGCGACGCCAGCGCGCGTTCTTCTACCTCCCCGACGACATGCGGTTGCGCGGGTTCGCCGTCGGCATCGCCGAGGCGCGCACCCACGCCCTCA
>JBLFZR010000163.1:0-3380 GCA_047610595.1 Nitriliruptoraceae bacterium | reverse complement strand
GCACCAGCGCATGGACGTCCGCAACTCGTCGTTGGACCGCCACGTCAGCCCGCGTGAGCTTGTCCGCCTCCGCCACGTCCTTCAACAGCTCCATCAGGAGCAATGAGTCTGTGTGGAGTCGTTCGATCAGTGCACGCCGCGGATTGGGATCTAGCTCGTCGCCGCGCTGGCGCAGCAGGGCGGCGATCCCAACCACGGACGTCAGCGGCGCCCGTGCCCTCTGGCTCACCATCGTTAAGAATCGCTGCTGCCTGTCTGCCAGCTCCTGCGTCTGCAGCCGTAGCTGTCGTTCTGGGGCCAACTCGTCCACGAGCGGCGCAAGCGGCGCCGTCTCTCGGTGGGTCGCAACGATCCGCAAACCAGCTGCAGTGTTGATCACACCTCCCGTTGATTCCAGCCGGACGACCACCTCATCGCTGCGCCGCAACCGGTACGAGAAACGCCACGGCTTGGACGTCAACAGCGCTTGGGTGTGCGCCGCGACAGCTCGATCAACATCGTCCGGGTGCAACAGTCCCAGGTCACACGGGCTCCCCCCGATCAACGCCGAGGCCTCGAAGCCGGACAAGGCCCCAAAGGACGGGGAGACATACTCGAACCGCCCCTCTTCGTCGTGGACGGTCAGCCCGTCCGCGATTCCATCGACCACGCGGAAGCTGTCTCGGTCCATCCGCATCTGGTTCCTTTTCGGTCACCCAGCAGCATACGACTCGCGCGGCGGCCGCTCGGCCGCGCGTTCCCGCCAGATGGATCACTGGCAGCGGACCATCCGGCCCGAACCACGACGTCGCCCATCACCGACCGGTGATGGGCGACGTGCAGCGGGGAGGAACCGCGCTGCTCAGGCAGCGGTGCGGAGCGTCGTGATCTGCAGCCGAGCAGACGACAGACGGGCAGCGGCAGCTGCGAGGCTCGGAACGAGCTCCGGGTTGCCGGTGACGCTGTCGTACGCGGCGCGGGCATCAGCCAGCTCGCGGAAGGCAGCCTCGAAGTAGGGGTTGGGATCGACCTGCCCGGTGGCGTTGCCGCCGGCGGTGATCAGTGACGTGCTGTCGTTGGAGGGAGTGCGACGCATCACGATTCCTTTGTAGTTCGTCGGTAGTAGGAGAGTCGGGCCATATTCGGCTGAACCACAGGTCCATTCTCGCTAACAGTGGTCCATTCCACGGTAAATCCGGGTCCAGTACGATGCACTGGACCCGATTGGTGCCACCATCGGGCCTTGTCGCAGGACGATGTACGACGGAGGACCCAGTGCAGGCCACCGAACTTCGAGACCGTCTCGCTGTGTGGGATGAGGGCGACGCCGCCCGGTACATCGCGCTGGCCACCCGGCTAGCCGCCTTGGCCGATGCTGGCGAGCTGCCTCCAGGCCTCCAGCTGCCGGCCGAGCGCGCGCTCGCCGAGACGCTCCAAGTTTCGCGGGGGACGGTGGTACGTGCGTATGCGGTGCTGCGTGACGAAGGTCGCGCCGTCACCCGCCACGGCGCCGGCACGGTGCTCGGCGGCGAGGATGTCATGCCCGGTAGCCGTGAGGCGCGCGTGGCCGAGGTGCTCCCCGCGGACTCGATCTACTCGTTCCTTGAGGCACCTCTGCGAGCGTCCGGCGTCATCGACGTTCGCGGCGCCCACTGGAACGACGGCATCGACCTGCCCAAGGAGGCGCTGACCGCGTTCAGCGGGGACGTCCGCGACCTTCTTACAACCCCCGGCTACGCCGTTGCCGGCCTCCCTGCGCTCCGTGAGGCGCTGGCAGAGCACCTCACCCAGAACGGGCTCCCAACCGAGCCCGAAGAGATCTTGCCGACGACTGGCGCGATGCAGGCCATCAGCCTCATCGCCCAGCTACGACTCGCTGCGGGTGACGTGGTCGTCACCGAGGAGCAGAGCTACCCCGGCGCGCTGGATGCGTTTCGAATGCTCGACGCGCATCTCGTCGGCGTCGAGGTGGGCCCGAACGGGGCGGACATCGGGCAGCTTCGTGCGGCGCTGCGGCGCCGCCCAGCGCTGGTCTATCTGCAACCGTCCTGCCAGAACCCGACCGGCCGCACGATGCCGCCTGCGGCCCGCACCATGTTGATCGACGCGCTCGCCGAGACAGACACGATCGTCATCGACGACCTGACGATGGCCGAGATGTGGTGGGGTAACGAGAAGCCGCCGGCGCCGCTGGCGGCGCACCCGCGCGCACCGCAGGACCGAATCCTCACGGTTGGGTCGCTATCGAAGTCAATCTGGGGCGGTCTGCGCGTCGGGTGGATCCGCGGCCCGCGCCCGACGATCAGCCGGCTTGCGCGGCTAAAAGCCGCCACCGACCTCTCGTCCTCGCTGCTGAACCAGGCGCTCGCAGTTCGGCTGCTCACGCACCACGATCAGATCGTCGAGACCAAGCGCGAGTGCCTACAAGAACGCTCGATGTTGGTCTCTGACCTGCTGACCGAACACCTGCCCGAGTGGTCGTGGCTCCCACCCCAAGGCGGCCTGTCGCTGTGGATCGAGCTGGGCTGGGGCACATCGACCGAGCTCGGTCCGTTCGCCTTGCGTCGTGGTGTGAGCATCGCCCCGTCCAGCGTCCACGACGTGCACGGCCGTTCACGCCACCGACTGCGGCTGCCGGTCACCCGCTACCCAGACGTGCTAGAGGAAACGGTCGAACGTCTGTCGCTGGCGTGGGAGGACTACCGCCACAGCGCGCGGCGCCACGGGAACACCGCGGTCGTCATCTGACCCGCCACATCCGAGACCGGGCGTTCGGCGATGCTGCACGTCGTGGAACCGCGCCACCCTGAGCGGAGTCCTATCTCGTGACCCATCTTCTTCGTCGGGAACCACATATGACCGTCAACATCACCCCCTCTGCTCGCGTCCTGTTCGCAGCCGCGGCCCTGGCGCTCACGCTCGCGGGCTGCGCCACCCAACCCGACGTCACCGACGGTGCTGCTGCGGACGCGCCGAACCCTGCCGCCGCCTGCATCGAGGGCGCCACCGACTGCGATGACACCGTAAGCGGCGAGTCCGACGACCCGATGGTTGACCCCCCAGAGAGCGGCGCCGCAGCGGGGTCCTGCCTTGCCGGTGACGCCGACTGCACCGACGAGTCCTACAGCGGTCAGGACGTGGCCCGCTTCGTGGATGCAAGCGAGGAGCGCTCCGGCGCGCCTCAGATCGCCCGCGGCGCGACGGTCGGCGCGACGGGTCGATTCATCGAGCAGGCGGCCGTCCTTGAAGGCGAGACGCTGCTGGAGATAACGTTCACCGGCGGTGCCTGCGACCTCGTCGAGGACGTGCTGGTCGTCGAGTCCGACACCGAGGTGCGCGTGCTGGTCCTGTCGGCCCAAGACGCGAGCGTCGAGATGTGCACGGCCCAGCTCGTGACGTGG
>JBLFZR010000162.1:0-3388 GCA_047610595.1 Nitriliruptoraceae bacterium | reverse complement strand
TGACGTCGCCGTCGACCCGAGTGAAGGTGTGTAGATGCGCATCCGCCTCCTCCGCGAGGCTTCGTGCGTGCCCGAGGTGGTCAACAACCTCAATGCCAGTCATCCCGTCGGAGAGCTGGCGGTGGATTGCAAAGTCAGCACGCTTGGACCACCAATCGAGGTGGCCGGAGGAAGCCTGCTCGTCGACCCTCGCTGCCGCGTTCTGTAGCCACGCGGGCGGGTCGCTGCGGAGCACCGAGAGCCGGCCCCCGTCTGTCCCTCGGCGGACCTCCGCCGCAGCGTGCGCTGCGAGGCAGAGCGTCACGCCGTTTGATTTGAGGGCCTCGTCGAGCCGGCCGGAGGCCTCGCCCAACGCAAGGAAGGCGACACCGACAGGCGCGGTCAACAGCTGCGCGCCGAGGCTCATGCTTCGTCCACGAGGTGCGCCCATCCTTTGGACCGGTCCACCGCCTGCCCCCAGCCGCGTCGCAGGCGCTGTCGGGTCTCGGTGTCCATCGCGGGCGTGAACCGTTGGTCGAGCTGCCACACGTCGGCCAGCTCGTCGGTGTTGGCCCAGATGCCCGCGCCCAGTCCGGCCAGGAACGCGGCGCCCAGCACGGTCGTCTCGGTGAGGGCGGGCCGCAGCACTGGGACACCGAGGATGTCAGCTTGGAACTGACACAGCAGCTCGTTCGCGGCCGCGCCGCCGTCCACGCGGAGCTCGACGAGGTCTTGGCCTGACTCACGCTCCATCAGGTCCACGACGTCGGCTGACTGGTACGCCATCGCTTCCAGCGCTGCACGGGCGAGGTGGCCACGGCCTGTCCCGCGGGTGATCCCGACGATCGTGCCCCGGGCGTACGGATCCCAGTGTGGTGCGCCGAGGCCAACGAACGCAGGGACCATGTAGACGCCCTCGTTGCCGGGCGGCACCTGGGACGCCAGCGCCTGCGTCTCGGCCGCATCGTCGACGATCCCAAGCCCGTCACGCAGCCACTGCACCGCCGCGCCTGTGACGAAGATCGCACCTTCCAGCACGTAGGTAGTGCGGCCGTTGATTCGCCAGCCTGCGCTGGTCAGAAGCCCGTGCTCGGACACGGGTGCGTCCTGTCCGGTGTTGAGCAGCAGGAACGATCCGGTGCCGTACGTGTTCTTTGACGTGCCTGGTGACCAGCATCCTTGGCCAAACAGCGCAGCCTGCTGGTCGCCGGCGATCCCAGTGATGGGTGCGTCGATGCCGAGGAAGCGTGCAGGGACGGTCTGTCCGAAGTGCCCAGCGCTGTCGCGGACCTCCGGCAGCACAGTGGCGGGGACACCAAGCAGCTGGCACATCGTGTCCGACCATCGGTCCCCGCGCAGGTCCCACAGCATGGTGCGACACGCGTTAGACGGCTCGGTGACGTGACTCGCACCGTCGGTGAGGTTCCAGACCAGCCAGCTATCAACGGTCCCAAACGCCAGCTCGCCAGCTTCGGCTCGCGCGCGGGCACCGTCGACATGGTCCAGCATCCACGCGACCTTGGTCCCCGAGAAGTAGGCGTCGAGGACCAGGCCAGTCGTGGCCCGGATGTGGTCGGCGTGCCCGTCACCCTTGAGCTGGTCGCATATGCCAGCGGTCCGGCGGTCCTGCCACACGATGGCGTGGTGGATCGGGCGGCCGGTCGATCGCTCCCAGACCACAGCCGTCTCACGCTGGTTGGTGATCCCGACGCAGGTCACGTCAGCGGGCGCCGTGCCCGTCGACTCGAGCGCCTCGGCGCATGCGTCCAGCGTCGCAGCCCAGATCTCGTCGGCGTCATGCTCGACCCAGCCGGGCTTTGGGAAGTGCTGCGCAAACTCGCGGTATCCGCTGCCGAGGACGGTTCCGTGCTCGTCGACAATCGCTCCGCGGACGCCGGTCGTTCCCTCGTCGATGCTGAGGATCCGTGCCACGTGTGTTTTCCCTGTAGGTCCGTGGTGCGCAAGATACGCCCTGCGGTTGAGCAAACACCTCAGAAGCTCCCTCGGTCGGCACCGGCGCTGCCACACGACGAACGCCCCAGCCGGTGGCTGAGGTCATCGGTGCGCGGCCACCGGGGGCGGGATGCCACGCGGGAAGGTGGTGTGTGCAGGGTTGGTCCCGTCGGCACGCCGCGAGATGCAAAAGGCTGCTGTCGCACCGTCAAAGGTTGCGGTCCAGTGGGTGCCGTGCAGCCGCACATGGTGTTCGCGACACAAAACGACAAGATTGTCAGGGCGATGGTCGCCGCCGTCTTCTCGTGCGATGATGTGGTGCACATCACACATCCACGCAGGTCGCGCACACCCGGTCCAACGGCAGCCACGATCGCGCGCGATCACAGCCCTGCGTGTGACGGCGGACAGCGTGTGCCGGTCTTTCAGCTCGACCAACGGGCGGCGGCCTTCGGTGAGCTGGACGATCAGATCACCGGCACACGTCAACGTGTCCAGCAGACGGGCCGAGAGTCGGGGTGCGCGCCGTCCGACGGACTGCAGCAACACACCCAGATACGGGCCCTGGACCTTCTCGAGATCGACCAGCACGGTCACGGACGGTTTCGCGGTCGCGGCCCCGCGGCGCACCATCGTGTCGAGCCGGGTGTGCTCGTCGACTGACAGCAGATCGGGGTGTGCACCGTCGTGGCGCAGCATCACGCCATCCGCGTCAGCTTGCTCGGTCGGGGTGATCGGTGAGGTTGAGACGTCGGTGCCGCCCGCGAGCCAGCCGCTCGCCATCGCGACGAGGCCTTCAGCGCGTTGCATCGTGCGTGAGACCCCGGGTGTCGGGCGGCCCGCTGCGTCCTCAATGCCACGCACGGTCGTGTCGTAGCTCACCGGATCAAGGTTGGCGTAGATGAACCCGCCGCCATCAAAATCTTGTTGCGACACCAACGTTTGACCTGCCCGGGCGCGAGCCTCGACCCGCTCGACATCCCGTGGCCCCCGCGCGTCCTGCACCGCTTCTTGCACGAACCCCAGGATGTCAGGGTTATCGCCCCGTGCACGCAGCTCGATCGCGTGGTCACAACAGAACCGTTCGACCTGCAACAGCACGTCACCACGCAGCCGGGTCGTCTCGGCACAGATCACAGAGGCTTGCTCAAAGTTGATATGCCCCGCCGCGAGCACCCCAAGGGTGTGTTGCAACGTTTGCAACCGTGAGGCCATCCGGACCAGCCGGTGCGCCTCAAACCGCGACAGGCCCGCCTCCAGCTGCAGCCACTCCAACGGCGACCAGCCCGTGATCGCAGGGATGCCACCGAGCGCGTGCATGTCCAGCCACGTCATGACCAGACCGATCTTGATCTGCTCTGACTGCGCCGCGTACGCGCGCGCCTTGGCGAGCAACAGGGCCGGGTCTGGCGATGATTCGTACACGCCAGACGTGTCCGCCGCCATCACATGGCGT
>JBLFZR010000161.1:0-3407 GCA_047610595.1 Nitriliruptoraceae bacterium | reverse complement strand
GCCGTCCCGGCGCACCTCCCACTCCACACCGACGGCGCGCGGCTGCTCGACGCGGCCGTCGCGCTGGGGGTGGACGCCGCAACGTTGGTGGCCGACAGCGATTCGTCCACGCTCTGCCTCAGCAAGGGCATCGGGTGCCCTATCGGGACCGTGCTGGTCGGCAGCGAGGAGTTCATCGTCGAGGCAAAGCGTGCGCGCAAGCTGCTCGGCGGCGGCTGGCGCCAGTCAGGCATCCTCGCTGCGGCCGGGCTGCATGTGTTGGACGACGCGGGCCTGCCGGGCACGCTGCACGACATCGCCGAAGCGCACGCCCGAGCGCGCGTGCTCGCCGACGCCTTGTCCGAGCTGCCCGGTGCGCGCGACCCGTACGACGTGTTGCTGCCGTTCGATGCCACAGACGTGCGCACCAACATCGTGCGCTTCGGCGTCGGCGGGTTGGGGCCGGATGTCGACCGCGACCGCATCATCGCGGCGCTCGCCGCCGAAGGCATCGGTGCGCTGCGCTACGGCGCCGGCGTCCGCCTTGTCACGCACCGCCGCCTCGCCGCCGGCGACGTCGAGCAGGTAGCCACGGTCCTGCGCGCCCACCTCGCCTGACAGTGGTGGCGGATCAGTCGAAGGTGTAGGAACGCCCGTTGCTGTACGCGAATTCGGTGCCGACGGCCGTCCGTGAGAGGTTGCCCGTTCTCCTGACGCTGGTACGCGAGCCGCCCATGACCGATATCACGGTGGCGCCGGCAACAAGGTCATTGGCAGCGAGCGAGCCGAGGTCGTCGATATCAAGCGTGATCCGGATCTCCGTGTCCGTGAACGCAACCTGGCTGGCCGTGAAGGTCTTGGTCTCCGAGTCGGTGTAGCCGTTGTCCTCGACGCAGTTGTCACCAAAAATGGTGCCCCTATCACCCTCGCACGGTGTCGACGGCACGGGGTTGCACTCGGAGAGGACGCGCACGTCCGTCACCCCGTCACCGGCAGCCTCGAAAGAATGTACGCAGCTCTCGGTCTCCAGGCTGGCGTGCCAGGAGGTCGTCGGGGTCCGGTGCTCGAGCATGCCGGCGACGTGGACGCTGATCTCGACCGATGACAGCCGGACGTCACCGCCCACCTTGTCCAGCTGATGGGTCATGGTGATGGCACACACGTCGGCCCAAGGCGCATCGGCCAAGGCCGTATCCCGGTTGTCGAACGCCTCGTTGACACCGCACTCGTCATCGGCGAGGGCATCGGGCCGCACCGGGCCCTGGTTGGTCGGGCGAAACTCGACCGGGTCGAGGTCCTGCGGTGACGCAACGTCGACCAGAGCCCGGTGCGGGCCCGACGAGAATGTCGGGGTGACGACCTCGCACGGAACGCTGGCCTGCCCGTTGGTCGAGTCGCCGGTGCAGCGCTCGCTGGCGACGCTCTCCCAGCCCGCCGAGGTCAGCCGCTGCAGGGTCACCGTGACATCGACCTCGAACTCGTCGCCGCCGACGTCCGTGCAGGTGACCTGGCCCATCGCATTGCTGTAGGCGACTGCACCGTCGACACGGCAGGACGCCGAGCTCGACAGATCGCCGTCGGACGTCGCGGGCGCGAAGGCCAGCAGCGACACCGTCAGAACGGACAGAAAAAGAAGCGGTGTGCGATGCACTGGTCCCCCGGGGTTGTTCGTAACAGAACGATTCGACACTGATTGACGAACCACCTCCCGCCGCCTGCGACCGCGTCGACGACCCAGCTCATCTGAGCGCTTAGCGCCCACCCGGCTCCTCTACCCTGCTACATCTGACATACCACGACGCGCAGGACCACGGATGCCCACCACCCATGACGCCGTCGAGGACCCGCGCAATCGGGACGTCGAGGTGTACGTCGACGGCTCGTTCCACCACCGCGACACCGCAAGCGTGAGCGTGTTCGACTCGGCGTTCCTCGTCGGCGACGGGATCTGGGAGGGCATCCGGCTGCACCACGGCCGGTTCGCGTTCCTCGAGATGCATATGGACCGGCTGTGCGCGGGGCTGGACGCTGTGTCGATGCCACACCCGTTCACCCGCCAGGGCTTCATCGATCTGCTGCATCAGGTCGTCGAGCACAACGGCATGCACGACGGCGCGCACCTGCGCCTGATGGTCAGCCGAGGCAGGAAGAAGACGCCCAGCCAGCACCCGGCGAACCTGGTCGCCGGCCCGACGGTCGTCGTGATCGCCGAGCACAAGCTCGCCCGACCCGATGTCGCGGCAGCCGGCATCTCGCTGCGCACCGTCAGCGTCCGGCGCCCGCCGCCGGACACGCTGGACCAGCGGATGAACTGCCACAGCAAGATCCACGAGGTCGTGGCGCTGGTCGAGGCCACCTCGCACGGTGCGGATGAGGCGCTGATGCTCGACACCACCGGTGGGGTCGCGACCTGCAACGCAACGAACTTCTTCTGTGTCAAAGACGGCGTGCTGCTGACCAGTGACGGCCAGCACTCGCTGCCCGGCATCACCCGCGCTGTCGTGCTGCGCGAGGCCCGCGCCGCCGGCATCCCCACCGAGGAGCGTCGCTTCACCCCCGACGAGCTCGAGCTGGCCGAGGAAGCGTTCGTCACCGGCACGTTCGGCGGCATCACCCCGGTGCGTGAGCTTGACGGCAGCACGTACGCAGCTGTCCCTGGGCTGGTCACCCAACGGTTGCAGGCGCTGTACGCGGCGGCGCTCGCCGCCGAGGTGGCATGACTCGATGACAACGCTGATCAACATCTGGTCCGGACCGCGCAACGTGTCGACCGCGCTGATGTACGCCTTCCGTCAGCGCGCCGACAGCTCGGTCGTTGACGAGCCGCTGTACGCCGCGTGGCTTGCAGCGCACCCTGACGCTGACCACCCCGGCCGCGCCGACGTGCTCGCCAGCCAGCCGCATGACCCGATGCAGGTGGTGCGCACGCTGTTGCGAGGCCCCTGGCCGACCGACGTTGTCATCGCAAAGCAGATGGCTGCGCATCTGTCGGTTTTCGATGACTGGGGCTGGCTCGATGCGTGCCGCAACGTCATCCTCGTGCGCGCCCCCGAACCGGTTCTGGCGTCCTACACCGCACAGGTCTCGACGCCGGGCGTCGCTGCGCTCGGCTACACCGCGCAGGCCGAGCTGTTGCATCGCATGGAGGACCGCGGCAACGTCATCGTCCTCGAGTCATCGCGCCTGCTCGCGGACCCGCCTGGCGTGCTGTCGCGCCTGTGCGATGCGCTCGGACTCCCGTTTGACGAGGCGATGCTTACCTGGCCCGCGGGCCCCAAGCCCGAAGACGGCAGCTGGGCCGAGCACTGGTACGCCAACACCCACGCCAGCACCGGCTTCACCCGCCCGCACACGCACACGACGCAGCTGCTGGAACCGGCCTGCGTCGAGATCGCGGCCCGCGCGCGACCGATCTACGAACGCCTTCT
>JBLFZR010000160.1:0-3413 GCA_047610595.1 Nitriliruptoraceae bacterium | reverse complement strand
ACCTCAATCGCGACAGACGCGACGACCCCCCATGCCATCGTGCGCCCCCAGGGCCGAGCGGCACGCCACGCAATCGGGGCCAGCACGCCCATCGGCGCCAGCAGCAGCAGGTTCCCGCCTAGCTGCCGCAGCGACTGCGAGCCGTCAATCAGCAGTCTGATCGTGCCGAACGGGATCAGCTGCACGTTGGAGTACGGCAGATCAAAGGGTGGCCTGCCGAACGGCACCGGCAGCAGCGTGATGCCTATGACGGCGCCGAGGTGGGTGCAGGCCAACGCGATCGCAACCGGCCGGTGCCAGCTCCCCGCGACGCGGCGGCTGACCAGCAGGCCCACAACAAGCCCGGCGACTGCTCCGACGGTGAGCCAGAACAGGTCGTCATGCTGGAGGAATGGGGTCACCTCATGCGTCTGACACGTGCCGGACGACCACGCCACGCGCAGCCATCCGGTCCTTCACATCGCGGATCCGAAGCTCGCCGAAGTGAAAGATGCTGGCCGCAAGCACAGCGCTTGCTCCCCCGTCCAAGATCCCTTCGGCCATATGGTCCGACGTGCCGGCACCGCCGCTGGCGATAACCGGAACGTCCACCAACGCCGTCACAGCGCGCAGCAGATCGGTGTCGAAGCCGATCTTCGTGCCGTCACGGTCCATCGACGTCAGCAGTATCTCGCCCGCACCACGCTCGGCGACCTCCACGCACCATGCGACGGCGTCTTTGTCGACCGACGTACGGCCGCCGTGGACAAACACGTCCCAGCCAGCGGACGGGTCGTCGGGATCGTTGCGGCGTGCATCGACAGCTGCCACCACAGACTGCGACCCGAACGCCGCAGCAGCCCGGGTGAACAGCTCGGGATCGGTCACGCCCGCGGTGTTGAACGCGACCTTGTCGGCACCCGCACGAAGCATCCGACGTGCGTCCTCGACGGTGCGCAGCCCGCCGCCGACGGTGAACGGGATGGACACCGTGTCCGCAACCCGTGCAACCACATCGACCATCGTCGCACGGCCGTCCGAGGACGCCGTGATATCGAGGAACACCAACTCGTCGGCGCCCTCGCGGTCGTATGTCAGACCCAGCTCGACCGGATCACCCGCATCACGCAGGTCCACGAAGTTGATGCCCTTCACCACCCGGCCGTCAGTGACGTCCAGACACGGGATAACGCGGGCGGCAAGTGTCATCGCTTCACGCCTCACCGGACGCCGACCCCGGCGCACCGGCAGCTGCCAGCGCTTCGGTGATGGTGAAGGCCTCCGCGTACAGCGCCTTGCCGACGATCGCAGCGTCGACCCGCTCGTGGAGCTCGTTGATCGCACGGATGTCATCCAACGTCGACACGCCGCCGGACGCTGTGACCAACGCGTCAGTCGCGTTCGCGACGCGCACCAGCAGCTCGGTGTTGGGGCCCTGCATCATCCCGTCCTTGTGCACATCGGTCACCACAAAGCGTGGGACGCCCATCGCGGTGAACGTCTCGACTGCCTCCCACAGGTTCCCGGCCTCCTCGGTCCAGCCACGCGCCTGCAGCACATCGCCGCGGACGTCTAGCCCGACGGCGCAGATGGGCCCGAGCTCGTCGAGCACCTGCTTGACGAAGTTCGGGTTGCTCAGAGCCATCGTGCCGATGACCACCCGCTCAGCGCCGAAGCCGACGCAGGTACGAACGTCCTCGATGGTGCGTACGCCGCCGGACGCCTGCACCTTCGCACCGGTCTGCTCGATGATGTCGGCGATCAGCTGTCGGTTCCGGGGCTCACCCGTGAAAGCGGCATCAAGGTCGACCACGTGCAGCCACGGCGAACCCGCATCGGTGAACCGCTTCGCAGCCGCCACCGGGTCGTCGTCGTACACCGTCTCGGCGTCGGCGGCCCCCTGTGTCAGGCGAACGGCGCGGCCGTCCTTGATGTCGACCGCGGGATACAGGGTGATGCTCACGTGATGCTCACTTCGTACGCGAGCCAGTTCGACAGCAGACGCTGCCCCACCGGCCCAGACTTCTCGGGATGAAACTGTGTGCCCACGACGCTGCCCTCGCGCACGACACACGGCACGTCTGCGCCCGCGTAGCGAGTGGTTGCCACGACATGGGCGCTGTCGGCCGGAACCGCGAAGAATGAGTGGACGAAGTACAGCCGCTCACCGTCGACACCGGACATCAGAGGGTCCCCGCTCGCGCGGGGCGCATGCTCGACGGTGTTCCAGCCCATATGCGGAACGGTCGCGCCGGCAGGGAATCGCTCGACTCGGCCTGGCAGCAGCCCAAGACCAGCAGTCGCAGCGTCCTCGTCCGACGCGCCGTACAGCAGCTGCATCCCGACGCAGATGCCGAGCATCGGACGCGACTCAGCGATCCAGCGGTCCAGCAGCTCGACCAGACCGGCCGCTCGGAGGTTCGCAAGACACGATCCAAACGCGCCAACGCCCGGGACGACCAACGCGTCGGCGTCGGCCGCCTCATCGGCATCACCCGTCACGATCGCATCGGCCCCCGCAGCGAGCAGCCCGCGCTGCGCCGAACGGACGTTGCCGGCGTCGTAGTCGAGGACGGCCACGCGGGGCCGCGTGCCCGTCGTCATAAGTCGCTGCTCACTGCAGGACGCCCTTGGTGGACGGCACGGCGGTCCCGGGCGCGGTCACCGCGACTGCGCGGCGCAGCGCCACGGCGAACGACTTGAACACCGACTCGAACACGTGGTGCGTGTTGCCGGGCTCGAGCAGCTTCACGTGCAGGGTCATACGCGAGTTTGCGATGACGGACTCAAAGAAGTGCTTGATCAGCGAGGTCTCGAACGTGCCGATGACCGGCAGCGCAACCTCGACATCCCACACCAGGTACGGCCGCCCGGCAAGGTCGACCGCGGTGCGTGTGAGGCACTCGTCGATCGGGACCGTCGCATCGCCGAAGCGCTCGACCCCGGCGCGATCACCCCACGCCTCTGCCAGCGCCTGACCCAGCGCGATGCCGACATCCTCGACTGTGTGATGGTCATCGATCTCGGTGTCACCACTGGCTGTCACGGTCAGATCGAGGCGCCCGTGGCGACCGAGCTGGTCGAGCATGTGGTCAAAGAAGGGCACACCAGTTGTGACGTGCACCTGCCCGGTCCCGTCGAGGTCTACCTCGACGAGCATCGAGGTTTCCTTGGTCTGACGCTCGACGCGTCCGATGCGGCTCACATGTACCTCTGGGTGGTCGACGGGGTGGACCGTACTGGTGACGGCGATGTCGCCCTCACGTACGCACGACAGGAAGCGCTCATGACATGAGCACCTGGGCGCGCTCAATCAGGCGACGGACCGAGCCGTTGAGGAACGCCTCGAGCAACAGCCCCTCGTTGAAGCGGGCGCCACGCACGATCGCCACGAGCAGTCGACGGACATCGTCGAGCGGTGCATCGGTGATGAC
>JBLFZR010000159.1:0-3417 GCA_047610595.1 Nitriliruptoraceae bacterium | reverse complement strand
CGACCAGCGAGCCCGTGTCGAGCAACGCGTGCAGGCGCGCCCGCGCCCCATCACCCGCCCGCAGCGCAGCCGGGTCCGTCCCGGGATCCCCGGTCAGCAGTGTCTCAAGCATCATGTGTCCTTGTGTCGAGTTTCCCCTCACAGCGAGGGGAAACTCCTGGTGCTGCTGGCGTCCGCGGTCACCGCAGCGCGGGTTGCCTGAGTTTCCCCGCGGTGCGAGGGGAAACTCGGGCCCGTTCGCTGTGCCGCGCCCTCTACCTCGTGAGGATGAGGGCGGCGTTCTGGCCGCCGAAGCCGAAGCTGTTAGACAGCACGACGTCGACGTCGAGCGCGCGCGGGGCGTCGGTGACGACGTCGAGCGCGAGGGCAGAGTCTTGGTCACGCAGACCAGCGGTCGGTGGGACCAGCCCGTCGCGCAGCACGTGCAGCGCGATGATCGCCTCGACCGCGCCAGCGGCGCCGAGCAGGTGCCCGGTTACGCCCTTGGTCGAGGTGACAGGCACCGAACCGAGGTGGTCGCCGAGCACCGCCGTCAGCGCGGCGGTCTCGGCGGCGTCGTTCATCGGCGTGGAGGTGCCGTGCGCGTTGACATGGCCGATGTCGTCAGCGGTCAGGCCAGCGTCGAGCAGCGCGCGTTGGATCGCGAGCTGCGCGCCGGCCCCGTCCGCGGGCGGGGCGGTCGCGTGGTGGGCGTCTGCGCTGGCGCCGTACCCCGCCACGCGACCGAGCACCTTGGCTCCCCGGGCGGTGGCGTGATCGGCGCGCTCCAGCACGAGCACCGCAGCGCCCTCGCCCATGACGAACCCGTCGCGACCGACGTCGAACGGACGGCTCGCGGTCATGGGGTCGTCGTTCTTTGACAGCGCACCCATGTTCGCGAAGGCTGCGACAGAAAGCGGCGTGATGCCTGCCTCGACACCACCGGCGATGACGACATCCACAGCTCCGCTACGCAGCAGCAGGAGCGCGGTTCCGATGGCGCTGGCGCCGGCAGCACAGGCTGTGTTCACCGTGAGGTTGGGCCCGCGCGCGCCCGTGGCCATCGCGATCGCACCGGCGGCGGTGTTGGACAACATCTTGGGGATGAACAGCGCAGAAACACGCCCCGGGCCCTTGTCGAGGTACTGCGAGAAGGTCTCGGACCACGCTTCCGCACCACCGATGCCGGAGCCCAGCAACACGCCAACACGGTCGGGGTCCACGCCGGCCGCAACGATGCGGTCAGGGTCGATTCTGAGGTCCACGAGCCCGGCGTGCTGCACTGCCTCACGGGCAGCCAGCAGCGCCAGCTGCGTGTAGCGATCGTGACGTCGCGACGTCCCGCGCCCGAGCTCGGCGTCCGCGTCGAACGCTGGCACGCGGCAGGCCAGCGTGACCTGCACACCTGCCTCAACCAGCACCTCGTCCAACGCCGCGCTGGGCTTGCCGGCGAGCACGCCGGCCCAGGTGGCGTCGACACCGCGACCGGCGGGCGTGATGGCACCCATGCCTGTCACGACGATGTCGGCCTGGCCGTCGTGCTCGCGCCGGTCAGCGCGCTCGTTCGTCTCGGGGAGGACGTCGCGCAGCATCAGGCGTCCACCGTCGTCAGCTCGATCAGCACGTTGACGGCGTCGCCGGGCGTGGTGATGTCGCCGAGCTTGTCGTCGGGGATGCGGATGCCCATCTCTTCGTCGATGACGAGCGTCACCTCGACGAGGTCAAGGCTGTCGAGGCCGAGCGACTCGAAGGTCGCGTCGAGCGCGACATCATCGACAGGCACGCCGAACTGGTCGACGAGGATCTTCGAGAGGGACGCGAACAGGTCAATCTGGCTCATAGTGATGCTCCGTGTGGTGGCGGTGGTGGTCCGCCCGTGGTCCGGGCGGTGATCTGGGATGCTTATGAACGCGAGGCGTCCAGGATGCGTGGCTCTCGGGCTCAGCAGGTGGCGCCGCCGTCGACCGGCAGCACGATCCCGGTGATGCCCGACGCGGCCGGCGATGCGAGGAACGCGACGGCGGCTGCCACCTCGTCAACGGTGACGGGGCGCCCAACCGGGGCGAGGTCGTGCAGCGCGGCGCGCGCTGCGTCCGGCAGCGCGTCGGTCATCGCAGTCTGGACGAACCCTGGAGCCACGACGTTGACAGTGATGCCCTTGCGCGCGACCTCCTTGGCGAGGCTGGCGCTGAACCCGATCAACCCAGCCTTTGCTGCCGCGTACGCAGCCTGCCCCGCGTTCCCACGGATCCCGACGATCGAACCGATCTGAACAATGCGGCCGTGGCGCGCCCGAAGCATCGGGCGCAGCGCGGCCTTGCTGACCAAGAACGCGCCGCGGAGGTTGGCGCTGATCGCACGATCGAAATCGTCCGCGGAGAGCTGCATCGCCAGCTTGTCCACCGCAACGCCCGCTGCGTTGACGACCGTGTCGATCGTGCCGAGATCGCCGGCGCGGGCGATGGCCGCGGTGACGCTCGCCTCGTCGGTGACGTCGAGGTGGACCGCCTCCGCCTTGCCGCTGCAGCTCGCAACGACAGCCTCAGCCGCACCCGCATCACTGCGGTAGCCAACCAGCACGGTCAGCCCCTGCGTCGAAAGGTGACGGCAGATGGCGGCGCCGATGCCGCCCGACCCGCCGGTCACGAGGGCCACGCCGTCAACGGCTGGTGCTGTGGTTGTCGCGGCTGCGGTGGTCATGCCGACGCTCCGGTCTGGTTGGTAGCAGGGGTGCGACCGGAGTCGGACGAGTCGGGCGAGTCGGGCGAGTCGGGGCCGATCGTCAGCAGGCAGGACGCCCATGACAGACCAGCGCCGAAGGCGGACAGCAGCACCCGGCTGCCAGGACGAAGGCGGCCAGCGGACAGCGCATCGGCAAGCGCGAGCGGAATCGATGCAGCCGACGTGTTGCCGTGGCGCGAGACGCTCAGCTGCTGGCGCTCGATGGGCAGCCGCAGCCGGCGAGCGACGGCGTCGAGGATGCGTTGATTGGCCTGGTGCCCGACGAACAGGTCGACGTCATCAGCTGTAAGACCGGCTGCCGAGAGCACCGCCAGCGACGACCCGGTGAGGTGCGTGACCGCGCGGCGGTAAACCTCACCCCCGTGCATCACCAGCGTGTGCTGCCCCGCGGCGACGGTGTCGGCGCTGGCGGGCGCGGCGGATCCGCCTGCGGGGACGTGCAAGATCCCAAGCGCGGTTCCGTCAGATCCAAGGTCGAACGGACCGAGCGTCCCGCCGCGCCCGCTGCCGAGCACCACAGCCCCGGCCCCATCGCCGAACAGCACGGCGGTCGATCTGTCCGTCGGGTCCACGATGCGGCTCATGGTCTCGGCGCCGATGACGAGCACCGGACGGCCGTCTGCGACCAGCGGCGCGGCGATACGCAACGCGGTCACGAAGCCAGCACACACCGCCTGCACATCGAACGCGGCACAG
>JBLFZR010000158.1:0-3451 GCA_047610595.1 Nitriliruptoraceae bacterium | reverse complement strand
AGGAGATCGGCGCGGCCGACTCCTCGATGCGCTCGATGGTGTCGGTGAACCTTGGGCTGTTCTCGATGTCGGTGCTCAAGTGGGGCACCGAAGACCAGAAGGAGCGCTGGCTGCCGGGCTGCGCCGCCGGCAAGCTGGGCGCCTTCGGGCTAACCGAGCCGGATGCAGGCTCCAACCCGTCACAGATGACGTCCAAGGCCGTCCGCATCGACGGCGGCTGGGTGATCAACGGCGCGAAGGTCTACATCACCAACGGCTCGATGGGCGCCGTCACCATGATCTTCGCCCGGGCGATCGTGGACGGCGAGGATCAGGGCATCACCTGCTTCCTCGTCCCGCAAGACAGCGAGGGCTACGCCGGCACGCAGATTCACGGCAAGCTCGGGCTGCGGTCGGGCGACACGGCCGAGATCGCGCTGATCGATGTGCATGTAGGCGACGACGCCGTTCTCGGCCAGATCGGTGGCGGCATGAAGGTCGCGCTCTCGGCGCTCGATAACGGGCGTTTCTCGCTGTCGGCTGGCTGCGTCGGCACCGCCCGCGAGGCGCTCGAGGTCGGCCTTGACTACGCGCTGCAGCGCGAGCAGTTCGGGCGCAAGATCGCGGGCTTCCAGCTGGTCCAGGAGCTGCTGGCTGCGATTCATGTCGACTACTCCGCCGCGAGGGCGCTGGTGGACAAGGTCGCCATCAAAAAGGCCGCCGGTGTCCGGTTCAGCCAGGAGGTCTCGACCGCGAAGCTGTTCACGACCGAGGCAGCCGTGCGTTGCGCCGATCGCGCCGTCCAGATCCATGGGGGCCACGGCTACATCGACGAGTACCCGGTCCAGCGCATGCTCCGCGACGCACGTGTGACGACGTTGTACGAGGGCACGAGCCAGATCCAGCACCTCATCCTCGGCCGCATGCTGACCGGCATCAGCGCCTTCAACGGCTAAGCCCGCGGACTCTGTCATGCTGACGTGCGTTTACGCACGTCAGCATGACAGAGTCTGGGTGGGGCTGTGTGTGCGGTGGCGGCACGCGGTGCGGGTGCGGTGGCTCGGATGGAGGCGGTGCGTCCTCGCGCGTCGAATGACGGTGTAGGACGTCTATCACCGCCGGAGCTTCCGTGATCACCCGTGCTACATCTTTCGCCGCCATAACCGCCACAGCTGCGCTTCTGCTGGCAGCTGCGCCGATGCCGGGGCTGTCCGCGATGAGCGGCGGTGACACAGCTACGGCGGTGACGTCCGTCTCGATGAGGTTGATGCCGAGCGCCGCCGGGGTGCTGCAGGGCGACCTCGGCGCTGCGCCCGCCGGCGCACCGCTGGCCGCCGCGACCCGGGTGCTCGCGGCCCACGCCGGCGACCTCGGCATCGTCGCCGACCGGTTCGCGTTCGACCACGTCCGGGTCAGTGACCTCGGCGTGCACGTCCGAGGCAGCGAGGTGCGCGACGGCGTGAAGGTTGCGGGCACCAGCGCAGCGGTCCATGTCGTCGATGGTCGCGTCGTGAAGGTCGAGGCACGTGGCTCGGAGCTCGTCGGAATCCCGGCGGCGCGCAGCATCGACGCCGGCGATGCGGTCGCCACCGCGCTCGCCTTCGCGAACGTCACAGACACATTCGTGCCGCCCACGGTGCAGCGCGTGCTGGCTTCTGACGCAACCGGCGTGCTGGTCGATATGCACCGTGTGACGCTCACCTCGATCGCGCCGGCGTTTGCCGGCACGGTGCTCGTCGACAGCGCGTCCGGCGCCGTGCTCGGCGTGCAGGACGACACGCAGAAAGCCGACGCCGAGGCGTTGGTGTTCTTCCCGAACCCCATCGTGATGTCCAACAACTTCGAGATGCGTCAGATCGGGCACAACCCGCTCGAGACCTTCGTCGACACCGATGTCTCGCCCGAGGCCGACGCAGAGCTCGAGCTGCGCACCGTGCGTGAGTACGACGTCGCGCTCGCCGCTGCCGGGAACCTCAGCGGCCCCTGGGTCAATGTGTTCGCGCCCGCGGGCTACGCCGATGGCGCGTTCCCGATCACCAAGTCAGACCCCCGGTTCGAGGGCGTGAACATCTACGTCAACCTCGACACCGCCCAGCGCTACTTCCGAGAGGTGCTTGGCCTGGAGAAAATCAACGCTGAGCCGCAGCTGACGATCGCGTTCCCGATCGTCGGTTTTGATAACGCGTTCTACCAGCCGGGCAACGACCTGCTGCTGTTCGGTGCGGGCGGCGTGGACGACGGCGAGGACGCTGACGTCGTGCTGCACGAGTACGGCCACGCGATCCACGACGACCAGGTCCCCGGCTGGGGATCCCGCGCCGAGGGCGGCGCGATGGGTGAGGGCTTCGGCGACGCCCTGAGCTCGGCGTTCTACGCCCGCACGCACGGCGCGGTCGGCATCCACTGCTTCGCAGACTGGGACGGCTCCGCGATCCAGGTTGACGGCATCGAGCCGTGCCTGCGCCCCAACGATGACGACAGCCGCATGTACCCCGGCGGGCTGCAGAACCAGGTCCATGCCGACGGCGAGATGTGGTCCGCGTTCCTGACCCGTCTGCGTCCGCGGCTGCTGCCGGGAGCAGAGTTCGACATGATCAGCCGGTCCGACGCGCTGGCTGCCATGACCGACGAGCAGCACACCGATGCGTCCGACCGCATGCTGCACCTGCTGCTGACGAGCCACGAGCTGCTGTCGCCCACGGCCGAGTTCCAGGACGCGATCGATGCCCTGCTCCAAGCTGCGGTGGTGACGATCGACGGCGAGGCCGAGCTGTCACGCGCTCTGGACACGATCAAGGCCACCGCCGCTGAGACCACCATGCCGTACAGCGGTGCCCCGTACGGGGGCTGAGGCGGACCAGCACACCACCTGGACGGCACCTGGACGGCACCTGGACGGCACCGGCCGGGGCGCTCGAGCTGACGTTCTTCGGTGACCGCACGGGTTGCCCGGACAAGCATGTGCGGACCGCGCGCCGCTGGAGCGACAGCAACCCCGCCGACCACGACCGGTGCATCACCCTCACCAGGCCGTTGCTCGCAGCCTGGATCGGTGGCGATGTCTGGGCAGCGCTGTAGCCATCGAACCCCGCGCGCTAGGCCGACGCACAGCTGGCGTTTCGGCAGGGAAGCGGTGATCGGAGCTGTCTCAACACCATCCGCGGTGCGTGGTACGTGCAGCGACGTGGTCCGCGAGGCGCTGCCCGGTGCGGTCAGAGGCACGTTCGCCGAGGCCGAGATGCGCGTGATCATCGGCCTATGGTTGCCCGGCGACGGCGCTGCGATCTACGTCACTGATCCAGCCTGACACCGCTCCTGCGAGTCGCACGCAACGGGGGGCTCTGTGTGGGAGGTATGGTCCAGCCGGTTCGCGCAACGATGGGTAAATGTGAGTGCATGGGGTAGTGGTTCCTTCGAGAACGACGACGCGTCCGACTGGCTGTACGCGCTGGAGGCCGATGGGGTCGACCAA
>JBLFZR010000157.1:0-3455 GCA_047610595.1 Nitriliruptoraceae bacterium | reverse complement strand
GACCCTGGTGATCCAGTGATCACGAGGTGGGCAGCACGGCCCGCGTTGGCAGCGTTGCTGCTGGCGTTGCCGATCCTCGCCGGTGCTGCGCCAGCGGTCGAGTGTCGTGAGCTCACGCAGACCGGCGCCGACCCGGCCCTCGCGTGCGAGTCGCGGGCATGGCTGACGCAGCCCGATGATGACCGGCTCGGGAACCAGGCGGGGCTCGTCCAGACGCTCGGGCAGGGGCAGCCCAGCTGGCCCGGCTGGGGTCCCACCGAGCCGTCCGTCTCAGCCGCCGACGACGGCGGTGCGCTGTACGTCACGCACAGCTCGGGCGCGGCACCGGGGGTCACCAGCGCCCGGTTCGAGGGAGCCGTGACCGGCAACCTCGACTCGGTGGCGCTCGACCTGTACATGGTCAGCAGCGAGGAGTACGACGAGTACCTGCCTGGCAGCTTCGCGGACGCGCGCTCGTGCGCTGCAGCGGTCGGCTGTGACGGCGTCTTCCCGGTGTTCCTGGCGCTGGAGCTCGACGGGCATCGGCACGAGGTCGGTGAGGTCCGGGCGTACCTGTACCCGCCGTTCACGAGCGGAAACGTCGTCGCGATGCGGGTGCGGCTGGTGGTGACCGGGCTGTTCGACGGCGTGGACGACGCCGCCGCTGGGCACGATCTCGCAGTCGAGGTGTGGCCGCACGACGGGGAGATGACGGTGCTGTACGACGCCGTGGAATGGCCGTCGAAGCTGCTGTTCAACCAGCAGGACATGACGTCGTACAGCGTGGTCGAGCTCGGGGAGCAGCACGATCACAGCTGACCGCCAGAGCTGACGGCTACAGCTGACCGCGACATCGCACGGTGTCGCGAGCGTGTCAGGATGTGGTGCGTGCCACGGGCCGGTGCTGTGGATCGTCGGCACGGGATCGGGCAATGCCCGGGTGCTCACCCATCGCATCGCGCACCTCATCCGCGACCACGATCCGCAACATCCTCGACTTCGAGCGCGATTATCCGGACGCCACGATCATCGGGGTGGTGGGTTCGGTCGTCATGTCCACGGACGGTGCGGCGGAGGCGCGATCTGGTCTCTGGGCCGTCAGTCGCGTGTGAGCGGGCCCTCGAGGTCGCGCAGCGGTCGACGCCATCGCTGGCGCCTGCTCGCTGCCAGCGCGCGCGGATCGACTGATGCCAGCGCGCCGAGGTGGCGTGCAACCGCTTCGACAGCGGTCACCATCTCGGCGCCGGGTGGCTCGGGTACGACCTCGTCCGCGATCCCCAGCGACTCAAGTCGTGCCGCGGTGGGGTCAAGCAGCTCGGCGACCTCGGCAGCCCGGCTGGGATCACGGTGCAGGATGGCGGCAGCGCCCTCGGGGGCGATCACCGAGAACGTCGCGTGCTCCAGCAGCAACAGCCGGTCGGCGACGGCCAGCGCAAGCGCTCCGCCGGATCCGCCCTCGCCGAGCACCAGTGACACGACGGGTGCCCGCACCGCGAGCAGCCGTGCGGTCGTCGCTGCGATGTGGTGGGCGATGCCGCCGGCCTCCGCTGCGGCTGATGCGTCCGCGCCCGGTGTGTCGATGATGGTTACCACGGGCACACCGATCCGATCAGCGATCGCTAGCGCGCGCCACGCGGTGCGGTATCCAGCGGGTCCGATCGAACCGCCGGCCGGGTCCATCGCGATGATCACGACCGAGCGTGTGTCCCACCATGCCAGCACGACCTTGACGGCCAAGTCCACGCCACCGGCACGGTCGCCGCGGATGGTGGCGGCGACGTCGACACGCTCGGTGTCAAGCAGCTGCGGGGCGCGCGCACGGTCGGTGGCGCGCGCGCGCTGGACCTCGGCCCACGCATCGCCCGGCGGTTGCGGCGGCGGCAACGACGGGAAGGAGTCCACGACGACGCCGCTGACCCATGCCGGCTGCACCGCCCGGTCTTCGCGTACGCCCGTCGACCACAGCAGCACGGCGGCGAGATAACGCACGATGCCGGGTCGCTCGACGACAGCGTCAACCAGACCCGCCGCGTGGGCGCCGGTCGCGGTGTGCGACCCAGACGGCAGCGGCCCTCCGGTCATGGCGGCGCTGACGCGTGGCCCAGCGAAGCCGATGGTGGCGCCGGGCTCTGCGATGATGAGGTCGGCGAGGTTTGCATGGCTGGCGAACACCCCGCCGGTGGTCGGGTGCCGCAGCACGGCGATCTGCAGCAGCCCGGCATCGGCGTGCGCCGCCTGGGCCGCCGTGGTGGATGCCATCTGGACGAGGCTGGCCATGCCCTCCTGCATGCGGGCGCCACCGGTGGCGGTCAGCAGGACGATGGGCAGGCGTGCAGCGGTCGCAGCGTCGTACGCCGCGGCGATACGGGCGCCGGCAGCGCTGCCCATCGACCCGCCGAGAAACCCAAAGTCCCACGCGACCGCGACCAGCAGCAGGTCGGTGCCTCGCAGCGCACCAGTCCGGACCGTGACCGACTCGTTGGCCCCGGTGCGGGTGCGGGCCGCGCCCCGGGCGTCGTCGTATCCCGGCCACCGGAGTGGGTCGGGGTCGGTGTTGGTGTCGGTGTCGGTGTTGGTGTTGGAGCTCCCCTCGGGCAGCAACCAGTCCAGCAGGGCGTGTGCACCGACCTGCGACGCGACGCGGCACACGGGGCACCATCCAGGAACGACCTCGTCGAGCGGACCGTCGCACCGTTCGCAGCTCACAGCTGTCCGTTCGCTCAAGGTCGGGGCTGAGGACTCGCGTTTGGGCCGCGGTCGTCGCCGCTGACGCTAACCGTCGCTGACGGTGTGTGGGCCGATGTGACGTCTTGATGGGTCACGCCTACCCTGCGTCAGGTTCAACCACACCAAGAAGGACCCACCATGGCCGTCCGTGTCGTCGTCGCCAAGCCAGGCTTGGACGGGCATGACCGTGGGGCCAAGGTCGTCGCACGCGCGCTGCGTGACGCCGGGTTCGAGGTCATCTACACCGGCTTGCACCAGTCGCCCGAGCAGATCGTTGCCGCGACGCTGCAGGAGGACGCGCAGGCCGTGGGCCTGTCCATCCACTCCGGGGCGCATATGACGCTGTTCCCCAAGGTCGTGAAGCTGCTGCGCGAGGCCGGCGCGGACGATGTGGTCGTCTTTGGGGGTGGCATCGTCCCGCAGGAGGACGTCGACACGCTGCTCGAGCAGGGCATCGCCGCGATCTTCACCCCGGGCACACCGATCAGCGAGATCACGTCCTGGGTCCGCGACAACGTCGCCGATCGGGTCTGAAAGCCAGCTGCTGGATGACCCGAATCGCCACACGTGCGTGTCGGGCCGAGTCTGGAAGGGCGCACGCTCGACCGGCTCGAAGTGACGACGCAAGCCGCCCCAACTAGCCTCAGAGGCGCCCTGCCCTCGCGCCCGTCGTGCGACAGACCGACACGGACCCTCGCGGACTCGTCGAGCTGGTGGGGCCGCAGCGCGTGTACGAGCGCGCCCACCCA
>JBLFZR010000156.1:0-3507 GCA_047610595.1 Nitriliruptoraceae bacterium | reverse complement strand
CCCGCGCGTAGGCCGGTGCGACCCGGGCGCCCTCGGGGCCGTGGCCCTCGGCCACCTCGATGTTGGCCAGCAGCCGTCCGACGTCGAGTGCGATCGGTCCGCGGCCGACCCCATCGACGTCGAGTAACCCTGTGATCCGGTCGGACTCGACCAGCAGCTGGCCGTCGTGCAGATCGCCGTGGAGCAGCCCACGCGGGCCACCGACCTCCCCGATGCAGGCGTGCACGTGCTCGAGATCCGCGGCGCGGTCCGGCAGCAGCGCCGCCAGCGTGCGGACATGCCGCCGGACGTCGGCGTACCGAGCGGGATCTCCGTCAGCGCCCACGTCAGGCGATCTCTTGAGCGCGTCGAGGAGATCAGCCACGTCGGACGGAGGCGGTAACGAGAGGCCCCGGCGCAGCCGTGAGCGCAGTGTGTCGCCCGCCAACCGACCGAGGGTCACGACGCCACCCTCGCGGTCGTGATGCAGCACCGGCGGCACGGGAAGCGTTGCCGAGAGGGCGCGGTGGACGTCGGCGAGCGCGAGCGCTCGCTCGTGCACCCGCTGCGGGCTCCGGCCCCCCAGCACCTTGCGATACGCGGCGGGTGCCTCGCCGGTCGCTGGGCGTAGCTCGACCACAGCGCGACGCGTTGGACGGTACGCACGGGTGCGAACGGCGGCCAACGAGCCAGAACCCAGCTGGAGCTCCGCCAGCAGCGCACCGGCGGCACGCCGGTCGACGGCCGCGGCGAGCCCCGGCAGGTACGGGTCGCGCGGGAACAGCCACAGGTGCACCTGCTCGCCGTGGTGGAGCAGGCTTGCGGCGGCCGGTGGTGGCGTCCGACTGGCGACGTGCGCGACGAGCAGCACGGTGCTGTCGCGGGCCTCGGGCTTGACCACGTCGACCTCGAGCAGCACCGACCGCGCGTTGCTCCCGTGCGAATGGACGGAACGGACGCGTGCGTCGCGGGCCGCGCCAGACAGCAGCGGCACCGCAGCCGCCAACACAGGCGCGAGATCCGCGGTGATCGGGTCAACACTCGTGTTGCTTCTCATGCGGACATCGGACCACGTCGTTCGGCGTTGCGCCGGGAACCGCGTCCCAAGCGCCCGTCCGAACGCCCCCAGCAGCCGACCTGCAACAGTCAGCGCACGCGCTGACCCCGCCGGGCTAAGCGCGTGCCGGGAGACCGAGGCGCACGATCTTGCGGGCCACCGAGAACAGCTGACGGCTAAAGCGACCGGACTCATACGGCAGCTCGTACTCGTCGCACAGGGCCTGCACCTCGATCGCGATGGTCGCGTAGCGACGCGCCGGCAGATCCGGGAACAGGTGGTGCTCGATCTGGTGGCTGAGGTTGCCGCTCAGCAGGTGGAATGTTCTACCGCCTGTGATGTTCGCGCTGCCGAGCATCTGACGCAGGTACCACTGGCCGCGGGTCTCCCCCTCGACCTCATCCTCTTCGAACAGGGCGACTCCCTCGGGAAAGTGGCCGCAGAAGATGATCGAGAACGTCCATAGGTTGCGGATGAGGTTGGCGGTCACGTTGCCTGCAAAGACGATCGGGAACAACGGACCTGCCAGAGCTGGGAAGGCGACGTAGTCCTTGAGCGCCTGCTTCTTGGCCTTGTGGCGGATGAGCTTCGCGAACTCCGAGACGTCCGCCCAGTCCTTCTTGCCCGACATCAGGTTCTCGATCTCGAGGTCGTGCAGGGCCACGCCCCACTGGAAGAACGTCGCCAACAGCATCGCCTTGACCGGGTTAAAGATGTCCAACGGGCGCCACGGCTGGTCGTCGGTCATACGCAACACCCCATAGCCGATGTCGCGGTCCTTGCCCTTGACGTTGGTCCAGGTGTGATGCAGATAGTTGTGACCGTGGCGCCAGTTTGCGGACGGCGCGGCGGTGTCCCACTCGAAGTTGCGGCTGTGCAGGGTCGGATCGTTCATGAAGTCGTACTGGCCGTGCATGACGTTGTGACCGATCTCCATGTTGTCGAGGATCTTGGCCACGCCGAGCGCCGCGGCGCCCGCCACAAAGAACGGCGGCAAGAAACCGAGGTAGAGCGATGCCCGCCCGCCGACCTCGAGGCCGCGTTGCAGCTTGACGACACGACGGATGTAGCTCGCATCGACCTCGCCGCGCTCCGCGAGCACGCGGTTGCGGATCGCATCGAACTTCTGGCCGAGCTCCTCGATGTCTGCAGGCGTCAGGTGCGACGTGATGCGGGCAAGCTCGGTGAGGTCGGGGTGGAGCTGCGGGGCGGCCGTGGTCGTGGTCGCGGTGGCGAGGTCTGGCGAGATGGTGGCTGACATCGTGGTCTCCGTGTGGTGTGGGTGGCGCGGCGCCTGGGCCGCTGTCAACGAGGGGTTGGAGCGGTTCAGAGATCCGCCCGATTTGCGATCAGAGATCGACTGCGCAGTCGCCGTGGGCCGCGGACACGCAGATACGCGCCTCGACAGGCGAGGTGCCGGTGGCCGTCTCGACGGTGCCATCAATCAGGTTGCGCACCGACCCCGACGTCACGTGGCGGGTGCAGGTGTGGCAGATGCCCATGCGGCATCCGTGCTCGGGGCGCAGACCGGCATCCTCAACCTGCTCGAGGATGCTCCGACCGTCGCTGAGGAGCGACGTGCCGGCTGTAGTCAGCGAGATAGTCCCGCCCAGCGCGTCGCCGTCGATGAGTGCCACGGGCGGGTAGAAGGTCTCGATCCGCAGCCGGTCGGTGACGCCGCCGGTTGGGCCGAACGCGTCCTCGATCCACGCGGACACGCTGGCCGCGAGGGGGCCGGGACCGCACAGGTGGATCATGGCCGTGGCTGGGTCGATGTCCAGCGAGGCGATATGCGATGCGTCAAAGAAGCCGGTGAGGCCGCGGTTCAGCGGGTGGCTCAGGCCGTCAGCCCCATCGGTGTGGACGATGATTAGGTCGAGGTTCTCGTAGCCGTGCGCGAAGGCGACCAGCTCGTCGAGGAAGATGGTGTTGGCGATGTCGGTGGCGTAGTGCAGGAACGCGATGCGCGGCAGCACGCTTGGGCTCGCGGCGAGCGGTGAGCCGACCGGCGCGAGTCGCCCCTCCGCACGCAGCTGTCGGAGCTCGGCCATCACCGGTGTGATGCCGGACCCACCACTGATCAGAAGCAGACCGCCAACGAGTTCGCGGTCGGACGGGAGCGTCAGCTCGCCGAACGGCGCGCCGACCTCAACCAGCAGGCCCGGCCGAGCGTGTGCGACGAGGTGTTGGCTAACGATTCCGGTCGCGTTCGCCTTGATCGTGACCGTCCACGAGGCAGCCGTGAGGGACGCGACCGAGAACGCGCGACGGTGGCGTACGCCGTGCACCTCGACGGTCAGCGTGATGGCCTGGCCGGGGCGGGGACGCGTCAGAGCCCCAGATTCCCATCCAGCGGGCGGGTCCATCGTGAGGGTCACGACGTCGGCGGTCTCGCGGCGGACGTCGAGCACCTCTGCGACGTGGCGATCGGACGCGAAGCGGGGGTGGAGGAGCTCGAGGTACCTGTCGCT
>JBLFZR010000155.1:0-3519 GCA_047610595.1 Nitriliruptoraceae bacterium | reverse complement strand
ATGAGCTGCTGGCGATCGGGGCGCAGATCGTGAAGACCCTTGGGGTTGGGCGTGTCGAGATCAGCACGGTGCAGTCCTCGACCGTGGACGTGACAATCGTGGTGGGCGCTGACTTTCAGGGATGACGACGGGGTGCACCCGGAGGTTGATGTCGGGGGTTGATGTCGGGGGTTGATGTCGGGGCTTGCATGCGGGTTGATGCCGGGTTGATTGCCGGGTGTGGCCCGCCACACCAAGGGCTGTCACACGGCCCACCCTGAGGTGTGGTTCCCTTGTGTCAGGCCGTGATCACGGTCGTTGCCCGTTAGTGCAGGAGCCCGTGTGCCCGCCGCCCAGGAATCCGTCGAGTCCGCCATCCAGGCGTTGGCCGCCGCCGACGACAAAAAAGCGGTGCGCCCAGTGCTGCTCGACGTCGCTGACGTCCTCGGTCTTGTTGACCTGTTCGCGATCGTCAGCTGCACCTCCGACCGCCACGTCAAGGCTGTGTCCGACGAGGTCGAGCGTCAGATGAAGCAGGACCACGACCGCGCCGTCGTTCGCCGCGAGGGCACGCCAGTCTCGGGCTGGATCATCCTCGACTACGGGGACCTCGTCGTGCACGTGTTCCACGAGGAGACCCGCGAGCTGTTCAACCTTGAGCGCTTGTGGCGTGATGTGCCGACGCTGGACCCAACCACGGGCGCGATCACGTTCTCGGGGATGGCGTCGACCGAGCGCATCGACGACGGCGACGTGCTCGTCGAGGGCTGATGGGCCGGCTGCTGCTGGTCCGCCACGGCGAGTCGCTGTGGAACGAGGCTGCCATCGTGCAGGGACAGGCCGGTCCCGGCCTCTCTGCGCTCGGCCATCGTCAGGCGTCGCACGTCGGTGCATGGCTGGCCGTCGAGGCGCCGTCCGCGGCCCTGGCGTCGTCGGGCCTCGTGCGGTGCCGCGAGACATGCGCGCCGTACGCGGCGGCTGTCGGACGCGAGCCCAGCTTGGACGAGGCGTTGCGTGAGCGGCATTTCGGCTCGTGGCAGGGTGTGTCTCGTGCCGAGATCATGGCTCGTGACCCCGAGCTGTGGCAGTTCTTTAAGGCGCGCAAGGACGTCATCGCAGACGCCGGCGGCGAGTCCACGCCCACGTTGGTTGACCGCGTCGTCCCGGCACTTCGCCGGTGGGCGGCCGCTGCCTTAGAGACGGTTGTGTTCACGCACGGCGGTCCGGTGTGGCACGGCGTGCACGCGCTGCTCGGTGTTGACGAGGGCACGCTGGGGCCGGTTGCGAACGCGGGTGTGACCGTGCTCGACCTCGACAACGAGGCAGCGGGCGGTGGCGCGACGCTGGTTGCATGGAACATGGTGGGGCACCTTCCACCGGACGTTCGCACGTCCTGGCCCACCGCCGCGATCGCCGGCGACGGCATCACGTAACAGCGTGCGTGCAGCTGCGTCCGGCGAGCGTGACAGCTGTTAGGCGAGCGCCTGCACGAGGCGCTGGGCGGCAGCCTGGCCGGAACGCGCCGCGCCCTCGACGCGGCCGCCCGCGAACGCGTCACCGGCGAAGCGCACCGGCGGCCCGTCGTCGCTGCCAGGTGCGACGTCGTCGCTGCTCGACGTCGGGCTGGAGTACAGCCAGCGATGCACCCCCTGCACGTCACACGGCCCCACCAGCGCCGCCGCCGCTGCCAGCAGGTGCGTCGCGACCTCCGCGTCAGGGCGGTCCCACCACGTACGGCTCGTCGCTGCGCTGGCGTGCAGGGTGACGGCCGGCACCGGGCTGGTGCCAGATCGGTGATGATCTCGAACGAGCTCGACGACCTGTTCGCCTCCCAGCCGCAGCACGCCGCGGGCCGGGAGCGCCGTCGGCCCATGGGGAACCGCCAGCACCGCGATACAGCTGTCGAACCGGACCGCGGCAAGCTGCTGGGTCACCGCATCGGGCAGCGTGCTGCCGCCAGCTGCGAGCAGCGTGAGGGTCTGAGGGGCGGGGGCGGTGCACAGCAGCGCGTCGGCCGTGATCGGGCCCTCGTCGGTCTGCGCCGTCCAGCCGCTGGCCGCGTCGCGTCCGAGCGCGCGCACCTGCGTCCCACACCGCACGTCCTGCAGCTCGGCCGCCAGCGCGTCCGGCAGAGCGCGTTGGAACGGCGCGCCGCGGTAGCGCGGGTAGCCGCCGGTCTCTTTGCCCGTCGCGTCTGATGCGTTGCCGCCTGTCATGGCGTCCGGCGCAGCGTCGGGGCTGCCTCGGAACCACTCGACCAGCCATCCGTTCGCGCGCCATCGGTCCGTCTCGGGCTGCATCGTTGGCGCGCGCAAGGTGATGAACTGCGCGCCGTGCTCGAACACGGGGCCGCCGTCGCCGTTCGGTCGCCGGGTGGCCATGCGTCCGCCCGGGCGCCGTCCCTTGTCGAGCACGGTCACGGTGTGCCCAGCCTGCTCGAGCACGCGCGCCCCGACCAGGCCCGCGATCCCAGCTCCTACCACCAGAACGCGCGCCATGCGGTGCTCCTGTGTCGATGGCCGCCGACCGGCCGCCCGCGTCGAGTGTGCCTGAACCGAAAGTCAGCTTTCAATCCTGGCACGCTCGACGCGAGCGGCCGCTGATGATGCAGGCGCCGGTCCGGTGGCCGGGCCCTTCGGCGGGATGCTTGGGCCGAAGGGCCGGCGAGGTCACGACGGGCGGGGGACGGACTCGTGGTCCGTACCGACACCAGGAGCCCGCCATGCCAACCACCCTGCAGTTCGACAACATCAGCGTCAAGACGACCACGATGAAGGGCCTCGGCTACCACGGCCCTGGTTACAAGGCGTGGCAGGACGTGCCCATGCCGAGCATCCAGCAGGACACCGACGCGATCGTCCGGGTCGATGCAACCACGATCTGTGGGACCGACTTGCACGTCCTCAAGGGCGACGTGCCCACGGTGACCGATGGACGCATCCTCGGACAAGAAGCTGTCGGCACGGTCGAACAGGTCGGTGATGGCGTGAAGACGCTTCGCGTGGGCGATGGCATCCTCGTCTCGTGTGTCAGCTCGTGTGGGGCCTGCCGGTTCTGCCGTGAGGGCCGCTACGGGCAGTGCCTCGAAGGCGGTGGCTGGATCCTCAGCAACACGATCGACGGGACCCAGGCCGAGTTCGTCCGGATCCCGTTCGCGGACGCCTCGACGTACCCGGCCCCGGCCAGCGTGCAGGACGAGGAGCTGCTGATGCTGTCCGACATCCTGCCCACGGGCTACGAGGTCGGCGTGCTGAACGGCGTCGTGCGACCGGGTGACGTCGTCGCCGTCGTCGGTGCGGGACCGATCGGCCTCGCCGCGATCATGGGCGCACGGCTGTTCAGCCCGAGTCACATCGTCGCGATCGACCTCGCCGACACTCGGCTCGAGTCCGCCAAGCTGTTCGGTGCTGACGTCGTCGTCAACAACAGCACCCAAGACGCAGCGACGATCATCGCTGAGCTCACGGGCGGGCTCGGTGCGGATGTCACGATCGAGGCTGTCGGCATCCCGGAGACGTTCGAGCAGGCGGTCAGCCTCGC
>JBLFZR010000154.1:0-3546 GCA_047610595.1 Nitriliruptoraceae bacterium | reverse complement strand
CCCATCCAGCGGGCGGGTCCATCGTGAGGGTCACGACGTCGGCGGTCTCGCGGCGGACGTCGAGCACCTCTGCGACGTGGCGATCGGACGCGAAGCGGGGGTGGAGGAGCTCGAGGTACCTGTCGCTGCCGTGCGGTCCGGTCAGCAGGTCGAGCAGGCTGCGGCCCGCTTTGCGGATGACGGTGGACATCGTGAGCTCCAGCGGGTTGTCGGTGCGACCTCTCAATAAGTGTGACAGTAGTTGGTGTAACAGTCAACAGTGAGACAAATAACAGTGAAACACTAGAACGGTCATACGTAGCGATTTCCGCTTCTGTGTGGGTTTGGCGCCGCATGCGGCGCCAAAGCCACACAGAAGGAAGCGTCCGAGGGGGAAGCTCGGACGCTGGGGGACGCAGTAGCAGCAGCCCTCCTCGGGCTGCGTGACCTGCGGGCTACTCGGGCGCCGCGCTCGCGATGCTGTCGGCGATCGCTTGGCTGATGACCTGTTGGAACACCGCCAGCAGCGCCTCGCCTGCGACCGGACGGATCTCCTCGACTGCTTCTCGGATGTTCTTCCACTCGTCGCTCGGACGGCCGCGGGCGTCCCACGGGCCGAGGACCATCTCGTCAAACAGCTCGACGTAGGACCTTGCGATCCCCACGACGTTCTCGCGCATGACGGCCAGCACATCCAGCGAGCGCTCGAACCCGACGCCCATCGCCAGCAGGGCGCGCCCTGCCGACAAGATCTCGGGGAGCAGGACACGCACGTTGCCATCGGTCTCTGACAGCTCGACGAGGCCGAGCTCGATCGAACGGTCAAGCATCCGAAGCGCATCTTCCTCGGTGACCTTCAGGCCCTTGGTGAGCTCTTTAATCGAGGTTTCGTACGGCTCGGAGGTGACCCACCCGTCGAGGATGGCGCGCTTAAGGCCCCGGACCTCGTCGGTGTCCACCGCGCCGGAACCGCCGAGCAGGAACCCGATGGCCTGCAGGTTCAGCCCCTCGTTCTTCAGCTCGTTGAGCAGCTGCAACCGCTCGACGTGCGTCTCGCCGTACACGCCTGCGCGGCCCTTTACGCGCGGCGGTGGCAGCAGCCCGCGCGTTTGGTAGTACCGGATGTTGCGGCTCGAAACGCCCGTCTGCTGGGCGAGCTCGTCGATCGTCAGCTCATCAGCACGCGCCACAGCTGCCTCCTTGTTGCGCCGGACGATACGTCATCGACCGTTGCAGTCATCGGTGGCGTGATGGCACCCAAGCCCATCGGCGGCTCATCTCGGGCTCACTCGGGCCTCACTCGGGGGATCACTTCGGGGAGCTGAAGGTGCCAGGAGCGAACGCGATCAGGTTGCAGCCGCCGTCCAACGCATCCGAGCTTGGCGCGGGGCACGCCGGGATCAGCTCGGCCGGGGTCTGGTAGGCCAGCGCGCCGAGCGTCTGTTCGAGCAGCTCTACGCGGTTCGTCATGATCGAGTCGACGCCCATCCGTACGAGCGCGACCATGTCGTCCGCCTGATCGATGGTGAACACGTGCACGGCGAGGTTGTCAGCGTGTGCATCGCGGACCAGGTCCTCGGTGACGACGGTGATACCCAGTGTTGCGACCGGGAGCTGCAGCACGCGGTGCAGACCGGCGAACTCTGGGATGCCGGCGCCGGGTCCCTGTGACGTCGCCACGAAGGCAGCGCCCTGGCCCAGCCCCGGTGCGGTGTTGATGTCTGGGTTGGCGAGCTTGAACCCGGCGACGATGCCGTCGTCGAACGACACCACGACCACGTCGTTGGTGCGGTCGGCGGCGGTCAGCACAGCGCTGACCAACGCGGCCGCGCGCTGGTCGATCTGGACGTTGCCAGTCGCCTTGATCTCGACGTTCAGCGGGACACCGGGGAAGGTGTCGAGCACCTCAGTCAGGGTCGGAACCGCGAACCAGCTGGCGTCGTAACCGGCGGGCGGCGCGACCTCGCCGGTGCGGACACCGCGGTACGGGTAGGTGTCGGTCGCGAGCGGAACCTCGCAGTCGCGATAGCCGCCGGGCTCGAAGCAGAAGGCCGCGTCCAGCGCCTTGACCTCAGCGAGCGTCAGGTCTGCGACGTATCCCTCGACACCATCGTTGCCGTCGAGGGAGGCGAAGTCGGTGGTGCGATTCACCGAGGTGTCGTGGATCACCACGACCTGGCCGTCCTTCGTGATCGCGACGTCGGTTTCGAGCTGGTCCGCGCCGCGAAGCATCGACTCGCGGTAGCCGAACAGCGTGTTCTCGGGCACCTCGAACGCGCCGCCACGGTGGGCGCTGTTGAACACGCCGTCGTACTCCAGCCACGCGTTGTCCAGCAGCAGCGCTTGGTCGAGCGCAGGGGCCGCAGCGATAGCAGTCACCGCGATGAGGCATGCGGTGAGGGCGGGGCGGAATGTGCGCACGAGGAACCTTTTGGTCAGCTCAGGGAGCGGCACCACCGTGGCGGGCACCACCGTGTTCTTCGACGGAGCCGGGCCACATCCCTGCGGGCGCCTACGCACGCGCGACCGGCGCGCGCGGCTTGCTCGGTGGTTTGTTCTGATGCCGTGTGGCGGCGGTAACCGGCGGTCGTACGTCGACCAGAGGCGAGGCTGACGCGCGCCGACGCGCATGATGTCACCGGCTGTGGTTGGGTATCACTGTGTCGTCGTGTGGTCCAACAGCCCGAGGGTTTCAACCGTGCAGCTTGTCCAGCGTCCCGCCGTGATCGCCGTGATCGCATCCGTCGTTCTGATTCTGGGCGTTGTCCAGCTCCAGGATGGCAGCAGCGTTGCCGGTGTGCCGAGCACCGATGATCCGACTGCGGCCGACGGCGGCACGGAAGGTCCTTCCGGCGATTCCGGCGACCCAACGGTTGCTGGCTCGACTGAAAGCCCGACTGATTCGCCGGCCGACGGCAGCTCCGAGGCAGCCGAACCCAGCGGCGACGCGACCGGCGATGCGACCGCCGACGATGGCGACGGTCAAGACGGTGGCGAATCTGCGTCGACCGGCGTCCAAGCCCCGAACGTGGAGGCGCTGGCGTTACCCGCTGTCGGGACGTACCAGTACGACTCAAGTGGCAGCTGGCAGCTGAACACGGATGTGCCCAACGAGCTGCCGCCGCGCTCCGAGGGCACCGTGTCCGGCGGGGATGGCCGTTGGGGCTTCACGCTGGTTGCGGGGCCGAACTACTCCGACTCGTTCGTGTTCACGCTCGACGACGCGGGCCTCGACTGGGAGGGTTGGTCGCTCGATCGCACCTTCTTCGGTGCGAAGTCGACCACCGTCTACAGCTGCGGCAGCACCGACCCGTTCTTCGTCGCCAACAGCGAGCGAGGCCGCAACATCCAGCACGCCTGCAACGGTCCGGGCGGCATCCGATCCGAGGGGCCAGTCATCTCTGATGGCTACAAGGTTCTCGACCTCGCCGACGGCACCGAGGTGACCACCGTGCACCTGGTGTATGAGTACACCGTGAGCTCGGCTGACATCGACGGTGAGGGCAAGATTGAGCTGTGGATGGACCCGACAACGGGCCTGCGCGTGCAGGAGCTGCGGTCGATCAC
>JBLFZR010000153.1:0-3563 GCA_047610595.1 Nitriliruptoraceae bacterium | reverse complement strand
ACGCTGACCTCGCGGCCGGCGCCATCGCTGCCGCGCTCGGTGCGTCCAAGCTCGTCTACCTCACCGATGTCCCGGGGCTGTACCTCGACTTCGGGGACACGGGCTCGCTGCTCAGTGAGGTGTCCACAGACCGGCTGCAGGAGATGCTTGACAGCGAGCAGCTGCACGCCGGCATGCGACCCAAGGTGCGCTCGATCGTGCAAGCACTGGGGGACGGGGTGCCACAGGCCCACATCCTTGATGGTCGCGTGCTGCACGCCATTCTTATCGAGATGTTCACTGACGAGGGCGTCGGGACGATGGTGACATCTGGCGGTGGCGGCCCGGACGGCGTCACGCTGGAGGTCGACCGGATCCCCGACGCGGCCAAGGACACGGCATGACAGCCGCTGCCACGACCGGACATGCCGGCGCGACCGCGCGCGCGGCGACGCGCATCATGCACACGTACGGCTCGCCGGATCTGAGCTTCGTACGTGGCGAGGGTGCGGCGCTGTTTGATCACGAGGGTCGCCCGTACCTGGACCTGCTGTGCGGCTTGGCCGTGACCAGCCTCGGGCACGCGCACCCGGCGGTCACGGCCGCCGTGACCAAGCAGGTGTCGACGCTCGTGCACACCTCCAACCTGCACCTGACGGAGCCAGCGATCGAGCTCGCCGAACGGCTGGCCCGCATCACGGGCTGGGACGACGCGCGCACGTTCTTCGCACAGTGCGGTGCGACCGCGAACGAAGCGGCGATCAAGCTCGCACGCCGCCATGGGCTCGCCCAGCACCCCGGCAAAGTTCGGGTCGTCACGCTGGAGGGCAGCTTCCACGGGCGAACGTTCGCCACCTTGGAGGCCACCGGTCAGCCAGACAAGCACGAGCGGTTCCAACCGCTGATGGGCTACGTCGACACGGTCGCGTTTGACGACCCCGACGCCCTGCGGGCGGCCGTGACCGGTGACACCTGTGCGGTGTTGCTGGAGCCGGTGCAGGGCGAGGGTGGCGTGCGGCCGGTCCCCGATGCAGTGCTGCTCGCGGCCCGCGAGGCCTGCGACGCCGTCGGTGCGCTGCTCATCTTCGACGAGGTGCAGACTGGTATCGGTCGGACTGGGACCTGGTTCGCGTTCCAGCAGACCCCGGTGGTCCCGGACGTGGTCACGTCTGCCAAGGCGCTCGCCAACGGCCTGCCCATCGGTGCGTGCATCGCCCGCGGGGCGGCCGCGGCGACGTTTGTGCCGGGCGATCACGCCACCACGTTCGGTGGTAACCCGGTGACGTCCGCCGCCGCCTGCGCCGTGCTGGACACCATCGAACGCGACGGGCTGCTGGCGCGAACGCAGACGCTGTCGGCGGCGTTTGTGCGTGGCATCGACGCGTTGGCGGCTGTGCAACCGCTGGTCGCGGGGGTTCGTGGGCGCGGCCTGCTGCTTGGGATTGAGCTGACGCGGCCGGTGGCGGCCGCGGTCGCTGACGCGTGTCGTGCGCGGTTCTTGCTGGTCAACGCTGTCGGACCGTCTACCGTTCGTCTCGCCCCGCCACTTATCCTCACCGACGCCGAGGTCGAGCTGGCGCTGGCAGGCATCACCGACGCCATCGTGGCCGTCGCGGCAGATCTGGGGAGCTGACATGACGACCGTGCTCGTGATTGAGGATGACCGAGACGTCGTGACCCTGCTCGAACAGCTGCTGCTGCACGAGGGGTACACCGTCGATATCGCGCGCGATGGTCTGGAGGGGCTGGTCAAGCTCTCCACGACCCGGCCGGACGCTGTGTTGCTGGACATCATGATGCCGGACGTCGACGGGCACCGAGTGCTGTCGCAGCTGCTGGAAGAAGGGGAGGGGACCGTGCCGTTCCCAGTTATCGTCATCACAGGCTCACCGGAGGGCGCGGCGAAGGCTCGCGCGCTGCTCGGTGACGCCAACGTCTTCGAGAAGCCGTTCGACCCCCAGCCGCTGCTGGACCGGGTGCACGTTGTTGCGAACGGGGGCGCCTGATGACGGCGCACTTCCTGCGATCATCTGACCTGTCGCCTGCGGCCCAGTCCTCGGTGTTGACCGTCGCTGCGGACCTCAAGACGCAGCGTGACGGCGCCCTTGCCGACGAGCGCTCGCCCGTGCGCGACGACCTGTACGGCCGCACCGTCGCGATCGTGTTCGAGAAGCCGTCCTTGCGGACCCGCGTCTCGTTTGAGGTCGGTATCCACGAGCTCGGTGGCCACTCGATGAAGATCGACGAGGCCGAGATCGGTCTCGGCAAGCGCGAGACCATCGCCGACACCGCGCAGGTTCTGTCGCGCTATGTCCAGGCCATCGTGCTGCGAACGTTCGGGCACGAGCGCATCGATGAGCTTGCGGCCCACGCCACCGTTCCGGTCGTGAACTCGTTGACCGACCACGAGCACCCCTGTCAGGCGCTCGCTGATCTACAGACGATGCATCAGTCGTTCGGCGACGTTCGAGGTCGCACGCTGACGTACGTCGGCGATGGCAACAACGTCGCGCACTCGCTGTTGGTCGCGTGCGCGCAGGCGGGCGTGCACGTCCGGGTCGCGCACCCTTCGGGCTACGCGCCGGACGAGGACGTCGTGGCGGCTGCTCGGGCAGCCGGTGCGCGCAGCGGCGCCGACGTGGTGGTCACCACCGACGTGCGCGCCGCCGCCGAAGGAGCGCACGCGCTGTACGCAGACGTGTGGACCTCGATGGGGCAGGAAGCCGAGAACGAGGCCCGTATGCGGGCGTTCGCTGGCTACGCGGTGGACGTGCCCCTGATGGGGTTGGCCGCCGAGGACGCGATCTTGCTGCACTGCCTGCCGGCCCACCGCGGCGAAGAGGTGGCCGCCGAGGTCATCGACGGCCCGCGATCGCGTGTGTTCGACCAGGCAGAGAACCGACTGCACGCCCAGAAGGCGCTGCTGCTGCACCTGTTGACGTGACGGGATCACTGTGACTGAGCCCCGCCCCGCGTTCGACGCCGGTGGTGACCGACCGGAGCGCCTGCGGGCGCTGCGTCGCCTTGTCAACCGAGCCGATCTGGCCAGCCACGCCGAGGTTGTCGAGTCGCTCGCCGGCCACGGGTTCACCGTCACACAGGCCACGGTCAGCCGTGACCTTGCTGCGATCGGTGCGGTGAAGGTCCGGCAGGCTGACGGAAGCCACGCCTACCGAATGGGTTTCTCGGACGGCGACGGCGCCCGAGATGCGCTCACCGGCACGCTGCGCCAGTTCGTCACAGATATCCAGTCGTCGGGCAACCTGGCGGTGCTGCGCACGCCGCCGGCATGTGCGCAGCCGGTCGCGTCGATGCTAGATCTCGCGTCCCTGCCAGGGGTCATCGCCACGGTCGCCGGCGACGACACGGTGCTCGTGCTGGCAGCCGAGGGAGTCACAGGCGCCGAGGTGGCCGCGAGGCTGCAGCAGCGCATCGACCCGACGTAGCTCTGTCGCGAGGTCGCGCGCAGCCAGCGGCGCCACTGCATTAGTATGCATAGTTCATTCACTACGTCGCGGTGCGCTACCGCTGCTGCGACGTCGGTGCCAAGCGCAGCTGCCATGGGGGCGCGAAGCATCGTCGAA
>JBLFZR010000152.1:0-3563 GCA_047610595.1 Nitriliruptoraceae bacterium | reverse complement strand
GCCCGAGAGGCCAGCCGGCACCGAGATCGCTGGCGTGCCTGCCGCGTTGTGGAGTGGCGCGAACGCCATCCACTGCTGCAGCCGCTCCAGATGCACCGCGTGCGGCAGTGTGACATCGAGGTGGCCGAGCACCGGCGCCGTCTGCGTAAGCGTCGGGGTCAGCATCACATCGATGTCGTCGAACAACGCCTCGTACCTGCGAGCCATCGCGCGCAGCCGGTGGATCACGAGCGGCAGCCGGTGGGCGGCCCGTCGTCCCCGCGCGCTCATCGAGCGCGTCCACGGGTCCAGCAGCTCCGGCGCGAAGCCGCGACCGAGATCCTTACGACCGAGCACGGGCGTCGTCATCGCCAACGCGCCGAAGTAGTCGGTGAAATCCTCAGCGAAGCTCCCTGGATCAGGCAGGGCCAACTCGATCACCTCGTGCCCGGCTGCGGCAAGCAGCTCGGCAGTCCGTCGCGTCGCGGCGACGATCTCGCGGTCGACCGGCGCCGCGTTCGGCGCTTCGACTGTCACGCCGATGCGTCGCCGCGCCGCGGCAGGCCCCGTGACGTGCCCGATCGGCTCGAGCCCCCTCGGCGACGGTGTGTGTGCCTCGGCTGCCGCGTGATACGCGGCCACATCACGCACCGAACGAGCAACAACGCCGTGGGCGACGACGGGGATCGGCAGCCTCTCGGCCTCGCCGTACAGAGCCATACGCCCCTTCGATGGCTTGAGACCAACCAGCCCGCAGGCTGCCGCCGGTATCCGGATAGAGCCGCCACCGTCGGCGGCCATCGCGATCGGAACCACGCCCGCGGCGACGAGCGCCGCGCTGCCGCCGCTCGATCCGCCGCTGGAGTGAGCCTGGTTCCATGGGTTACGCGTTGGGGGACGACCGAGCGGCTCTGTCGTGGGCGTGAAGCCCATCTCGCTCATCGTTGACATCGCGATCGGCACCAGCCCGGTCCCAAGGTGCTGCGCTGCCGGTCGATCGGTGTGCGTCGCGCGGTTGCCACGCCACGCGCGTGAGCCGTGCGTCAACGGCGCACCCTCGATGGCGAACATGTCCTTGACGGCGGTTGGGACCCCCGACAGCAGGCCGGGCACCGGATGGCCAGCAGATGCTCGTGCCGAGGCGTACAGCGGCGCGGCGACGGCCGCGATGATCGGGTCTGCCTCGACCGACCGCGCAACGGACGCTGCGATGACCTCCAGCGCGGTGACATCCCCGGCCGCGATGCGGGCCGCGGTTTCGACCGCGTCCCACGTGCGCATCTCATCCACGGCTGCCTCCATCGAGCGTCGACGACAGACGGTAGCCACGCGTACGGCACCCTCTTGGTCGCATCCCCACCCCCGCTCGACCTAGCACCGGAGACCGACCGTGACAGCACCCGCCCCCCGCGCCCGCGTGATCGGCGCCGGTGTCATCGGCCTGACGACCGCGATGGCCCTGCGCGCTGACGGATGGGACGTCGACGTCATCACAGCCGAGGCGCCCGCCGACACCACCTCCTCTGTCGCAGCGGCCTTCTGGTATCCCTATCTCGTCGGCCCGGCTGACGCGGTGGAGCGCTGGGGCCTGACCTCGGCCGAGCAGCTGGCGACGATGGCCCGCGTCGATGGCCTCCCCGTCCAGGCACGCACCGTCCACGAGCTGTTCCGGACCGCAGACGTCGACCCGGGCTGGCGGACACAGATGCAAGACGACCAGCGCATCACCGGCCCGCTGCCCGACGGCGTGCTCGACGGCTGGCGCTACACCTCGTGGGTGGCCGACATGCCGCTCTACCTCGGCTGGCTGACCGAGCAGTGCGCGCTTGAGGACGTGCCCATCGAGGTGCGGCGCATCGAGTCCTTGTCCGCGGCGTACGCGCCGGGCATCGACCTGCTCGTCAACTGTGCCGGCGTCGGCTCGCAGCAGCTTGCAGACGACGCGACCGTCGTGCCGGTGGCAGGTCAGGTCATCATCGTGCGTGCGCCAGAGGTCACCGACATCTGGTTGGACGCCGACACACCGGGCGGCTCGACGTATGTCGTGCCACGCACCGACACTGTCGTGCTGGGAGGCACCGCGGGTCGCGGCGTGTGGGACCGGACTCCTGACCCTGCTGCCACCGACGAGATCCTCGCACGGTGCACCGAGCTGGTGCCGTCGTTGGCCGGCGCTGAGGTGCTGGACGTACAGGTCGGCCTACGGCCGGCCCGACCTGAGGTGCGGCTCGAGCTCGACGGGATCGCCGAGTGCCTCGTGCTGCACCACTACGGCCACGGCGGTGCCGGTCTCACCCTCTCGTGGGGGAGCGCGCTCGAAGCAGTACAGATGGCACGCAACGTCAAGATGTGAGCCATCGGGTTCCGGGTGCCTACCAGGCTTCTCTGGCCTGTCAGGCTTCTCTGGCCTGTCAGGCAGGCGCGACGAACCCGACGAGCTCCTTGGCCCGTGCCAAGGTCGGCGCGCTGACGGCACGCGCCTTGTCCGCACCCGCGGCGAGCTGACGCATCACCTCGCCGGGGTCTGATGCAAGCGCGGCGTGACGGGCCTGAATCGGCTCGACAATCGCCAGCACGGCATCTGCAACAGCACCCTTGAACGCGCCGTACTGCTGGCCCGTAAAGGCCGCCTCTGCGTCCTCGATCGAGCTGCCGGTCGCGGCCCCGTACAGCTCGAGCAGGTTGGACACACCGGGCTTGTTCTCGCGGTCGTAACGAACTTCGGCCTCCGAGTCGGTCATCGCCGATCGGATCTTCTTGGCGATCTTCTTGGGGTCCTCGAGCACGCCCACGACACCCTTTGGTGACGAAGATGACTTCGACATCCGGTTGGTCGGCTCTTGCAGGTCCATCACGCGGGCAGCAGCCTGCGGGTGGACTGCCTTGGGCAGCACGAACAACGGGTCGTCGGCCGGCGCGAAGCGGTGGTTGAACCGCTGGGCGAGGTTGCGAGCGAGCTCGATGTGGTGCCGCTGATCCTCACCCACCGGCACCTCGTCAGCGTCGTACAGGATGATGTCCGCTGTCTGCAGCACCGGGTAGTCAAACAGCCCGACCGAGACCTGACCCTTCAGGTCGCCGGCCTCGATGCGGTCTGCCTTCTCTTTGAACTGCGGCTGCTTGCGGAGCTCGCCGAAGCCGGTCACGCAGTTCAGCAGCCAGGTCGCCTCGGCGTGAATGTCACCGAGGTGCGACTGCAAAAACAGCGTGGAACGCTGCGGGTCGACCCCGACCGCCAGCAGGTTGGTCGCCATCTCGACCGTCCGCTCGCGCAGCGTGGCGGCGTCGTGGTCAACGGTGATCGCGTGCATATCGACGATGCAGTAGACGCAGTCATGCGTCTCCTGCATCCCGACCCAGTTGATAAGCGCCCCGAAGTAGTTGCCGAGGTGGAGGTCACCGCTCGGCTGGATGCCGGAGAAAACGCGGGGCATAAGGGTGGCCTGGGTGTCGGTGACGGCTATGGCCCGGGAGCGTACGCACCGGCCGTCGACGTCCTGTTCGCAACCACCACCCTGCAACACGACGAACGCCCCAGCCGGTGGCTGAGGTCATCGGTGCGCGGCCACCGGGGGCGGGATGCC
>JBLFZR010000151.1:0-3583 GCA_047610595.1 Nitriliruptoraceae bacterium | reverse complement strand
CCGCGCGTGCCGTCGTCCGAGACTGACATGCCGTGGGTCTTGGCGGGAATCGTGCCGATCGTGACCGGCAGCTTGGGATCGGAGATGTCGAGGGCCGTGATCGTGGTCGTCGAGAACGATGCCGCGTAGAAGGTGTTGCCGTCGGGGGAGAGGCCGCTCTCGTGGCCCCAGACACCGAGGTGTGTGGACGACTGCAGGATCGGGATCGAGCAACCGAGTGGGCCGTTCAGGTCGTAGATGTCCACGATCCCGGGGAGGACGGCCTGGCTGAGGTTTCCAGCGACCGCCATCAACAAGCCGCGGGTTTCGCTGAGGATCAGCGACTCGTGCGGCGACACCATCGCGGGCGTCTTCAGAATCATCGACAGCTTCGGGTTCTTCGGGTCATTCATATCGAGCACCCGGACCCCGAGGTTTCCGTCGGGTGCGTTGGTCGGCGGCAGCAGCGACGTGTCGTAGTAGCCGCACTCGTTGCCCTGGTCGTCGACGTACCGGTGGACCTTGTAGCCACCAACGTTGCCGATGATCGTGCCGTCGATGCCGGCCTTCTCTTGCGTGTGCTGGCCTACAAGCTCAGCGTTGCACTGCAGCCCCTGCGCGGCCAGGCCGCTGACGTGGTCCGCGCGGCTGACGCGTCCCTGGATGCCGGTTTCTACCCGGTCGCCTTCGGCGCAGACGGCGCGGGGCACGGGCTTCAGCTCTGGTTCGGCGGCCGTCTCCCCTTGGGCCGCGAACGTGGCGAGGTAGCTCAGCGTGTCGCCGCCGCCAGCGGCGAGCAGGAAGAATGCTGAGGCAAGAGCAACCACCCGTATCAGGCTGCGGTGGGAAGGAGCGCGGTCAAGGGATCTCATGTCGGAACCAGTGGTAATAGCTGACTCGATGTCAGTGGTTGGCTGTCGGACTTCGCAAAGCACAAGGGATTGAGGCGGAGCGGTCGACGTGTCGTTGCAGCGCCGTCGGCAAAGGCCGACGCACGCTGCGACGAGTCCCACGGCTCCCACCGCTGTACGTCCCGGTTCGTTGTTCGACATCAGAGGCGCCGAGTCCTCCCCGGTCCCCCTTTAGTGCGCAGGCCGAACCGCACTGGCTCTGATGGCGGCTCTGGCGTGGCCCGAGCTTCGTGACACGGATCGATTGATTCTGCATGCTTCAACGAGCAGCACATGCGACGCGCGGGATGCTTAGACGATGGTCCCGCGGTCAGGCTGCCGCTCGCGGTCAGAGGAAGCCGGCTGCGGCATGCCGCAGCCGGCTCTCGGCCACGACACGTGCCTGACACCACGCCGCAATCGGACGAGCGGCTCATGGGTGCCGCGTTGGCCTCCGAGCCGAATCGCTGTCGGTTTCGGCGCTGTCCACAGGTTCTGTAGTCCAGATGAGCGGGGGTCGTCACCCTTCGGCATGGTGGTCTCGTTCGGAGGAACGTGGACTGCCCCGACGAGTGCTTGCTGCTCATCGACCCCAAAGGTAACTTGTCATGAGCGAGGAGCCACCGTTGGTTCTCTCCAGCTCGGGAAGGCACGACGTCCGTGCCGAGGATGCCCTCCATGCGTGGGCGTTTGCCGTCGACGTGTACGTCCTAGGCGATGGGATGGTGATGTACATCGGTCCGGATCGAAGTGGGAACCTGCTCGAGGTCGGCGTCGTCGAGTGGCATGAGGATGTCGCGCTCGTGCATGCGATGCCGGCTCGAAAGAAGTTCCTCAACAAGCTCAGGGAGCCATGATGCCGCGCTCCCTCGACCAAATCGTGGCCCATGCCGAAGAACTTGCGGGCGTCTTCGAGGCGTACGAGCCCGACGAGTCCGACCGGGGCGAGCCGCCCCTGGTCGCTCTTCGCCGCGCTGCGTATCAGCGGTCCCTGATTGAGCAGCAGTTGCTCGACCTGGTTCGCGGTGCACGCGAGTCCGGTGCGTCATGGAAGCAGGTGGGCCAGGAGCTCGGAACGACAGGGGAGGCGGCGCGTCAGCGCTACGGACGTCACATCCGAGGCTGATTCGCGATCGGAAGAAGGGTTCCGTTATCCGCTCAGAGTCCTGGATTGCGCGATGCTGGCCCGGCCCGCACGGCTCGCGAACTACTGCCCGCTGGTACGGAATCGGTTGCGCATCTCGATTGCCTCGGCGGTTGTGCGCCGACTCGAAGCCGAACGTCCCTGCCTGAAACTCGCGCCGACGTGTCGAAGCAGGCGATCACTGCGGCTGGTCCTTCACCAGGGTGCTGACTGGAGCTGTTGGTGCCATACGCGTAGCTGGACGAGTCTGTTTTGCGAGATCCGAGGGCTCGATGAGGCCGTCCGAGACCAGGATGTCGTGTACGCCGCGATCGCCGATCGGCACGACCTTTGCGATCGCGACGCCCCAGTTCGTGACGATCAACTCTTCGCCCTCGCGCACTCGGTTGAGGAACTTGCTGAGGTCGCTTCGCAGCTCACATATGCCGATCTTGGGGACGCCGGTTCCTTTGTAGCCACATAGAAGTGGCAGCTGTTCTCACATTGCTGATCTCGACACGGTGTCCTCCAGCGGGTTGGTGTGACATGGGCGCTGGACCAACAGCGGGGTGAGATGACCGCCACCGGTGGCGGTCACCACCAGGTCTCAACGCGCGGCCGCCGTCGAACCCGTCCGGCGTGCGTCGCGCTCGCGCTGCTCCAACCACAGCACCTCGACAAGGGACGGCCCGATCGGCAGCGTTCTGGCCTGCGAGGCCGTGGTGCCAAGCAGCCTCGCCACACCGTCCGCGCGGCCGATGCGATGTACGTCGCCTTCGCCGAGACGGTGCGCGCGACACTGCGAACGACGGGCGTGCGCCTCCATCGAGCCACCGACCTCGAGTGTCACGTGGAGGTCATGCCGGCAACGGAGTGACCGGGCTGCGGCCCGGCTCCCGCGCTGCCACGCCTGTCACGCCGGCCGCGTCGGCACACTCACGTTCGACGACGACGAGGCAGCACCGATGAGCGAGCTACGAACCCGTGCCCGGCGCGTGATCTTCGAGGCGGACACCGCTGCGGGCAAAACCTTCGACGTTCTACTGCTGTTGCTGATCGTCGGCAGCGTGCTGCTGGTCATGATCGAGAGCGTTGAGTCCATCCGCGATCAGCACGCGACGACGCTGCTCGCGCTGGAGTGGGTCGTGACGGGCATCTTCGCGGTCGAGTACGCCGCCCGGCTGTGGACCGCCAAGGACGCACGCCGCTACGCCCGCAGCTTCTTTGGCGTCATCGACGTGCTCGCGATCTTGCCGCTGTTCGCGGCACTCGTGATCCCGGGGGCCCAGTCGCTGGTCGTCGTCCGGTCGCTGCGGCTGCTGCGCATCTTCCGGGTGTTCAAGATGGGTCACTGGCTGCGGCAGGCGAACTACCTCCTCGACGCGGTGCGGGCCAGCGCGCTGAAGATCACCGTGTTCCTGCTGACGGTCGTGTTGATCAACGTGATCGTGGGCTCGACGATGTATGTGATCGAGGGCGCAGAGAACGGGTTCAACTCGATGTTCACCGGCGTGTACTGGTCGATCGTGACGATGAGCACGGTCGGGTTCGGAGACATCGCGCCACAGACCGGAACCGGAAAGGTGCTGGC
>JBLFZR010000150.1:0-3587 GCA_047610595.1 Nitriliruptoraceae bacterium | reverse complement strand
TGCGAGCCGTGCGAGCTCTGCGGGGACGTCGCTCATGCTCGCTCCGGCGCTGGGGCGGCCGACGCTACCTCCGGCCCCGAAGGGGGTGCAGTGACCGTGTCCAGCGCCGTGCCGGGAATGATGAGCTTGAGCGTTACGCTCACCACCCGCAAGGAGTCCGGTCTGTCACAGCTGCCCGATCCCGCGTCGGTCACGCGCCCGTGGTGCAACGCGTACCCGCCGGGTGTCCCGCCGCGATACGCGTACCCGGTCGTGCCGCTGACCCGTTTCCTCGACGATGCCGCACGGGACTTCCCGGTGGGCGATGCGTTGCAGTTCCACAGCCGATCGTGGACATGGAGCCAGCTGCGTGACCTGGTGGACCGGGCGGCGGCGCGACTGGCTGAGCTCGGGCTGCAGGCAGGCGACCGGTTGGGGCTCATCACACCAACGACCCCCGCGGCCGTGGTTGTCAGCTTCGCGGCATGGCGCCTAGGCGCGGTGTTGGTACCGCTCGACCCGTCGCTTGCGACCGCAGAGCTCGCGGACCGGTTACGGGCGGTGGAGCCCACCATCATCGTCACCGACATGATGGCGCTGGACGCCGTAGATGCCGTGCGCGACGAGATGCCGGGGCTGCGACACGTCGTTGCGACGGACCCGCTGCGCTGGCTCACCGCGCGCGACAGGCTGCGTGCGAGCCTGTTTGGTGTCACCCGCCGGCGCCGCACGGTGCGCCCGGACGACGACGTCGTACTGATCGACACACTGCTCGTCGCGGGACCGGCTCTGGTGCGGCAGGCCCCGACGATGCCGGACACCCACGCCGCGATTCTGTTCACCGGGGGCACAACTGGTCTTGGGCGTGGTGTCGTGCTGACCCATGGCAACCTTGTCGCCAACGCGTTCCAGCAGCGCCTGTGGGTGCCGGACATCCGTAGCGGTCACGAGGTCATGCTTGGCGCCTTGCCGCTCTGGCACGTGTTTGGGCTGACATCGGTGCTGCTGACGGGGGCGTTGGCGGGCGCGAAGCTGGTGCTCGTGTCCCGTCCGGATGCGGGAGAGGTCATCAAGGTCATCCAACGGGAGCGGCCAACGCTGTTCCCAGGCGTGCCGCGGCTGTATCAGGCCATCGCCGACCACCCTGCGGCCGCCAAGGCTGACCTCTCCTCGATCCGCGTAGCTGTTTCCGGCGGTGCCCCCCTTGCGCACTCGACCATCGTCGCGTTCGAGCGACTTGCAACCGGTGCGCGGCTGCGACAGGGCTACGGCCAGTCCGAGACCAGCCCGCTCACCCACGCGTCACCGGTGTATGGCGAGGTGTTGGAGGGCGGCGTCGGCCTGCCAGTGACCGACACGGTCGCCATCATCCGCCGCCTCGATGACCCCGAGCAGCGCGCCGATGCCGACGAGGTGGGTGAGCTGCTGGTCAACGGCCCGCAGGTCATGGCCGGCTACTGGGCGGGCGCGGGGCAGTCCTTGGACCAGCCGGGGATGTGGCACGCCACGGGTGACCTCGCCACCGTCACCGAGGACGGGCGGTTCCGGGTGCTGGGACGGCTGGCGGACCTGATCAATCGGGACGGTCACCGCATCATCCCAGACACGCTTGAAGCCGCGCTGTTGGCGCATCCAGCCGTCGCGCGGGCGGTTGTGGTGGGCGTCCCGGCTCCATCGTCGGTCTCGGGTGACCCGATCGGCCGCGACCAGGTCGTTGCTGTGGTCGTGCCACACGGTCGAGCCCGTGTCACGACGTACGCGCTTGAGGCGCATCTCGCACAGCTGCTCGACCCTCTGGACCTGCCGGATGCGGTCGTGCTGCGGCGCGCCATCCCCGAGTCGCCGCTAGGAAAGGTGCTGCGACGCAGCTTGCGCATCGAGCTCGCGGCCGAGCGCGCGACGCGCGACCATCAGCTGAGCCTGCCGGACGAGGAGGTCGTCTGATGACGTCGCTGCTGCTGATTGATAACTACGACTCGTTCACCTTCAACCTCGCGCAGGAGCTGGGTGAGCTCGGGGCTGATGTCCGGGTGGTGCGCAACGACGCCATCACGGTCGGCGAGGTGCTGGCCGACCTACCCGACGGACTCGTGATCTCGCCGGGGCCCGGCGACCCGACCGCCGCCGGCGTGTCAAGCGACCTCATCGCGGCGCTGGCGGGGGTTCGGCCGGTGCTCGGGGTATGCCTCGGGCATCAGTGCCTCGGTGCGCTGTACGGCGGTGAGGTGGTGCGCGCGCCCGAGCTGGTGCACGGCAAGACCTCGCCGATTCATCACGACGGTCAGGGTGTGTTTGCCGGGCTGCCGCAGCCGTTTGTCGCGACCCGCTACCACTCGCTGGTTGTGGACCGGGCGTCGGTGCCGGATGTGCTGGAGATCACTGCGTGGACCGCCGACGGGCTGGTCATGGGGCTACGCCACCGCACGTTGGACGTCGAGGGTGTCCAGTTCCACCCAGAGTCGATCTTGACGACCGACGGAATGGACCTGCTGGCCAACTTCTTACGACGATGCGTGCCTGTCGCAGCCTGAGATACGGCCTGAGATCCGGCTGCACCGGTGCCCGGGTTAGCCGCGGGCTGGGGCGGTCTTTGCCGCGCTCTGTCGCAACGCCTCGATCGCGTCGGTGAGGCTGGCGACCCCGACGACCTCGAGCCGCCCGTCGGCCGCGATGGTCGCGACGCTGGTCTGCTCGAAGGGAACGAGCATCAGAGTCGCGCCGCCGTCGAGGGCGGCCTCGACCTTCTGCTCGATTCCTCCGATCGTCCCGACGGTCCCGTCCCCTGCGATGGTTCCGGTCCCTGCGATGCTGCGACCGGCGGCGAGGTCCTCGTCGAGCAACAGATCGACAGCGGTCAGCGCGATCATCAGCCCCGCGGATGGACCGCCGATGCGCACCTCGTCGAGCGTCGCGTCGAACGGAAGCTCCAGCGGTCCGGCAACGGTCTCGACCACGACCCCGAGGCCGGCACGGTCGGTGGCCTCGAGCAGTGTGAGCCGGATCGAGACCTCGGTTGGCTCGCCATCGCGGACAAGGCCTAACACGACGTCGTCGCCAGCGGACCGTGTCCGTAGCTGCGTCACCAGCGCGTTGGCGCTGTCGATCGGTGTGCCATCGATAGCGGCGACCTCGTCGCCGGGGCGCAGCAGCCCATCGCTAGGGCTGCCGATAAGCACCTGTCCGATCACCGCGGCTGTGGTGACCTCGATGTCGTAGCCCGCAGCGCGCGCCGCGACCGCGATCGCGGTACGGAACGCGTTGTCGAACGCCTGCGACTGTGCCGCCACGTACACGTCGCGGTCGACGTCGGGTGGGGTCCGCTCTGCCGCAGGCCGTAGCTGACGATCGCCCGAGAGCATCGCGCCGATCGCGTCAACGGGTGTGGTTTGGATCTGCCGGATGGTCAGCAGGGCAAGGTCGCCGTTGATGTCGCCGGCCGATGCCGAGAGCTCGATCAGGTCCTCGACCGGGTGCGATCCGCCGGGCCGAATCTCGTAGAACGGCAGCTGCACTCCCACCGACGCCCACGCGACAAGGGAGATAGACGCCAAGAACAGCAGCCGCCTCATGCCTGACCGCCCGTGCGGGCAGGGTCTGTTTCGCCCTCG
>JBLFZR010000149.1:0-3606 GCA_047610595.1 Nitriliruptoraceae bacterium | reverse complement strand
GGGGAGGCTTGATCTCATGAACACCGACACAGACACCCCGATGGCCGCTGCGTGGTCCTCCGAGCTGCTGCCCGACCTGACCACGCCGCTGGCACGACTGATCCTTGCGCTCGCTGATGACGAGCTGATCACCGGCCACCGCGCCTCACACTGGACCGGCGTCGCGCCGGCACTCGAGTCCGACCTGGCGTTCTCGAGCATCGCGCAGGACGAGATAAACCACGCCGACGTGTGGTACTCGCTGCTCGTTGACCGTGAGGCTGACGACGCCCGGTCGCGCATCGATGCACTCGGCCTCGGACGCACCCCGTCGCAGTACCGCCACGCGGTGCTGTGCGAGCGTCCACCTGGCGACTTCGTGTACTCGCTGGCGCGGCACTGGGCGTACGACCACGCCGACGTCGTACGGCTCGGTGCGCTGGCTGATTCGTCGCATCCCGACGTTGCGGCCGTCGCCCAGAAGCTGCTCCACGAGGAGCGATACCACCTGATGCACGCCGACCACTGGTTCACCCGGCTGTCCGGCGGCGCTGCCGACAGCCGCGGCCGCACCGAGCTGGCAGCGGGTCTCACCGCGGTCCTGCCAGAGGCGCTGTGGTTGTTTGAGCCGATCGAGGGCGAGGACGAGCTGGTGTCGACCGGCCTGCTGCCCGTGTCGTCGCACGATCTACGCGAACGGTGGCTTGAAGGCGTGACATCCGCCATCACCGCTGCCGGACTCGAAGAGGTGCTGCCAGCCGTGCTTCGTCCGACGTACGCGGCCGCCGGCGGGCGCCGCGGCGTCCACTCCGCTGACTTCGACCTCGATGTGTGGCCCGAGATGACGGCGCTGCACCGCGCACACCCGGGCGCGTCCTGGTGACCGCGCAGCCCGCACCCGTTGTCGACCTCGCCGTCGTACGCGCGGCCGCCGGCGGGGTGCCAGACCCCGAGCTGCCCGTCATCACGCTGGCGCAGCTCGGGATGGTCCACGACGTCGTGATCGAGGCCGACGGCCGGGTCGTAGTCGAGCTGCTACCGACCTTTAGCGGCTGTCCCGCAACCGACATGATGAGCCGCGACGTCGTGGCTGCCGTCCAGCACGCCGCCGGCATCGACGTCGGGGTGCGATGGCTGTTCAGCCCGGTGTGGAGCAGCCGTCGAATCACAACCGAGGGCCACGAACGGCTGATCGAGTTCGGCATCGCTCCGCCGTCCGGCGGGGGGCCCATCTCTACCATCGAGCGTCCCGCAGGCGCTCGATCGCTCCCGGTCGCCGGCGACGTCTCGCTCGACCTCGACGCCCCGCCAGATCAGCCCGTGCTGTGCCCGTACTGCCGGGGCATGGACGTGGTTGAAGACTCGCCGTTCGGACCGACACCCTGCCGCGCGTCCTGGTTCTGCGCCAGCTGCCAGCAGCCGTTCGAGCTGTTCAAAGAGCTCTAGCGCGGCGGACAGGTCACAGCCGACCGGCTCGGATCACCGCGACAGCACCTTGTTTGACCTGCGTCGCAGGTCGTCGGCTGTCCACGCGCCGGTGGGCGCAGCGCGCCAAGCGTGCGTCGTGCGGTAACGGGTGGCAGCATGCGAGCACAGCGCATCGACGGGGCATGACATGACGGACGAGATCGACCTGACCGACGGCGCGGGCGGACCGCCGCTGGTGACATCCGCGTTCGGCGCCCGCAGCACAGCCGATGAGGTGCTGGCCGGGCGCGACCTGCGCGGGCAGCGATTCCTCGTCACCGGCGGCTACGCAGGCCTGGGGATGGAGACCTGCCGCGCCCTTGCCACCGCCGGGGCGCATGTCATCGTCGCCGGCCGTGACCTGTACCGGGCCGGCGCGGCCGCGGTCGAGCTGCGCGGCCTCGGTGTCGGTGATGTCGAGCCGCTGGAGCTCGACCTCAGCGACCAGGACGCAATCACAGATGCGGTCAGGAGGCTGGGCGACGTCGCCATCCACGCGATCATCGCGAACGCCGGCGTGATGGCCTGCCCGCTGCGCCGCAGCGATCAAGGATGGGAGTGGCAGCTGGCCGTCAACGTGCTCGGCCACGCGCGGCTGACCTGGCTGCTGGTGCCCGCGCTGCGCCGCGCGGAGGGTCCGACACGGCTTGTGATGCTGTCCTCGACCGGCCACCACCTCAGCCCGTTTGTCGCCGACGACCCGCACTTCCGCGATCGGTCCTACGACAAGTGGCAGGCGTACGGGCAGTCCAAGACCGCCGACAGCCTGTTTGCCGTGGCGTTCCAGCGCTCTTCGCTCGTGGACGGGCTGGATGCGTTCGCCGTCCACCCGGGCGGCATCATGACGTCGCTGCAGCGCCATCTCCCGCAGGACGAGATGGTCGCGATGGGCTGGATCGATGACAGCGGAGCCGCGACGCACCCGGCGTTTAAGACCCCCATGCAGGGCGCGTCGACACAGGTCTGGGCGGCGACCGCACCGACGCTGCAGGACGCCGGCGGCCGCTACCTCGAGGACTGCGCCGAGGCCGTCCCCGCAGTCCAGGGCGTGTACGGCGTGGGCGTCAAGCCGTACGCCGTGGATGCCGAGGCTGCGTCCGAGCTGTGGGGCTGGTGTGAGCGCGAGCTGCGGCTGGATGCCCCGATCTGACCGAGGCGCCGCGCGTCACCTCGGGAACGACGCGTGCTCGACGGCGTCTGCCACATCTTCTGCCGCGCGACCGCCATCGGCTCGCAGGCCCGCCACGACGCCGGCGACGTCCTCGGCCGAACGGTTCTGGCTGAGCTTGTGGGTCACCACGATCTCGTGGACGTCCAGCCGAACGGCGAGGATGTTGCGCCGCTGGCGCGCGATGTACGTAGCCGGTGCGTCGGTCACCGCCCACGGCGCGTCACGGCCGCGCTCATGGCGCTCGGTCAACGCGGTGATGACCCGCATGATCTGGTCGTCGTCACCGCTGAGATGCAGCGTGCCTCGCAGGTGGACGCTCTGATAGTCCCACGTCGGCACCACACGCCCGTGCTCACGCGTGGTCGCGTACCACGACGGGCTCACGTAGCCGTCGACGCCGAGGTGGATCGCCAGCGCGTCGGTCGACGTCACATCTGCGAACGGCCCGGCAGCAGCAACGTGCCCAAGCATCACGGTCGGATCTACGCCAGGCGGGTCCGGGCACAGCAGCGGCAGCTGCACCGCCGACAGGTCACCTATGACAAGCGTGGCCAACGGCACCGCGTCCACGAGCGCCGATCCACAGCACCAGACGGCGCGGCGAACTCGCGGGGCTGGAACGTTCCCATCACAGTGCCTCTCGGCCGGGGCCACGCGACCCGACGTTGCCGACCGTACGGACCCAGTGCAGGTCCACTCCCACGATCGTCCGCATCCACCGCCGTACCGTCCCGCTGCGTGGCGACGGCCGCGGACCAACACCACACGGATGGAGCTGCGATGGCTGCGATCTTCGCCCTGCTGAGCGCAGCCACCTGGAGCGTCGGCGACTTCCTCGGCGGGCTGGCGGCACAGCGCGCCAACTCACTGATGGTCACGTTCGTGTCACAGATTGCGGGCGTCAGTCTGCTCGTGATCTTGCTGCCCGCGATGGGCATCGCGCCGACCGCCGAGGCGCTGTGGATCGGCGCCATCGCCGGCATCGGCGG
>JBLFZR010000148.1:0-3611 GCA_047610595.1 Nitriliruptoraceae bacterium | reverse complement strand
GTCCAGCCACGCCCCGCCTTCGACCTCATCGCGCCGGAGTACGGGCCAGCGGGCATCACCTTTGAGGCATCCAACTGGGCGATGAGCGCTCCGGCGTTCGCGCCCGAACGCGACGAGATCTGGTTCACCGACGCCTTCCAGGGCTTTTACGCCGTGCGGCTCACCAACGGGGCCTGGCCCGAGTTCGTGAGACCCGCGGTCGCGTCCTTCGCCGGATCGGCACCAGCACCCACAGCGGCACCCACACCAGCACCCACACCGGGGGCCATCCCGCTCCCGATCACAGGCGCCGCCGTCTGGCTGCAGGCGATCGGCGCGCTGATGCTGTGTGGCTCGCTCACGTTGACCAACCGACGCCGGAGCGACCACGAGGCGGGTTCCTGATCGAGCTGTCCGCGCGACGTGGGCTGCCCCCGCCGGTCCCCCCGTCAACCCAGGCCGCCGCCTGCCATCTGGATGTTGCTGTTGATCGTGTTGATCGTGGTTTGTAGCTCGTGGAGCTGGGCGACCGAGTTCGTAGCCCACGTGCGGGTCTGTGCCCACTCGCCGTCGCGGAACTGGTTGGCCGCGGTGCCCTCCCAGACCTGCGGCGAGGCAAGCTGATTGCCCGTGTGAAGCATCGTGGTGAGCGACTCGTTGAGCACCCCGATGTTCTGCTGCAGCTGACCGATCAGCGCGACGGCCTCGTCGGACGTTACGACCCGTGACATAGCGACTCCTTTGGTGTGAGCGCTGACTGCGCGGGATGCCATGAAAGTGCTCGACTGCTCGAGCCGCAACTACTTCGTCTCGCCGCCTGTGGACAGGGCGGCGCAGCGCCAGCTAGCGCCCGAGGGACGCCAGCTGGACGAAGTCGAGCTCGCCACCACACACCAGCCACCCGCGGCCCGGTGTCACCTTCGTTGGCGTACGCCGCGGCAACCGTGCGCCCAGCAGATCTCCCGCCACGTCCCCGACCGGTCGCAGGAACCCGCCGACACGCGCCCGCGCCATCCGTCTGGCCCAGTGGCTGAAATCGGCCTGCACCGCGTCGGCGCGCGCCGCCACGATCAGGTGAACCCGCGTCCCGTCATGCGCCAGGGCCTCCAACGCAGCCCCCGGGTCGGGGACTCGATCCGCGTCGTCGACAACGACCAGCGTCGGGCGAAGCCCAGCTTTGCACTCGGCGAGCACCGCACCAAGCTCGGACGGGCTCACGACTCGGTGGCCGTCCATCAGCAGCCGCGACGTGGCACTCCCGGCGCAGACCACCACGTCGAGCTCCTCCGATCGGCTCGCCAGCGCCGCGATGGCGCCCAGCACACCGGTGCGCCCGGAGCCCGGACCGCCAAGCAACACCGCATGCTCGCCTGCGTGCAGCACGAGTGACGCCAACGAGAGGTCACTGTCGCGACGACCGACGGGCACGCGCCACGCTCGGCCATCAACCGCCAACCCGGCCACAAGCTCGGACAGCTCTACTGCGTTCGGCAACGTGTGTATCTGGGCGGGCGCGACCGCAGGCTGGCCCCACCGCTGCGCCAGAGCGGCAACCATCGCAGCCGGGTCCGACGCACGCGCCACCTGCATCGCACGGCCGTCGCTGGTGCGCACCACTCGACCGGGACCGAGCGTGGGCACATCCGCCGGCCGCAGCCCCAGCAGGCCGTAATCGGCGGGGTCGGCCAGTCGGTGCGTCCATCGCTGCTCGATGGTGGAGGTAAGCGACGACCGCAGGCCACCAGCGCGGTTGGTGGTCAACACGGCGCTTATCCGCAGCCCAGGCGCGTCCGCGAGGAATCGCAAAAGCGAGTCCGCCACGTCGTAGCTCGACGGATCATCCAGCTCAGACAGCAGCGATTCGAGCCCGTCGATCACCACCAGCAGGCGGGGGCAGCCGTCCAGCGTCGGTCGGTCCATCGCGCGCCGGCGGTCTGCCTCTGCGAACCAGTGCTGCAGCAGCCGTCGACGGCGCTCAGTCTCTCGCCCGGTCACGACAGCGCCGACATGCGGCAAACCGTCAAGGACTTGCAGCTCGCCACGCCCCAGATCCAACACCTGGATGTGCAACGAGTCCGGGCTGTGCACCGACGCAGCCGCCAGCACACAGCTCATGGCCGTCGTGGTGGTTCCAGCTCCGACAACGCCATGCACCAGCAGGTTGCCCGCGTCAAGCGCCCACCCTGCCACCCGCTGCGCCTGCTCCTGTGGCAGGTCGACCAGCGCGATCGCAAGAGCACCGCCGTCCGGAGGCAGGCGCTGCAGCAGCGTCGCGAGTGGCAGGTCGGCGGGAAGTGGCTCGGGCCACGGGCGCCGCGGCGCCGGATGATTGCCGGCCGCGAACGCAGATCTGCAGGCGTCGACGAGCCTGTCCAGATCAGACTGCCCACCATCGTCAGCGTCATCCGCCTCCCCGGACGGCACGGTGACCGTCGGCCCGAACCGAACCGGCCCCACCCGGACTCGCGGGCCGGTCGCGCCGGAGCGTCCGGTTACCAACGCGGTCTGCAGCGGCAGCACGGCACCGGGCCCCACCCGCATCACACCGCGACCCGGCAGCGAAGGGGCGATGTACGCCGCGTCCGGTGCTCCCACGACGTCGTTGGAGTCTTGGGTGTCGGTGACGCGCAGCGCGATGCGCAGATTGCTGTTGGCCCGGACATCCTCGTCAACAGCCCCGGAGGGCCGTTGCGTGCCGAGCAGCATGTGCACCCCCAACGATCGTCCGCGCTGGGCGATGCCGACCAGCGCGCTGATGAAGTCGGGGAGCTCGGACTTCAGTGTCGCGAACTCGTCTACCACCACCAGCAGGCGCGGCAGCGGCTCGCCGCGCTGCTGGCGCGGCAGTCGCAGCCACTGCGGCAGGTCGCTCACACCGCAGGCGCGCAGGCGTCGCTCACGGTGCGCGAGCTCTGCCTCGAGGCAGCGCAGTGCCCGCGCACCGAGATGCTCGTCGAGGTCGGTTACCAGCCCCACGACGTGCGGCAGCTCGGCGCAGACGTCGAACGCAGCGCCGCCTTTGTAGTCAACAAGCACAAACGTGAGGTGGTCTGGGTCGTGCTGGGCGGCCAGCCCGGCAACCAGCGTGCGAAGCAGCTCGGACTTGCCTGACCCGGTCGTGCCACCGAGCAGACCGTGCGGACCGTCACGAACCAGGTCAAGCTCCACGACCCCGTCCGCGCCGACGCCAACAGGCGCCGACAGCTGCGGCGACCCTGCACTCCTCAGCCAACGGCGTGTGATTCCGGCAGGCGTCGCGGCGTCGCGGCCAAGGAGGTCAAGCAGCTCCACCCGCGCAGGCAGCAGCCCCGCGCCACCCGGAAGCTCCGGATCTTCGATCCCAGCCAGCTGGCGGGCCGCACGACGGGCCGTGTCCGCGCCGATCGCGGCCACCAGCATCCGCGGCACACCCGTGCGGTCGGCAGGCCGCACCAACGTCGCGGTGCCGTCCTCGGAGCCCAACGTGATCACGGTGTCGCAGACCGCAGGCAGATCGTCCGCCGTGCGTGCCAGGACGATGCCCGCGACAGCTCCGGCGTCACCGCGTAGCACTGCGCGCGCGGCGGCGTCGCGACCACGCAGATGTGAGGGCGCGTCGAGCACCACGAGCATCGTCGGACCGGCGGGACGGA
>JBLFZR010000147.1:0-3612 GCA_047610595.1 Nitriliruptoraceae bacterium | reverse complement strand
ACCAGACCGAAGAACACGAAAACGAACAGCTCGCCCAGCCCCATCGACGCGTACGGCTTCGAGCCACCGCTGTAGCCCAGCGCCGCCAGCATCGCGACGGCGCCCACCAGCAGAAGCTGCCAGCCCGCCATCGCGGCAAGCACCGCACCGCTGACCGCTGCGACCAGCAGCGCACCGCCGATCGCGTGCTTCATCTTCGACGGTTCGACCAGGCCGCTCGCGACCATGCGTCGCGGACCGGTCCGCTCCTCGGTGTCGATGCCACCGACGCCGTCGAAGTAATCGTTCGCATAGTTCACGGCGACCTGCAACGCCAGCGCCGTCAGCAGCGCCAGACCTGCACGCAGCGCGTGCGGGGAGGCAGCCAGCGCGGTGCCAACCAACACCGGGGCGACGGCGGCTGGCAACGTCCGAGGGCGCGCGCCCTCGACCAACACGTGCATCAAAGCCTCCTGCCGCTGGCGCGTCGCTCGCGTCGCCGGCCGGCGCGCGTAAGGACGAGAAGCGCACCGTACGTGCCCCACCTCGTACCCCCTATGGTGCGTGGCCGGCGCGGCCTGCGGATGCACCGTTGTGCGCCCTACGGTGCAGCTCGTGTACGCCGTTACGTCCGCCACCGCTCCCCACGCAAGGTGCACTATGGCTCGCCTCGTGGCGCTGCGATTGTCGCTGGCCGACGGACTGCTTGATGCGCTGGATCGAACCTGGGCCGACGGCGATGCAGCGCTTGTGCTGGATCCCAACATCGCGCCCGCACTCGCGGACCGGATGTTGGAATCGTTCGCGCCCGACGCAACGATCGACGTAGACGGCGCCGCGTCGCGACCGGACGCCCCCGGGATCGCCGATGGCACCGCTCTGGTCGTGGCGACGTCCGGCTCGACCGGCGCCCCAAAAGGCGTCGTGCTGCCGTGGTCCACGCTGCACTCCTCTGTCGCTGCCAGCCGGACCCGCCTTGGCGCCGCGGATGGGGTCGCATGGCTCGGCGTGCTGCCGCTGCACCACGTCGCCGGTATCGGAGTGCTGCTGCGGTCGCGCGCCGCCGGCCGCGAGCCGCGCCTGCACGACCGCGACACCCCAGGAATCGTGGACGCTGCTGAGCCCTCATGGATCTCGTTGGTCCCGTTGCAGCTGCAACGGCTGCTCGACGCGAACGTCGACCTCGCACGGCACGTCGGCGTGTTGCTCGGCGGCGCTGCTGCCTCACCTGCGCTGCTCGCCCGCGCCCGCGCTGCCGCGGTGCATGTCGTCACGTCGTACGGCAGCTCTGAGAGCTGCGGCGGCTGCGTGTACGACGGGCGACCGCTGCACAACGTGCAGGTGCGTGTGCAGCCCAGCGGACGGCTTGCGATCCGTGGGCCGGTGATCGCGGCCGGCCTGCGTCAACGAAACGGCGAGATGACACCCCTCGCCGTGGACGGCTGGCTGACGACCGGCGACCTCGGCGAGGTGGCGGCCGACGGCACCGTCCGGGTGCTGGGTCGGGCGGACGACGTCGTGATCAGCGGTGGTGAGAACGTGCCGCTTGCTCCCGTGCGTGCCGCGGTGGCGTCGCTGCCTGACGTGGCTGCATGCGCGGTGGTCGGGCTGCCGGACGCACGCTGGGGCACCGCAGTCGTCGCCGTCGTCGTCCCCCGCGATGCGGGATCCCCACCGACGCTCGCCGGGGTGCGCGCTGCGACACGCAGCATGCTGCCAGATGCCCATCGTCCGACACGGCTGGTTGTGGTTGGCACACTGCCCGTCGATGGTCTGGGCAAGGTCACGCCTCAGACCGTCGCACCGTTCGCAGCGCCACCTCGCACCGCGTAAGTACGGTCCGTACGCCTCGTCCACGGGTCGAGCTGCGTGCAGCGTGTGCACCATCGCAACCCATCCGGGCATCACCCCGCGCCGAACGTGCCACAGGCATCGTGCGGAGCGACGCCTACCGACCCCCTCGAGGCCACACGTGAACGCCCCCAGACTTCGTCCAGTACCAGACGTCGGAGACCATCGGTCTCCGGACGAGCTGCTGCTGCGCGTTGCAAAGGGTGACCAGGACGCGTATGCCGCACTGTTCGACCACGTCGCCGGCAAGGTGATGGGTGTCGTACGACGCGTTGTACGCGATCCGGCGCGAAGCGAGGAGGTCGCCCAGGAGGTGCTGACCGAGATCTGGCGGAACGCGAAGCGTTTCGATCCGGATCGCGGCAGCTCCATGACCTGGATCATGACGATCGCTCACCGACGGGCGGTGGACTGTGTGCGGAGCACGCAAGCCTCCCGTGACCGTGACGAGCGTGTCGGCAACCGTGATCGCGTTCGCGCGTTCGACGAGGTTGCCGAAGCGGTCGAGGTCCGTGACGAACACACCCGTGTCCGTGACGCGTTGGATGGATTGACCGATCTGCAACGCGAGGTCATCGACCTCGCCTACTACGGGGGACACACCTACCGCGAGGTCGCCGAGATGCTTGAAACACCGCTCGGCACCGTCAAGACTCGCATGCGCGACGGATTAATCCGTCTTCGCGATGCGATGGGAGTATCACTATGACACCCATGGAAAACAACGCGCACGCCCTGGCGGGCCCGTACGCCCTCGACGCGATCGATGACCTCGAGCGCGCTCGGTTCGAGGTGCACCTCAATCAGTGCCCCCCGTGCATGATTGAGGTCGCTGAGTTCCTCGACACCACTGCGCTGATGGCGGCCGTCGAGGAGGCGGCCGTACCCGCCGCCCTCAAGGCGTCCGTCATGGCCGAGATCGACACCGTCCGGCAGGTTGGTCCGTCCCGGGCCATGACCCGTCGGCCCTCGCCGCGCTTCGCTTCGGTCGCTGCGGCTGTGCTGGCTGTTGCAGTCGTTGGCCTCTCGGTCGTCACCGCGGGCTTGCGCTCGGAGGTCGCTGAGCTCGAAGATCGCGCTGTCGTGGCCACGGTGTTAAGCGCACAGGATGCGCTCGTGCTCAACGTTGGGTTCGGAGACGGTGCGCTGCACGTCGTCGCATCGCCGTCCGGCGGCACCGGGGTGCTGCTGGTCGACGGCGTGGCTGTCGCGCCGACGGGGATGGCCTACCAGCTGTGGTTGATCACCACCGAGGGCGAGGCGATCGCCGCGGGCTTCCTCGACGTCCATAGCGACGGCACAGGCGACCAGCTGATGGAGGGTGACATGTCCAACATCGTCGCCATCGGTATCACCATCGAGCCTGCTGGCGGCAGCCAGCAGCCCACGTCTGCGCCTGTCGCGCTCGCCACACTGAGCGCCTGACACACGTAGCCCGACGTCGTCAAAGCGACGCGCTATGCATCGCAGCGTCGTAGGCCAATCATCTCCAACGAGCTGCTGTCGCGGCGGCGAACGCCGACTCTGGGACTCGGGCATGGGCATGGGCGCCCAATCGGGCCGCTACGACCGCACAGGAGGGATTGCGAGCTCCTCCGGAAGACGCACACCCGCCCCGCCGACGCGAACACCGGCGGTGCCGCTGGCGTCGACCTCCAGCACGCTGGGGCGGCCTATCTCGACGCCTTGGCGCACGGTGAACAGACCATCGGCTTCGAGCTGTCCCGCTTCTCGGAGATAGGCGCCCAGCGCAGCCGCGGCAGCGCCGGTGGCTGGATCTTC
>JBLFZR010000146.1:0-3659 GCA_047610595.1 Nitriliruptoraceae bacterium | reverse complement strand
CACCTGATGGCGCTGTACATCGGAGGGATGGGCGCGTCCGACGCGAACTTCCACGCCGACGTGTTCGTCCGCATGGGTTGGGGTGATGTCTGCGCCGACGTCAACGATCTGTACCGCGCGAAGCGTAAGGACGAGGCGGCAGCCGCGATTCCGCTCGAGATGGTGCAGGACGTCGCGCTGGTCGGCCCGATGGGCAAGATCAAGGACGAGCTCGAGATCTGGGACACGACCTGCATCACCACGATGCTGGTGATGGGTGACGGCAACCTCATCCGCAGCCTCGCCAAGCTCCAGTCCTAACCCAGCCAAGGTCGATCCGCGTTGGTTGGCGGCGCGAAGGTGGTCCGAGCCCTGTGGGGTTCGGACGACCGCTAGATGTTCTCACGCTGCCAGATGAGGTCCGTTGCAAACTTCTCGATCTGGGCCCGACTCATCGCGCCGCTGGCACGGCCGAGCTCGTCGTTGCCGGCGAACAGAACGGTGGTCGGGATCGAGCGGATCCCTGCCTCCATCGCCAGCTTCTGCTCCGCCTCTGTGTCGATCTTGGCGAACGTGACCTTCTTGCGCAGCTCGCCCGTCGCAGCCGCCTCGAAATGTGGCGCCATCGTCTTGCACGGTCCGCACCAGTCGGCGTAGAAATCGACCAGCACGTATGCCCCAGCGTCGCATGCGGCATCGAGGTCGGCGTTCGTGAAGTGTTGGACGGCCATGTCATCTCCGGTGCGGTCGGGGTGGGGGGCAGTTTGTACAGCAACGGTCTTGGATGCTGAACTCATTCCGGGGGCGTCGCAGCACGGCTGAGCTCGCGTGCCACCGGGCGCCGCTGCTGGACGGTACGGAGAACGGGGCGCGCGGCGCCCGCATCGGATCAAGCCGGCTGTCTGTCGGGGTAGGCTCACGGCTCGCCGCCGTCACCGGCGGCATCATTGTGCGAACCGATGCGTTCGACTGATGCTGCGCCACCTGGCGCTGCGAGACCCGGCCGGGGTTCTACCCGGCTTCCATCCATCAGCCACCCGGACGCCGGGTGACGAGGAGCGCAACATGAAGCAGGGCATCCACCCCGAGTACATCGCCGCGAAGTTCACGTGCTCGTGCGGCAACGTCATCGAGACTCGTGGCGTCGTCGCCGCGACCACACTCGAGCTTTGCAACGAGTGCCACCCGTTCTACACGGGCAAGCAGAAGCTGGTTGACACCGGTGGCCGCGTCGACCGCTTCAAGAAGCGCATGGCCAAGGCTGGTTCCTGACGCTTCGCGTCAAGACCGGTTTGATGGCGCGAGCGCGTTATCTTCCTCAACGGGACGGTCCTTGCGACCGTCCCGTTGTGCATGTCCTGACAGCTTTCGTGCGGGCTCGACAGCTGCCGCGCCCGCGCTGAGCCACCTACCGAGCTGGAGCACCCTGTGAGCGAGCCTGACGTCGGCCACATCCCACACCCCGAGATGGCCCCGCACTACTACGGCGGTCAGGCGGTCGTGGAGGGCGTGATGATGCGTGGTGCCGACACGTGGGCTGTCGCGGTGCGACAGCCTGACGACAGCATCTGGGTCGAGACGCACGAGATCAGCGACCTCCCCAAGCGTCGCCCGTGGCTGGCGAAGCCCATGATTCGCGGTGTGTACACGCTGGGTGACTCGCTGGCGATCGGCACCAAGGCGCTCGGCATCGCAGCCGACCGCGCGTACGAGGACGAGGGCGGCGAGGAGCTGGGCTCGTCGGCCACCTCGGTCGCGCTCGTCATCGCGTTGGTGATGTTCATCAGCATCTTCATCCTGCTGCCGTCGGCCGCCACCAAGGGTGTGGACGCGCTGCTGCCAGGGACGCTCGGCGACGGTGCGCTGTTCCACCTCGTCGAGTCGGTCGTGCGTATCGCGATCTTCCTCGGCTATCTGTTCGCGATCTCGCTGATGGGCGACATCCGCCGGGTGTTTGAGTATCACGGCGCCGAGCACAAGACGATCGCAGCGTGGGAGCATGACGAGGTCCTAACGCCTGACAACGTCGACAAGTACTCGACCGTCCACGTCCGCTGCGGCACCAACTTCCTGATTATGGTGATGCTGCTGTCGCTGGTGGTCTACACCGTTGCCGGGTTCATCGTGCCCGCGCCTGCGGCGGGCGGCTTGTTGATCAAGATCGGCTACCACGTCGCGCTGCGCATCGTGCTGCTGCCGGTGGTGGCGGGCCTCGCGTACGAGGGGCTGCGGCTCGGCGCCTCGCGTGGCGACAACCCACTGGTCAAGGCGCTTGTCGCGCCGGGCTTATGGCTCCAGAAGATCACGACCAAGCCGCCGGACCGCGACCAGATCGAGGTCGCCATCCGCTCGTTCGAGGCCGTTGTGCCTGCGGCCGCGCTGGCCGGTCGCGTGCCTGCGCTGCCGTCCGTGATGGCTGGCACCGCGGACACGGTGCCAGCCGAGAACCGCACCGCTGCGGACGGCACCCCGCCGGCCGCGATCGCGCCGGTCGCTGCCGCGCCGGTCGCGACCTCAGATGAGCCGATCACGCGTGCGCCCATCCCGGGCGAGACCACCAGGTCTGAGTGATGGACCCCGTTCTCGCGTCACGGCTCGATGACCTCGCGGCGCGCCACGAGGAGCTCGAAGCAGCGCTGGCAGATCCTGTAGTCGCTGCTGACGGCCGGCTGGTGGCGAGCTTGGCCACGGAACACTCGGCCCTCTCGGATGTGCTGGGCGTCGCGGACAAGCTCCGCGCGGCGACGGTCGACTTGGCCGGTGCGCGAGAGCTCGCTGAGGCGTCCGACGGCGATGAGCGCCGGTTGTGGCGCGACGAGGCAGACGAGCTCGAGGCCCGCGTCGAGGGGCTGGGGGAGCGGCTTCGGCGGCTGCTCGTGCCACGCGACCCCGATGACGGCCGCGGGGTGGTGCTCGAGGTGCGGTCCGCGGCTGGGGGAGACGAGGCGGGCCTGTTCGCAGGCGAGCTGCTAGAGATGTACCGCCGGTACGCGTCGACCCGTGGCTGGCGCGTCGAAGAGCTGTCGCGCACCACGTCCGACATCGGCGGTGTGAAAGAAGCAGTGCTCGAGATCGCCGGCGAGAACGTGTACGGCGACCTCAAGCACGAGTCGGGCGTCCACCGCGTGCAGCGGGTGCCCGCGACTGAGTCGCAGGGCCGTATCCACACCTCGACCGCGTCGGTGGCGGTGCTGCCGGCCGCCGAGGAGGTCGACGTCGAGGTTCGCGATATGGATCTGCGCATCGATGTGTTCCGCTCGTCCGGGCCCGGTGGCCAGAGCGTCAACACCACCGACTCGGCCGTCCGCATCACCCATGTCCCGACCGGCGTGGTCGTGACCTGCCAGGACGAGAAGTCCCAGCACCGCAACCGCGATAAGGCGATGCGCATCTTGCGGTCGCGCCTGCTGGACGCGACCCGGGCTGCGGCGCACGAGGATCGGGCTGACGCCCGGCGCGCGCAGGTCGGCACTGGCGACCGGTCCGAGCGCATCCGGACGTACAACATCCCACAGTCGCGGGTTACCGATCATCGCATCGGTCTGACGCTGCACTCGCTGGATGCGATCCTCGGTGGCGACCTCGCCCCGCTGGTCGAGGCGCTGACGGACGCCGAGCGCGACGCGCGGCTTGCGGCGCTGGCCGACGGCCAGGCGTCGTGAGCTCCCGACGCGGCCCGA
>JBLFZR010000145.1:0-3714 GCA_047610595.1 Nitriliruptoraceae bacterium | reverse complement strand
TGTCCTCCGAGATGTCCTCCGAGATGTCCTCCGAGATGGACGCCGGGTCGCGCGCGGCCATGCTCGCCGGCTGGCGTGCCGCAGCCGACGACGGACGCGCCGAGGCAGAGCAGCGGCTGGCCTCGCACCCGGCGTTGCGGAGCGGGCTGGGTGTGCTGTCGGGCGTGCTTGAGGCCGACCAGCACGCCCTGTTGCTGTGCGGCGATCAGCTGCCGCTGCTTCGCGCTGCCTGGATGTTCACCGCCACGACGTTCCATCCGGTGGACGGCTGTCGTGTGCTGCTTACCTATGACCCGGCTGCCTCCGGGGACCGGGTCGCGCACGATGTTGCCACGGAGCTTGGGCTGCCTCTGAGCGCCATCACTGCGACCCGGGACCCCGCGCGTGCGGGGCGCGGTCCGTGGGTCCGAATCCGGGTCGCAGATCCGGCCCTCGCGGGCCGCATCGAGGGCTGGCGGCGGGCGCTGCTTGTCGAGGTGGAGCACGGTGGCCGATAGCGTGCTGCTGGTGCAGGCATGGCATCGCGTCAAGGTCGCTTGGCCCGTTGGGCGTGGCCCTGTGATCGCTGCAGTCGAGGTTCAGATCGCTCCCGCCTCCTAACGACAGGACGCGCTATGAGCCGGATCGTGCTGGTTGCCGGTCCTGACCCGGGACACGCACTTCCGGTGCTCGGTGTCGCACGGGAGCTGCGTGCGCGCGGGCACGAGACGACCGTGGCGACGGGCACCCAGCACGCGGCTCAGGTTGCCGCGGAGGGTCACCGATTCCTCGAGCTACCGCTGCTGCGCTCGACGCCGTTCGACCACGATTTCGGCCATGTGTTGTGGGTCCGCGCCGGCCAGATGGCACCGCCCCTTCGCGCGCTGCTGGCCCCGTTACGGCCGGAGCTGCTGGTGGTGGACACGCTGACCTCCGTTGGTGGGTTCGTGGCTGACCTGCTGGGCGTGCCGTGGGTCGAGGTGTGCCCGCACCACCTCACAGATCCGGACCCGTTGGTCCCGCCTGTGGGCCTTGGGCGAGCGCCGTCCGCTGGACGTATGCGTCAACGATCAGACGCGCAGATACGCAGAGCCCAAGCCCGTTCGGTTGCGCAAGGGCACGAGCTGCGTGACCGCGCGCGTCGTGCGATCGGGCTCGGAGCACCGAGCGACCCGGTCCTACGGCTGCTGCAGACCGTGCCGGGTCTCGAGCCGCTACGCGCCACGTGGCCGGCGACGGCGCACGTCGTCGGCGCGTTGGCGATTGACCCGGAGCTCCCTCCGCTGCAGCCGCCGCCCGGTGATGATCCGCTTGTGGTCGTGACAGACTCGACGGCGACTGGACTGCCGTCGCCGCTCGGGGAGGCAGCCTTGATCGGGCTGCGGGGCGCCGGCGTGCGAGTGGTCATCACAACCGGCCGCAGTGACCTAGTCGCATGGGACGGTGCTGTTGTCGGTCGCGCGCCGCACGGACCGCTGCTGGACCTCGCGAACGTCGCGGTTGGACCGGGGGGCGGCGGCTTCACCGCCAAAGCACTGATCCGGGCTGTCCCGCTGGTAGCCATCCCGCTGGCGGGCGATCAGCGCGAGACTGCCGCACGAATCAGAACCAGCGGTGCCGGCCGTTGGCTGCCGCCCCGTCGCGCGACACCGGCACGGTTGGCGACGACGATTCTCGACCTGCTGGCAGACCCTGTCGCGGCGGCAGCGGCTCGTGGGCTCGCGGACGGGGCGCGAGGGCTCGGCCCCGAGCGCGCTGCCACGTTGGTCGAGGCGGCGCTGGCGGGCGCGGTGCCAGCGGCAACGAGCGCGAGCACGGTGTCGACGGACGCCGGTCCCTAACCTCCGGCTTCTACCGTGTCCCACCCATCTCCCGCTCCGGGGGGCCAGGCTGGGCTCGCGACCCTGGAGGCTCCCATGTTCGCCGTCACCGCCGCTGCCGCCACCCCCGAGGACCCGCTCGCCGGGCTGGTCCTGACCGACGCGCACACGCTGCACGTACCGGACGGCTGGACGACAGTGCAGGTGAAGGCCGCATCGCTGAACCATCACGATCTGTGGACGCTGCGTGGCGTGGGCATCAGCCCTGACCGGCTGCCTATCGTGCTGGGCTGCGACGCGGCCGGCATCGACGAGGACGGCAACGAGGTCGTAGTACACGGCGTCGTCGGTTCGTCCGAGGGCGACGAGACGCTCGCGTCAGATTTCTCGATTCTGTCCGAGCAGTACGACGGCACCTTTGCCGAGCGGGTCGCCGTGCCGCGGCGCAACTTGGTCCCCAAGCCTGCGTCGCTGAGCTTCTCTGAGGCTGCGTGCCTGCCGACCGCATGGCTGACCGCGTACCGGATGTTGTTCACACGAGGTCGCTGCGTCCCCGGCGAACGGGTGCTGATCCAAGGCGCGGGCGGTGGAGTGTCTACAGCTCTGATCGTGCTGTCCCGTGCGGCCGGGCTGCATGTGACCGTCACCAGCCGGAGCGCGTCGAAGCTCGAGCAGGCGGCGGCGCTCGGCGCGCATGTCACAGCTGGTAGCAACGAGCGCTTGTCGGGCCGCGTCGACGTCGTGCTTGAGACCGTCGGTGAGGCGACGTGGTCGCACTCTTTGAAAAGCCTTGTTCCGGGAGGTCGCGTCGTGGTCGCGGGCGCGACCAGCGGCAGCGCCCCGTCCGCAGATCTATCGCGTGTGTTCTACCGCCAGCTCGAGGTCATCGGTTCGACCATGGGCACGAAAGAAGAGCTCGTACGGCTCGTGCGGTTCCTCGACGCCACCGGCGCACGCCCGCTGGTTGACCGCGAGATCGCGATGACCGAGGCGCCGACCGCCTTCGCTGCGCTCGCTTCGGGGGAGCAGTTCGGCAAGATCGTCCTCACAGCCTGAGGGTGAGGTCATCTTTGAAGCGTGCGGGGAGCGGGATAGGCAGACCGCGCACGCTTCGCACCACTAGGCTGCGCTGGTCCCGCAACCGATCCATCGCAGGAGTCCCCGATGCCCCGTCGCGATCTCGTCATCGTTCCAGACGACCAGCCAGGCGTCCTCGCCCGCCTCGGCGAGGCGGCCGCTGATGCCGGCGTCAACATCGAGGCGCTCAGCGCGTTCACCGGTGGTGGCAAGGGTGTCGTGCACGTCTTGGTCGATAACCACGAGAAGGCCCTGACCGCTTTTAACGAGGCCGGCTTCGACGTGCGCGCCGCACGCCGCGTCTGCGTCGCACCGTTGGACATCGAGCCCGGATCGATGGGTCGTGCCGCGCGCGCCCTCGCCGACGCTGGCATCAACGTGGAGCAGGCCTACATCGCCGCCAACAACCAGTTCGTTGTCGTCACCGACGATGTCGACGGGGCCAAGGCCGCACTCGGCATCGCCTAAGCGTTGCCTGGCACGTTCCTTGACCGTTAGAACAGGTCGAGGAACGTTCTGCCGGTGCTCTCGAGCCCGGTGAGCATCGCGCGTGAGGCCAGCCCGGTCGCGAAGAACGCGCCCCAGGCGAGGCCCACGTAATCATGCCTTTCTCGCCGGAGCGCTGCGATACGCCCGCCGACGACCGCGATGAACGGGAACAGCGACCCGTACAGGTAGTGCAGGAACGCCAGCTCGCCGATCACGCGCCTGCCTCCGAGAAGCAGCACGATGCCGAGCACGATCTGCCCGAGCAGCAGGTTCTCGGTCCAGTGCTGCAGCACGAGGAACCCCGCAGGGCTTTCCTCGCGACCCGCGATGCGCAAGATCACGCCGCCGA
>JBLFZR010000144.1:0-3758 GCA_047610595.1 Nitriliruptoraceae bacterium | reverse complement strand
GCGGCCTTGTGCCCGAAGCGGAAGTTGGTCCCCACGATCACCTTGACCGCCGCGAGCCGGCCAGCGATCACCCGCTTGACGAACTCGGTGGGATCGAGCTGGGCCAGCTCCTGGGTGAAGGGCAGGACCAGCACGAGGTCGACACCGGCGAGCGCGAGCGTGGTGACACGATCATCAAGCCGCTGCAGCAGCGGCGGCGCCATGTCGGGGCGCACCACGGCCGTCGGGTGCGGATCAAACGTCACCGCGACGCTGCGCACCCCTCGCTCTTGGGCTTCGCGCACTGCGCGCCCGATGATCACCTGGTGCCCACGATGCACCCCGTCGAACACTCCGATGGTCACGACGGACGGCTCGACCGGGACTTCGTCCAGCTGTCGCACGACGTTGCTCAGCGAGGTCACGGGTGGCTCCGACGCGGCGGGAACGGGGGGCCAGCGATGCTACGCGCCACGCTCCGACCAGCGATCAGGCCCAGCCGCGATCAGGCCCAGCCGCGATCAGATCAGGTCGGCCGGCTGGAGCAGGACGACATGCGCCTTTCCGGCGCCATCCTCGTCGGCGTAGACACCGACAAGACGGTTGCCATGCACCACGCCGTACGCGCCTTCGATGCCCTGTGCGGGCAGTCGGCCCCCGTGCACCAGACCGCGGACGGTCTCGTCGTCCACCTCGACCTGCGGGAAGCCACGCAGCGCCGCTCGGCACGTCAGCATCAGATCGTCGATCGTGCCATCTTCACCAGCCTGCATCACGTCTGCCAGCGGCACCGACTCGTCGGTGGTGTAGCCACCGTTGGCCAGCCGCCGCAGCGAGGTCAACGATCCACCGACCCCCAGCGCCTCCCCCATGTCGTGTGCGAGCGTCCGCACATAGGTGCCCGGTGAGCAGGTGACAAGGAACGACGCGGTGGCACGTGGCCCCGCGGTGAAATCTTCTAAAACAAGGTCGTAGATCGTGACGGCGCGAAGCTCGCGATCGACCACCTCACCGCGACGCGCCTTCTCGTGCAGTCGCTCTCCGTCGATCTTGATCGCTGACACCATCGGCGGTAGCTGCAGGATCTCGCCGCTCAGCTTCGACATCGCGGTGCACAGATCACCCTCGTCGATGTGCGACGCGTCCGCCTCGAACGTGGGTTCACCGGCCGCGTCCTGGGACGATGTCGCAAGACCCAGCACCATCTCGGCGTGGTACGTCTTAGGCGAGTTCTGCAGGAACTGCACCAGCCGCGTTGCCTGTCCCACGCAGCAGATCAGCACGCCGGTGGCGTCTGGGTCGAGAGTTCCGGTGTGACCGACACGCCGTGATCCGACCGCGCGACGCACCTTGGCCACGACATCATGCGACGTCATGCCGGCCGGCTTATCAACAACCAAGACACCGGTGCGACCGCTGTCGTTCTTCCCGCGACGCTTCGCCATCAGCCGCCCTGCTGACGCATGTCGCGCAGCAGCTCCTCCACCCGGTCTGCCGTCTGGCGCACCGGGTCCATCTCGAACCGCAGGACCGGCGTGTTGCGCAGCGAAACCTTGCTGGCCAGCAGCTTTTGCAGCCGTGGGCGCGCCGCCTCAAGCGCGGCTGCAGCCTCGTACGGCGTGGGCAGGTCTTCCTTGCGCACCCGCCCGCGGCCGTCTGGCGACAGCACCTCGCGGTCTGGCACCGTCCAGAAGATGATCGCTTCCTTGGAGTCCTGGCTGACCTGCGCCTCGGTGATAGAGACCATTGTCAGCCGCGGGTCGTTGAAGTCCCGTGCGATGAGGTCCGAGAGGGCTTCGGCCACTGTGTGGTCGATTCGAGGGTTGCGACGACGCATGGACGCTCCTGCCGTGTGGGGGGACAACGGTAACGCCACCACGCCAACTGAGCGTCCACCCAACGTTTCCCTGACGTTCTGCCCGGCGGTCGCTCGAGCGCCCGATGTGGTCAGGCGTCGTCGCTGCGGACGACGTCGATCGTGTCCACGAGCTTGGTGACCCGCACCCGCGGGTCGCGCTCGCACAAGGTGATCAGCCGCTCCAGCGCGCGATCGAGCTGACTCGCAGAGGAGGCAGCCAGCGCGATGCCGAGCGCCGCGCGCTGCCATCGGTCCTGCCAGCCCACCTCAGCGACGCTTCCGCCGAGCTCGTTGACAAGGGCTGCGATCAGCGGCTTCACCAGGCTTCGCTTCTCCTTGAGCGATGACACACCGGGCAGATGCAGCTCGACCAGGGCACCACCGAGATGCAACGCTGGCGTGTCATCACGCTCGCCCATCGCCATGCTCCTACCCCGCGTCTGGCGCAAAAAAACCCACCGTCAAGCGCCGCGGGCCGCGCCGACGATGCTGCCGACGACGAACGTGAGTCCCATCGCCAGCAGCCCCACAGCGACGTTACGCACGATGCTGGGACGCGCTGGTGCCTGGCCCACCCGAGCTGCGCCCCACCCGGTTCCGATCAGAGCTGCGGTCACAGCCGCCACTGTGACCGGGACTCGTGCTGACGCTGGAGGTAGCACGATGGCCAGCAACGGCAGCAACGCGCCGAGCGCGAACGACACCAAGGACGCCAACGCCGCAGCCATCGGCGAGACCAGCGCATCCGGATCGATACCCAGCTCGGCCTCCGCGTGCGCGGCCAAGGCATCGTGAGCTGTCAGCTGCTGCCCAACCTGCTCGGCCAGCGGGCGCGGGAGCCCTTTGCCCTCGTAGATCTGAACCAGCTCCTCAAGCTCCACCTCGGGCATCTCGACGAGCTCGAGACGTTCCTGCTCCAACAGCGCCCGCTCAGAGTCGCGCTGCGTCGACACACTGACGTACTCGCCACCCGCCATCGACAGCGACCCGGCGACCAGCCCGGCCACGCCAGCTACGAGCAACGTTGCAACGTCGGCGGTGGCACCGGCCACGCCGACCACGAGCCCCGCTGTCGACACGATGCCGTCGTTGGCCCCAAGCACGCTGGCACGTAGCCAGTTCAGTCGAGCGGTTGCCGAACCATCGTGCGGCTCGTCGTCGTGGCCCAGCATGATCGCTCCGTTGCTCGCGGTGGTCAAGATCACCACTCTAGACGCGCGCGCTGCTCGCGCGTTCACTGGGTCCACACCGGCCGATGTGTGCGGCCCGCGTTCGCGCCGTCACACAGCGAAGGTCGCGCCGAAGCGCGACCTCTGCCGTGTGACGTGTCAGCGACTCAGACGGTGCGCTCAACCTCGACGGTCTCGAAGACCTCGAAGATGTCGCCTTCCTTGATGTCGTTGTAGTTCTTGAGGCCGATGCCGCACTCGAAGCCCTCGCGGACCTCGTTGACATCGTCCTTGAAGCGGCGCAGCGAGATCATCGTCGTGTCTTCCGTGACGACAACGCCGTCACGGATGACGCGGACGCCAGCGTCGCGCTTGACGATGCCCTTGCGGATGATCACACCAGCGATGGTGCCGGCCTTCGGGACCTTGAAGGTCTCGCGGACCTCGGCCTCACCGATGACCTGCTCCTTGAACTCCGGACCCAGCAGACCAAGAACGGCGCGCTCGATGTCCTCAAGCGCCTCGTAGATGATCTTGTAGATCCGCAGGTCGACGCCGGAGCGATCGATCTCGGTGCGCGCGTTGGCGTCCGGACGAACGTTGAAGGCGATGACGATCGCCTTGGACGTCTCGGCCAGCAGCACGTCGGACTTGTTGACCGCACCGACACCCTTGCCCACAACCTTGATCTGCGTGCCCTCGAGCTCGAGCTTGAGCAAGCTCTGCTCCAGCGCCTCGGCAGAACCGGATAC
>JBLFZR010000143.1:0-3758 GCA_047610595.1 Nitriliruptoraceae bacterium | reverse complement strand
AGATGATCACCGGCGAGCTGAAGCCCGACAGTGGCACGATCGGCCTCGGCCACAACGTCCAGTACGAGATCTTCTCGCAGCACCAGATGGACGCAGCCGCCGAGTACGGGCTTGGTGGTGAGCGGACGGTCGCTGCCGAGTTCTCGCTGGCACTCACCGACGCCCACCGCAACATCAACGCCCGCTCGCTGCTAGGAAACTTCGGCTTCCCCGGCGAAGCAGCCGAGCGTTTGGTCAGCGTGTGCAGCGGTGGCGAGCAGACCCGCCTCGCGCTGGCGAAGCTGCTGGTGTCCCCTATCAACCTGCTGATGCTTGATGAGCCCACCAACCACCTTGATATGGCGTCCGCCGACGTCCTCGAGGACGCGATCGCGCAGTGGCCCGGCACGGTGTTGCTGGTCAGTCACGATCGCCACCTGATCGACTCGGTCGCCACACACGTGATGGAGGTCGTTGACGGACGAGCCGTGCTGCGTGAGGGCGGCATGGACGAGCACCCGATGGACTGGATCACGACCCGTCGCACCGACCCCAACGCGTCCATCGGTACCGGTCGCGGTGCAGGTCCGGCCAAGCCGAAGGCTGCGGGCTCGCCCGAGAACAAGGCAGACGCCCGCCGCGCCGCCGCCAAGCAGCGCGAGTCCGTGTCTGCCCGTACGAACCTCACCAAGAACATCAAGGACCTCAAGAAGGCGCTCGGTCCGATCGAGAAGGCTGTCGGGACCGCAGAGTCGCTGGTGGTGGACCTCGCCCGTCAGCTCGGAGAGCCGGGCGTGTACGACGATGTCGCCAAGGCCACCACGCTGGTTGATCGTCACAGCAAGGCCAAAGAGCAGGCCAGCCAGCTCAGCGCCACGTGGGAGCAGCTCGCCGAAGCCCTCGAGACCGCCGAGTCTCGTCTTGCCAAGCTCGACGCCTAGGCCAACGCGGCGCGCTGCGCACCGTTCTGCGTCTGATATCAGCGGGGGTCAGCTGGGGTCAGGCGTCGCTGACCGGCGTGTCGGGGATGCCGGCAAGGTGCCGCGCGAAGGCGCGCTTGGTGGGGGTGTCCATCGCGCGGGCGATCTCGACGCGCTGGGCCTGGGGGCTGCCAGCGCCGTGCAGCGACTCGGTGAGGTAGCCGACGGCGTTGCGTCCGATCGTCATGTTCTCGATCAGACGCAAGATGCGCATGCGGTCCTCTGTCGGGATCTCTGCACGGCCGGCGAGCACCTGCTCGAGCAGCTCGCCGACCTCCTCGCTGCGAAAGTCTGCCTCGCCCGGCATCGTCACCATCAGGCCACCCGCGATGTCCTGCGCGAGGCGGGCGATCTCGTACGGGAAGCGTGTCACGTTGTGCTTGGCGACGTTGCTGAGCATCGCGTCGTTGATCGCGGCGCCCGACGGCAAGATCTCGGCCTCGGTCGCTGACGCGATGCCCGAGGACCAGATGGTCTCGTTGAGGTGCGTCATCTCGACGAGCTTGTCCTTGATATGCGACGCACCCGGGACACCGTTCATGTCAGCGATCTCGGCGGCGGCGCCCACGAGCACATCGCCCAACCCTGTCTTACACATGTACGAGCTGCGGTGGTAGCGGGTGAACCGCTGGACCAACGTGCGGGCGTAGTCCACCTCGCCGTCGAGGAACACGTGCTCGTACGGCACGAACACGTCGTCGAGGTGGACCAGCACCTCTTGGCCCCCAAAACGAACGTTGCCGTTATCAAAGCTGCCCGGCTCCATCGAACGCAGGTCAGAGGTCTGTCGTCCGTACACGTACGTGATGTTGGGCGCGTCGATGGGGATCGCTGCGACGATGGCGTTGTCGCGGTCGTCCTCGGTCAGAGCCATCGTGGGCAGCACGACCATCCAGTGGCTGTTCCAGCCGCCGGTCATATGTGCCTTGGCGCCGCGCAGGAACACGCCGTGTTCGGTGCGCCGCGAGACGTGGACAAACAGATCCGGGTTCGCCTGCTCGGACGGGCGCTTGGAGCGGTCGCCCTTCACATCCGTCATGCCGCCTGCGAGCACGAGGTTGCGGCGCTGCAGCTGCTCGAGGAAGGCGAGGAACCGGCCGTGATACGGCGTGTCGTGCTCGATGTCGACGTCGAAGGTCGTCGAGTGCAGCGTGGACACGGCGTCCAAGCCGACGCAGCGCTGGAAGCAGGTGCCGGTCTGCTGGCCGAGGGTGCGCTGCATGCGGTGCTTCGTGCGCAGCTCCTCGGGGTTGACAGGCACGTGCAGGAACCGGTTGATGCGCTCGCCCGTCAGCGGGGAGATCACCGTCGCGAGCTCGGGGTTCTCCTCGGCCAGCTCGTATGTGCGGCGCATCGCGTTGATCGACGGCTGGATCATGGGATGATCAGCCGGCTCTTTGATGCGCTCGCCACCAAGCACCAACCGGGTGGTGCGGCCGCGAAGTGATGCCTCGTAGGCGTCACCGGTCGCCAGGTGCGACGGCATCCGTGCCCAGATGGCGTCGGCGGTCTCGATATGCGCGTCGCTCATGGTGGCGGCCTCCCAAGGCTCTGCTGCGGTGCGTGAGCTTCCCACCGAGCGTAGACCCGGTCCGACGCCGTAGCGTGCGACGGCCGTCGCATCCGACCCCACGCTGGAGGAGCTATGCAGCCGTTCCCCGAGGGGCTCGTCGTCGGGCTGTCCGACTACCCGATGTCCGACGCGCAGGTGCCGCAGTTCCTCGCCCGGGCCGGGGTGCCTGGCATCGTGGATATCCACGTCCACTTCATGCCTGACCGGCTGCAGCAGGCCGTTTGGCGCTACTTCGACGCGCTGGTCGACCCGCCCTGGCCCGTCGCGTACACCGGTGACGCCGACACCCGTCTGGGTCAGCTACGCGAGCTGGGGGTGGTGGCCCACACGGCACTCGCGTACGCACACCAGCCGGGGATGCTCGCCTGGCTCAACGACCACACGCTTGATCTCGCCGACGCGCACCCGCAGGTCATCCCGACATTCACGCTGTACCCCGAGGACGGGGTGACGCAGGCGGCCGCCGATGCCCTCGCACGCGGCGGTGTCGTGTGCAAGATCCACGACCAGCTGTCGGGCTTTCGGCTGGATGACCCGCGGCTGGACGGCGCGTGGCGGCTGCTGTCGGACGCTCGGACGCTGGTGGTCGCCCACACCTCGAAGGTGTACGGCGTGGACGGTGGCGCTGCCACCAGCGGACCGGACCAGATCTACGCCGTCCGCGCGAGGCACCCGGCGCTGCGGCTGTGCATCGCGCACCTGGGGCTCCCCGATCCCGACGGTGGACACTGGGATGCGATCCAGTCCCTCGACGACGTGTGGACTGATCCGTCCAGCACGCTGACCGAGCCGCCACCAACGGTCGCGATGGGCATGCAGATGGACTATCAGCAGCTCCGGGCGCGGCTGGGCGAGAAGGTGCTTTTCGGCAGCGACTTTCCGTCGATCGCGCACCCGTACGCCCATCAGGTGCGGGGCATGGCGCACCTCGCGTTGAACCCGGCTGGGCTGCGTGAGGTGCTGCACGATCGGGCGGCTCGGTTGCTGGCCGAGGCGGGTTACCGGCTGCCCACGGCCAGATGACGTCGCGCGCTGTGACCTGGCGGGACAGCATCGGCATCCACCAGGCTTGATATCAGGCTTGATGCCAGGCTTGATACCAGGCTTGATGCCAGGTTCGATATCAGTCGAACTCGATGGCCAGATCCTGCGGTGCTGGTTGTGCCAGGCAGCCGCCAGCTGCGCCGATGGTGGCGAGGCCGATCTTGTCGCCGTCGCCGAGCACC
>JBLFZR010000142.1:0-3759 GCA_047610595.1 Nitriliruptoraceae bacterium | reverse complement strand
CGCCGACACAGGCCATCACAACGTCGTCCGCATCGGTCACAACCCAGCCGGTCCCGCCGAGCCCGGCGAGGTAGGAGCACCACGACGCAAGGTCCGCATCAAGCCCGTCTGGCTCGAGCACACAGCCCGAGTACTCGCCAAACACGGTCTCAATGAGCTGCCGGAGCGCGTCGGCATCCTCGTCCACTGCCAGCCGCAACGACCAGCCTGCCCGAAGCGCAACAGTGAGGCCGGTCACGGCGTCGTGGTCCGGTTCAGCTCCACGTTCGGCACAAGCGTGCGGCCAAGCAGCTGCAGCAGCTCCTGCCGAGCCGTCGCGTCCAGCCCCGCTGCGATCGGCACACCCTGCAGCAGCCCGATAACAACGTCCCGGCGCAGCTCATCGCCCAGCTCCGTGAGCACGATGCGCTTGACGCGCCGATCTGTCGGGTCGGCCGTGCGCTCAACCGCGCCGATCTCCTCGAGGCGATCAACGATCCCTGTCACGTAGGAGGGGTCACACCCGATATGGGCTGCGATCTCTCGCTGGGCGCGCGGCGTGTGCAGCAACCGAAGCGTCAGCACCATCGGAGGAGTCAGCCCGTGCAGCTCAGCGACGGCGTGCAGGTGGTCGCGCATCCGATGCATCAGCTCGAGGAACGCGTCCGCGAGGTCGACAACGTCAGCCGTGACCCCCGCAGCCGTAAGCGCCTGCGGCGAAACAGGTCCGAGCCTGGAGTAGGTGTGCACGGGCGAGCCGTCGGGCGAGAGTGGTTGCATCCTGCGATAGTAGCGAGTGGCGATGGTTGAGTAACTCAACGAGTTCGTGCTACCGTGCGAGCGCCCACCACGAAGAAGGACCTAGAAGTGACCGACGCGATCGTCGCCCGTGGCCTACGCCACTCCTTCGGCGACACTCTGGCGCTCGACGGCGTCGACATCACCGTGCCTGCCGGCAAGGTGCTCGGGATGCTCGGCCCCAACGGTGCCGGCAAGACCACCAGCGTTCGAGCGCTCACCACGCAGCTGCGCCCCGATGAGGGCACCGCAACAGTGCTCGGGATCGACGTCATGGCCGAGCCCGAACGGGTCCGCCACATCATCGGGATGGCCGGCCAGTACGCCGCCGTCGACGAGCGCTTGACCGGCCGCGAGAACCTCGTGATGATCTCGCGCTTGAACCAGCTGACCAAGGCCAACGCGCAGCTGCGAGCCGTCGAGCTGCTCGACCGGTTCGGCCTGACAGACGCGGGTGACCGGCCGCTTCGGACCTACTCCGGTGGCATGCGTCGGCGCCTAGACCTGTCCGCCGCACTTGTCACTCGACCCAAGGTTCTGTTCCTCGACGAGCCCACGACCGGGCTCGACCCCCGTTCGCGCAACGACCTATGGGAGGTCATCGAGGAGCTCGTCGGCGACGGCACCACGCTGCTGCTCACCACGCAGTACCTCGAGGAGGCAGACCGCCTCGCCGACAACATCATGGTCATCGACAACGGCCGCGTCATCGCCGAGGGCACCGGTGATCAGCTCAAGGCCCAGGCTGGCGCCGAAACGCTGGTCCTAAGCTACGCCTCACACGACGTCGCAACGACAGTCGCTGCGACCGTCAGCGAGACCCTCGGCGACGACGCCAAAGCCGAGGCACACGGCCTGCGCGTCGAGGTCCACGCGGCCTCCATCGCAGCGGTGCTGGCCGGCGTCACCGCCGCCGCCGACCGGGCCGGTGGCCCCGCGATCTCCGTGGACGTGCGACGTCCCACGTTGGACGACGTGTTCTTGCAGCTGACTGACTCGACCACGGAGGTGGCAGCATGACCGCCACGATCACACCCGACGCAGCGACACCGAGCAAGACGCTCGTCCGCGCCGACCTCACCCCACTGCAGCTGCACCCGCTGCAGCGAGCTGTACGCGACGCGTTTGTCATCGTCGGTCGCAACCTCACGGTGCTCCGCCGGATGCCGACGCTTATCGTGTTTTCCAGCGTCCAGCCGATCATCTTCGTGCTGCTGTTTCGTTATGTGTTCGGTGGCGCCATCGAGACCGGCGGCAGCTACGTCGACTTCCTTATGCCTGGCATCTTCGCCCAGACGGTGACGTTCGGTGCGATCCAGACCGGCATCGGGCTGGCCGAGGACGCAAGCTCCGGTCTGGTTGACCGGCTCCGCACACTGCCGATGTCGCGCGGCGCGCTGCTGCTGGGTCGGACCCTGTCAGACCTCGTACGCAACATGTTCGTGCTGCTGCTGATGGTCGTCGTGGGGATTCTGGTCGACTTCCGCCCCGAGGTCACGTTCACCGGCGCGTTGCTCTCGATCGTCGTCGTGCTGGCATGGTCGTTCGGCGTGTCGTGGGTCGCCGCGCTTATCGGGCTTCGCACCGCGGACGCCGAGACCACGCAGGCCGTGATGTTCCCGCTGCTGTTCCCGCTGACGTTCGCCTCGTCCGCGTTCGTCCCGACCGAGTCCATGCCGAGCTGGCTGGCGGCCTTCGCCAACAACCAGCCGCTCACGCATGTCGTGGACTCTGTGCGCGGACTTGTGACCCCCGGCGCACAGGCCGGCGACCCGCTGATCTCGCTGGCGTGGTCCCTCGGGCTGGTGGCGGTCGCGGCACCTCTGGCCATCCGGGCGTACCGCCGGCTCTGAATCGGCGCGTCTGGCAGACACCGACGCTCATCGGTCCGGGGTGTGCAACACTCCAGACCGATGGCGCACGCCCTGCCGGGCTGAGCTGACAACACCTGGAGTGACGCATGCACGAGGACGTCCTAGAGACCGCGTCGGGCTGGTTGCCGGCTGCTGACCTGTCCGAGGTACGCGACCGAGTTCCGATCGTCTACGTGGACGCGGTCCCCGTGATGCTCGATCACCTCGGGCACGTACGCAAGGTCGGGCTGCTGCTGCGCGCGATGCCTGACGGGACCATCAGCCGCGCCATCGTCAGCGGACGCGTGCAGTTCGGTGAGACGATCCGAGACGCCCTGTGGCGACATGTGACAAAGGACCTCGGCCCCGACTGCGACCCGATCCTGCCTGCCTCTCCCGTGCCCTTCACCGTCGCGGAGTACTTCCCAGACGCCTCGCGCACCGGCTATCACGACCCGCGCCAGCACGCGGTGTCGCTGGCGTACCTCGTGCCGGTCACCGGCGAGGCAGCCGCGCAGCAGGACGCGCTCGACCTGTCATGGGTCACGCCAGCCGAAGCGCTAAGCCCGAGCGTCGCGTCCGAGATGGGCGGCGGCCATGACAAGCTGGTGCGCCTCGCTCTCTCGCACGCCGGTATCTAAGGTGGCGTTCGGCGCTGCCACCGGTTCCACGGGCGGGACCGGTCCTGGCGGCGATGACGACATGCTGCGCGCGCACGCCCAGCCATCCGACCCGCGTAGCACGGTCGTCTGGCAGCTCACGCGACAGTCGATGTCGTGTGCCGCGATGGGCTCACCGCTCTCGGCGTTCCTGCTCTCTCGTGCCGCTGCCGACGTGCTCGAGGACGGCCCCTGCGCCGAGCTGCTGCTGCGCGACGTACGGCCCGGACGCGGCGACGCGATGGCCCTGCGCTTCCTCGCAGCGCTGCATCGGATGGTGCTCGACCGCCAGGCCCCGCTGCTGGCGCTGCACTATCCCAGCGTCGGAGGCACGCCATCGCTACGGCAGGTCGGCGACGTCATGGTCCACACCGTCGAGCACGGCGGCGACCGCCTCGCCGAGCTGCTGGCGCAACCGTGTCAGACCAACGAGGTCGGCCGAGCTGCTGGCTTGATCGTGGGCCTGCTCG
>JBLFZR010000141.1:0-3761 GCA_047610595.1 Nitriliruptoraceae bacterium | reverse complement strand
CCAGACATCTGCGCCTGGTTGCGAAAGATGCGGCCGAAGTGCTCCTTGTCAGGGAACACCTCGTCCTGCCGCGGCAGGAACGCTCCACCAGAGTCCACGAGGTACACGCACGGCAGGTGGTTGGTCAGCGCAACCTCTTGCGCTCTCAGGTGCTTCTTGACGGTCATCGGGAAGTACGTACCGCCTTTGACGGTGGCATCGTTGGCGACGATCACGACGGTGCGACCCATCACGCGGCCGAGCCCCGTGATGATGCCGGCGCCGGGGGCAGCGCCGTCTTCCATCCCGTGCATCGCGAGCGGCGACAGCTCGATGAACGGGGTGCCCTCGTCCAGCAGGGCGTCCACACGCTCGCGGGGGAGCAGCTTGCCGCGGTTGAGGTGGCGCTGACGCGAACGCGCACCGCCACCGAGCGCCACGCGGTCGAGCTGGGCGCGTAGGTCCCGGGCGAGCGCCTCGTGATGGGCGCGCCGTGTGGCGGCGGACTCGGATGTGACATCAGCGGAGGTGTGAAGCGCTGGCATCTGTGGCTCCCGTTCGGCGTCGACGGGACGCTACCGGCCGCCCGCACAGGGGCGGGCGCTGCTCGCACGGGTGCCGCGTCTGAACGGACGGGGCCGTGCGCTACGCGAACGATTGGCCCATCATGTGCAGATCTGAGGGAGCTTGACTTGTCGATTAGAATTCGTTCTGTGCTGCTCGTCGCGCTGATGCTGGTGCTTGCGCTCCCAGGGATCGCGATCGCGCACGAAGAGCGCGAGTCACAGTTCCCGGACTACGCGACCGGCTCGACGCCCGAGTATCGCGAGTTCAGCGAGTCGACCCCACGGTTGGTCGTCTGCAAGAACGACAGTGACGCACGGATCGCGCGGATCGGCGACGCGCAGCTGCGCGGCTTCAACGAGGCACGACTTGCGGAGTGCGAGTTCGAGCACGTGCAGGCTGCGGTGGACGCCGTGACGGTGCAAGGCACCAACATCTACGTGCTGCCGGGCGAGTACCGCGAGGAGCCGTCGGTCGATGCCCCGTGCGCAGCGGACTACACCGGCGGCATCGTGGAGTACTCGCTCATCGTCAGCTGTGGCGAGGTCATCAACCTGATCACCATCGCCGGCGACACTGAGTCGATCCTCGATACCGACATCGCGTGCGACAACCAGCTGTGTGACCTCCAGATTGAAGGCACCGGCGTCACCCCGCAAGACACATTGGTCACCGGCGGCTTTGACGAGGACGGCGACTGGCGTAAGCACAACGGCATCAAGGCAGACCGCGCCGACGGTTTTGTGCTGGTGAACATGGCGTTCGAGCTGTTCCGCGAGAACGCCATCTACGTGCACGAGACCAGCGGTTACCTGCTGGACCGGGTCGAGGCGAACTTCAACGACCTGTACGGGATCTTGACCTTCACATCCGACCGTGGCGTCATCTCTAACTGTGAGACGCATCACAACGGTGACTCGGGCGTCTATCCGGGCTCGTCGGCGGACGTCAACCAAGAGTCCTACCCGGCCACCGGTCCCATCGAGCGCTACGCCGTCGAGATCTTCGGGTGCGACACGCACCACAACGCGTTGGGCTTCTCGGGGACGGCCGGCAACTCGGTCTGGTTCCACGACAACCTCGTGCACCACAACGGCGCCGGCTACGTCACCGACTCGTTCGTCGGCGGGCACCCCGGGATGCCGCAGGACCACGCGTTCCTCGAGAACAACCGCATCTACAGCAACAACGTCAACTTCTACCCGAACGTGCAGGGCGACGACGCACCGTGTCGTGAGGCGCGTCCGGTCGACCGCGGCCACCAGGATGGCGTCGTGTGCCCGGTGTTCCCGGTGCCGGTCGGAACCGGTGTGATGATCGCGGGTGGCAACGCAAACTTCCTGCGCAACAACGTGGTGTATGACAACTGGCGCTCCGGTTTTATGTCGTTCTACGTGCCGGCGATCGTGCGATATCAGGGCGATATCGAGCTGGGAATCCGCAACAACGACCCGGGCGCGCTCGACGCGCTGGCAGAGGCGTTGGCAGCGGAGCTGGATACGTCGCACGACAACCACTTCGTAAACAACGATTTCGGGACGCACCCCGACGGGTTCCTGCAGCCCAACGGGCTGGACGTGTGGTGGGACGATCAGGGCACCGGAAACTGCTGGCAGAGCAACACGTCCTCCACGACCGACCCGTCCGCCACGATCTCGGGCGTGTCGAACAACGCGAACGCTTTCCTCCTACCGACATGCGAGATGGGCGGGTCTGTGAACCCGGTCCCGAACGCAGCCGAGTCGGGCGGACTGCTGCCGTGTGCGGTGTTCAACCGCAACGACAACCCGGACCCAGTGGGCTGCGACTGGCTGGGAAGTCCCCAAGAACCCGCCGGCCGTGAGGCAGCACCCGACGACCTCGTTGCGATGTCCGATGGCGGTACCACGAGCGCTGCGGGCACGGTCGACCCGGACGTCAGCGTGCTCTCGGCGCAGCTGGCTGCGACCGGTGGCGGTGGGCTGGTGGCGCTGCTTGGCATCGGAGCGCTGGTGGCCTCCGGCCGCCTGCGTCGTCGTGACCAGCGGGCGAACGCAGCGCCCGACAGCTTCGAGGACGGCGAGCAGAACGCGTGAGCGCTCCGTCGCTTGACGTTCCGGCTGTCGCCAGTGATGCGAACCAAAGCGCACGCGTAGCTCCGGTGCCTCGCAGAAGCCCAGCTGGGCGTCGGCTGCTGGCTGTCGCGGGTGTCGCAGCCATCATCGGCGGGGGCACGATGGTCGCGGCAGGGCTGCGCGGCGATCCGGATCGTGTCGCGATGCAGTTCGGCGGCGATCCGTTCGCGGTCCAAAGCAGCTGGGGCGACGCTGATCTGTTCGGGGTCCCCGGCTCGTGGGTCGTGCCGTACGGGCACGGATCCATCATCACGATGCACGTGCCGTGGGACGGCGAACAGATCGCCGACGCATGGTTCGACGAGGATGAGCCGAGCCTGTTCATCGTTGACAGCGTCACGCAGACTGCTGATGAGGTGCAGCTGCAGCTGACGATGGGCAACTGTCGCTACTTCCATGAGCGCGAGCTGGACATGTTCGCGGGCGTGCACCTGGTGGCCGCGGACGGAGACACGACCGAGCTGCTGTTCGACCGCCCCGTCATCGTGCATTCGCCCATGCTCTGGGGATGCCCTGATCGGTCCGTCGATCGCGGTGACGATCGTCGGACCGGCTAGGCCCTGCAGCTGCGTTCAGGGCCGGTCTGGCGTCGAGCCAACGGCTGCACCGGGGTCCTGCGCGTCGCACGTACGACACGGCGGTGGCCACGGCCATGCGTGTCCCATCGGAAGCACCAGCGCCCCGGCGAGCCGTAGCCGCTCGGTCGTGCCTGCGACGCCAGCGATAACAGAGCTGGATGCCTTGCCGAACGGATCTGCCCGGATCATCCATGTGGATGACCACAGATGGCTGACGCCACCGCTGATCCAAAGCTCGACCGCATCGTGGGGTGACAACCCCCGGACAAAGGCCAGCGGCGGCAGCGAGTCGGGGTTCGTCTGCACCGCGGTCGCGCCGATGACCGGCCAGCTGTTCGTAGCGGCGTTGCGCGTTTCCTGTGGGCTGATGCACCCCACGAACCCGTCGATCGCAGCTTCCGCATCGTGCGAGCTCGGTGTCAACGCAGCCAGCAGCGCGTGGGCTTGCGGCCTGTCTGGTGTCGCGATCGGGCTGACCCGCCGTTCGAGCACGTCGCAACGCGACAGTCGCGTCATCGCCGGGGTG
>JBLFZR010000140.1:0-3816 GCA_047610595.1 Nitriliruptoraceae bacterium | reverse complement strand
TCCACATCACCGGGGTTCGCAAGCGCGACGAAGCGCGCGCGACCATCGTCGCCGAGCGTCGACAGCGCGGCCGCGCGGGGGTAGATGCCGGCCGGGATCGCTTCCACGACGGCGATGCCGGCCCGCAGCGGGCCGCCATCGGACGAGCGCAGCACCGCACCGGACACCACGACTGGCGCCCCCTCGGTGGAGCGCAGCGTGATGCCCCCGCGCGTGTCGTCGGCAAGGGCGCCCCGCAGGTCCAAACGCTGCGTGGTGCCGGGTGCGAGGGTCAGACCGGACGCGAGCGGCACCACCGGTCCGTTGACGGTGTGCAGCACCAGCCTGACGTCGGTCGGGTCGGTGCCAGGGTTCGTAACCCAGACCCACGCCGACTCCCCCTTCGCGGCAGACATCCACGGCAGCGTCCAGGTGTCCGCAGGATCGGTGTGGGCCACCACGAGGGACTGCCCGTCGATCTCGCCGACGGCTGCCTCAAGCGTCTGAACCGCCTCGACAACCAGCGTCCCGGTCCGCGCCACAACCTCGACGCCGAGATCCGGCTCCTCCGGGGCGAACTCGTTGAGCTGCACCGTGGTTCGACCGTGTGCCGGGATGACAAGGTTCGCAAGCCTCGTCGGCGCGACACGGCCAGTCGGCGTCAGGAACGTGACCGAAAGCGACGCGGTGACGTCCGACGGGTTCGCGAGATGGAGCGTCGCCGCCGCGCCGCCGGCGGTCGCCACCCCCGGGATCAGCCATCGAGGCGCAGCCGCGCTCGGACAGAGGCCCTCGATGGCGCCTTGCACCCGCGCGGCCGGCCCTTGCTCCCACCGACGGGCCATCAACAGAGGCGTCGCCTCCCAGCGCGCCGTAAGCAAGACGTCCTCTTCGGTGTCCCCACCCTTCACGATCGACGTCAACACCCGGCCAGTCGCATCCGGCGTCGGGAGCGCCAGGCTGAGGCCGCCTGACTCGACCGACAACGAGGCCCACGCCTCCGGCACAGCCGGCACGTCGGTGGTGTCCACGATCGTGGCAACGGTGGTGCCGACGCCCGGCCCCACGGCAACGGCGGCGCAGGTGCTCGCACCTGCCAGCAGCGGGCCGCTCCCTGCCGTCGGCGCGGCCATCACCGGCGCTTCAAGCGCATGGTCAATCCCAAGACCGGCAAGCACCACCACGAGCAGCACCCCAAGGGCTACCACGGACTGAACGCCTGATTCTGACAACGTTCGCAGGCTCATCGCTTGACCTCTCTTGCGAAGCGCGGCGCACGCAAAGACAGCGAGATCGCGAGGAGTACGAGCAGTCCCTGCAGCGTCACGAGCACCGAGCGCGGTGTTGTCGAGCGGCGCGAGATCTCGACAGCGGACGCCGGGAGCGTCCACGCCACAAGGTCGCCAACACGCCGTGGCGACAGCTCGTCCCCGTCGACCGCCTTGATCCGGAACGGTGCCTCGTCGGAGGTCACCAGGTCTGCCAGCACGAGCACGCCCGGGGCGCCCTGCGTGTGGTCCGCCAGCGGGGTCACAGCCATCCCTGCGGGCAGCGGACGGCCGGACGCGAGCGACGCAATCCCTTCCTCCGGCACCACACTCCAACGCGGCATCCAGGTGGTCACCCGAAGCACCGCACCGCGCGCCACGGGCTGCGCCACGAGGTCAAGCTGTCCCGCGAGCACCGCGCTCAGGCTGTCAGATCCCACATCCTCCGGAACCACGATGTAGCGGATTCCCAACCGGCCGAGGTCGGCAGAGGCCCCCGGGTCACGCCCCCCAACCACCGCGGCGACACGCACGTCCAGCAACGCCATCACGTCCGCTGCGACGGCATGTCCCCACGACGCTGCGCTGGGTCCGTCGGCGTCCGTGATCGACCATCGCAGCAGACCGTCGGACTCACCAAGCACGAGCACCCGAAACGGGCCGATGCCCGCCGCGTCGACCTCGCTGGCCAGGTAGGCCGGAAGGGGCCCGTCATCCTCGGTGTATCCCTCCCACGTCTGATTCGCGATCGACATCCCAGCGGCAACCACGCCGACGCACACCACAACGACCGTGCCGATCGACGCCATCTGACGCCAGCCAAAGTCGTGCGCGCCCAGCTCGGACTCGGCCGACGCGATGGCGATGGTCAGAAGGCCGGCCGCGGCGAGCGCCGCGATGGCCAGCGGAGCGCCGGGCCACACGGGGGCTGCGGCGCCAGTGCGGGCGATAAGCCAGGCCAGCGTGACGCTTGCGAGGTAGACGACCACCAGCCCGATCGACACACCCCGTCGCGCGATAGCTGCCAGGGCGACACCCAGCAGCGACGCCGCCGCGAGACCGATACCCGCGATCGGGCTCGAGAAGCCGGGCATGTCCGGGGTTAGCAGCAGCATGCGCCACAGCTTGGCGTCTCCGGCAACCTCCGCCACGCCACCGGTGCCGGCCACCGCAGGCATCCAAGGGGCCAGCAGGAGGGCAGCCCCGAGGATCATGACACCAAGTCGCGACAGGCGCGGCACCATGTCAGGTGGGCTCGAGACGGCGAGGCCGATCGCGACAGCCGCAGCTGCCACCAGCGCGAGCAGCGCGGTCCCTGGGGCGAACGCGACAACGGTCGCGCCAGCGAGAGCTCCGGCAGCCGCAGCGCGCCATGCGCGATCCACCGGAACATCGGGCAACACCGCACGTCCGGCCGCGATCACTACAAGAGGCGCGAGAGCCGCTGCGACTGCGGGGCCGATGCGCCCCGTCCGCAGCGCGGCCAGCACGGGCGGCGACAGCGCGTACAACGTGGCCCCCGCGACCCGAGGCAGCCGTCGAAGCGTGACCAAACGACCGGCCCGAAGCGCCGACATCCATGCGAGCGGCACCACCGACAACAGCAAGATCCGCGGCGCGGCCCACGCAACGCCGAGCCCGATCGCCGACGGGATCGCCAGCAGCGCCTGCGCGGGGGTGACGCTGGTCACGGCCGGCAGATCCCCGACGGCCCATGGGCGGGCGTAGCTGACAAGCATCTCCCAGGCCCCGCTGGGCCAGCGGGCAAGCTCGCCGCCCGTCAGCGTCGTCGTACGTAGCAGCGGGAGCGACACAACCGCACCGAGGACGAACAAGATCGCGCCGGCCACGCCGACGGGGCTTGTTCGTAGCCTGGTTCGGAGGCGCTCCGCAAGGCCCACGACGGGCGCGGGTGGCCCGGTTGGCTCACCGATGTCGATGACGTTCGTGCCGCCGGCCAGCAGCTCGCCGAACGCTTCGCCGTAGGCACGCAGACGGGTCGTGACCTGCGCGAACATCGGTGCGATCTCTTTGTCCGGACGGGTGCGCCCGGCCTGCACCACACGCCGCAGCCTGCGCGACTCACGCAGGTGGACGATGTTCCAGCCCCACGCGCGCACCGTCTGCCATGCGTCGCCCACACGGCGGGTCGCAAGGAAGCCGACGGTCTTGAGGATGCCCACCAGCAGAAACAGCGGAAGAACAAGCAGCAGCCGACCTAGGCCGTAGCACTTAATCAGCGTGGCCAGCGTGTTGCGTTCAGCGAAGTAGCGAGGCCCGAGCAGCGCGGTCTGGCCAAGACGCCGGTACGTGCTGGCTGAGGCCTCGTGGGACGCAACCGCGTCCGGCACGACCGCGACGGACCAGCCCCACAGCCATGCACGCCAACACAGGTCGAGGTCGTCACGGAACAGGTGGTATCGATGGTCGAAGCGGCCCAGTGCCTCGAACCGGTCTCGACGTACGAGCATGCCCGCGGTCGAGACGTACAGCGTTCGCGACTCGTGGTCACGCTGCCCCTGATCGACCTCGTCCTCCTCGACGCCCGGGTCCGCACGGCCCGTGAGGT
>JBLFZR010000139.1:0-3874 GCA_047610595.1 Nitriliruptoraceae bacterium | reverse complement strand
ACTGCGACGGCGTCGGTCCACGCTGGCCCTGATACTTCGACCGTGTGCCCGCGGAGCCGTAGGGACGCTCGGCCGGCGCATCGAGCGCGAAGAACGCCAGCTGCCCGATGGGCATCCCCGGGTAGATCGTGATCGGCAGCGTCGCAACGTTTGACAGCTCGAGCGTCACGTGGCCGTCGAAGCCCGCGTCGATAAAGCCTGCCGTCGAGTGGATAAGCAGTCCCAGCCGACCGAGCGACGACTTGCCTTCCAGCCGCGCCACAAGATCATCCGGCAAGCCCACCCGCTCGAGCGTCGCGCCCAGCACGAACTCCCCGGGGTGCAGGATGAACGGCTCGTCCTCGGCGACCTCGACCAGCTCGGTCAGCTCCGGCTGCGGCGTCCGAACGTCGATGTACGGGTAACGGTGGTTGCTGAACAGCCGGAAGCTGTTATCAACGCGCACGTCAACCGATGATGGCTGGATCGCGCGGTCGTCCAGCGGGTCGACGATGATTCGCCCAGCGTCCAGCGCGGCACGGATCGAACGGTCGGAAAGGATCACAGCGGCACCTCGGTCGGCGTGCTGCACCCTAGCCAGCGTCCAGCGACCACTCTCGGCATCCGCGAGCCCCCATCAGGACCCCACAAGCTGGATCAGGGCCCGAGGAGCAGCGTCCCGCCAAGCTCGGTCTGTCCGTCGGCGACCCGCAGCTCAAGCGTGGCACTCGACGTTTCGCCTGGGCCCACCTCGCCGATGGTCGCGGTCAGGTCAGCGTTCGATGCGCCGCCCGTCGCATCCAGCCCGATCGAGCCACGCCAGGTGGTGTCGGACTCGTTGATCAAGGTCACGGTGAGCAGCACCCGCCCGTTCGACAACGGGTCGGCTGACAGCTCGGCGTACACACCTTGGCAGACCGGCGTCACCGCGCTGCTGCCCTCGAACGGGTTCTCTTCGAGGGTGTCACGATCGAGCGCCCTCGAGGACGTGACCAGCGGCTCCCCGCCGCTCTCGCCGGCTGCGATAGCGAAAGGTTGCGACACCTCAGCCTCGCAGAACAACAGGTGGCTGAGACCGCCGTTGTTCGCCGTCAGCAACGGAATAAGCAGCACGCCGACAAGAGCGGCGAGCGCGAGACGATGCTTCAGAAGAGTGACCACCGAAAGATGATAACCCGAAGGTGCGGCGAACACGCCGTGTTCTGTGGAACACTGCGGCTCGCGCCGATGCACGGCAGACCACGAAGGACCCCCGATGGATGCGCCCAGCTACCGCCAGTCACGCACGCTCGTGCTTGGGACCGGGTCCGCTGTTCTCGTTGTGACGGCGATCGGCCTGATGCTCGGCGCGACGGACACCGTCGTGGTGCTCGGTGTAGTTCTTTTCCTTCCGGTGTTCATCGCCGCGGTCATGGGCGGCGTCCGAGCCGGCATGCTGGCCGCCGTCGCAGCCAGCATGGTGTACGTCGGGCTGCGGTGGCCCGCCATCAACCTGTACGGGTTCGAGCCGCTGTCGCGTGACATCGGCAAGCTGGTCCTCGGCTATCTGGTGTTTGGTGGTGCGGGCGGCTGGGCTGCTGGGATCGTCGGCGCCGGCATGACCAAGCTCGACAGGTTCGACGTCACCGATGACCACTCCGAGCTGCTCAACGCCCGCGGCGTCCACCGTCAGCTCGAGCAAGAAGCAGCCCGTGCCACCCGTTACGGCTCGAACTTCGCCGTTGTGACGGTGACGTTCGCGATCCAGGGCGACAAGCGCGAGGCACGCAAGCGAATCGGTGACATCGTCCGACAGGGCGTTCGCACCGTGGATGACACCGGTCGCATCACGATGGCCGGCCGTGACGTCGTGATCGCGGTCCTGCCAGAGACACCACGGGCCGGCGCCGAGATCGTGGGTGCCAAGGTCGCTGAGCGCCTCGCCGCCGAGGTTGGCGACATCGAGACCGAGGTGGCGTGGCTGACCCACCCCGAGGACGACGACGCCATCGCCGCGTTGCTCAAGTCGCTGGCCGCCCTCGTGAAGCGCGAGCACCCCGAGGCCGCCGTCTGACCCCCACCCCACGTCGCCGCTAGGCTGCGCAGCCGCGCTCCGGCGCTCCGCGGGTGTAGCTCAATGGTAGAGCTCTTGCTTCCCAAGCAAGTGACGAGGGTTCGATTCCCTTCACCCGCTCCACGGGGTCTTGGCACAAAGGCGCCACTCCTGGTGGCACAAGTGCCGGATCGTGCTGGAGTGTCCCGAGCCCCGTGTCTCACCGCCCCGCCATGCTGGAGTGGCCCGAGCCCCGAGTAGAACCGTCCCAACGTCGAGCTCGTAGCCAACGTGTATCGCGCCGACGGCGCGGCTCACGTGGCAGCGCAGACCGGGCGATCTTCCTCGTGCGAGCTTCCTCTCACGGTGAGTCGACGTGCGCCTGAACGAGCAGAGAAGGATGGCGCAACAGCGGCGACCTACGCTCCCGTTTATGGCCGAGATGTTGATGCGAGACCAGAGTCGGGCCGGGCACGTGCTCGGTGGTACCCGGGTTGCTGACCTGCCAGACGAGGTAAGCGTCCGCGACGTGGTTCGTACCCGCATCCGTGGCGAGGTGGCGGCCTACAACGCCGATCCCGGTCCGGTGTTCCGAGGTCTCGTGCAGCCGGCGGATGCGGTGCGCCACAGCGACGGGTTCCGGATGCGAGAGCCGCGCCTGCTCGACGCGGAGCTGCTGGTCGCGGCGGCGGAGGAAGCACTCCGCCTCGGGCTGTTGCGGCTAAGTCTGGACGGTCGGCCCGTTGACCACGACGAGCTGATCACCCCGGCCGACCACGACGAACTCACCGCGGTGCTCGAGCGGTCGGTCGTCGCCAGCGCCTCCTGACAGACGCGTACCCGCACACCTCGCGGTCACCACCGACACGGCTGTGTGCGGGTCGGAACCGGGACGGTCGCGAGCGACAGCCACGGTTGTGCGCGACGGCCAAGAACCGCCGATCTGTTCCTGGCCATGGCGCGCCCGCGATTGGGCATCATCCGATGGAAGTTGGTGTACCCGGACCGTCCGGAGGAGCCGTCCGCGACCTGTCACCTCCAGCCGAAGACAGAGGCCCAGCGCTGTGCGGCCATCCGTGGGAGGCGCTGATCATGATTCCTGGCGATGTGAGACGGCTGGAACTCCATCCGGACATGAGGTGCGACGGGCCCGGTGGGTGTGAAGAACGCGCGGGCATCAACCCGAGCGATGACCCAGGTGGCCCATACCGCATCGCCCGAACACAACCATGATTGAGGGCATCGTCAGGCAGCAGGCAGCGAAGGTGGCCGGTGTTGTACTGACTGCAGGCCCGACCCCTCCAGGAGACCCAGGTGCGGTCACGTTGAACTGCCAGACTCCCGGTGCGCTCCAAGTAGTCGTTCGAGTCTTTCCGGGAGGCGCCGCCTTCCTCTGGGTCGGGGCAAACGGCTCGCCTTACGGGCCTGTGGAGCTTGACGAACGGGACGCGGCGGACCTCTCCAATCCGGCGCGTTACATGCAGGCTGCCGGCTGGATGGTTATCACCATCTCAACAACACTCACCGCCGAACTCAAGAAGCCGTGAGAAGTTCTGGCCCAAGTCGTGAGAACGGCCCATTGGCAACCTTGGCAACTGACCCGCTTACGCGGCCGTTCAGCGCAACTTTGCTTTGTCCCAAGATCCCTCCACGGGGTCTTGGCACAAAGACGCGCACGCTGTTGGCGCAAAGATCGGCACGCTCACGTGGCGGGCGCGTCCCGCGTCGTGGCGGAAAGCCCGGCCGTGACGTTGCTGCGCAGCTGGCAGGCTGATGCTCTGATTGGCTGCGCCAGGTCTCATACATTGGCTGCGCCAGGCCCCTAGACCGGCTGCGCCAGGCCCCTAGACCGGCTGCGCCAGG
>JBLFZR010000138.1:0-4013 GCA_047610595.1 Nitriliruptoraceae bacterium | reverse complement strand
ACCCGCCGTTCGTGAAGACGATGAAGATCATCCCAGGCGTTGCGAAGTACGACCCGGCGCTCGGTGGCATCGCCATCGAGGAACCGGAGGAGTACGAGCGGTATCCGATGGACTTCATCGAGGCACGTACCCCGAAGCCGAAGAAGAAGAAGCCGGAGCCGGAGGCCGAGGCCGAGGCGAAGGATGAGGTGGGTGACGCCAAGCCGAAGCCCAAGCCCAAGCCGAAGCCGAAGCCGAAGCCCAAGCCGAAGCCGAAGCCGAAGCCGAAGGCCTGATCTTCAGGTACGGCCCGGCGCGTCGTGCCGTACCTTTCGATGCATGTCACCAACGACTCCGCTCACGTTCACCCCCCGGTTAGTCGCCAAGCCGTGGGGCGGCGACCGCCTACGAGCGCTGGGACGCGACGTCCCCGTAGGCGCGCAGGTCGGTGAGTCATGGGAGGTCGCGGACCTGCCCGACGACGCGACGACAGTGTCGGACCCGGTGTCGCGCGTCGCGGACGGCCCGCTGGCTGGTCTGTCGCTCGGTGATCTGCTGCTTCGTGATCGCGACGGGCTGCTGGGCGCCTCGGCCCCCAGTCCGTCCGGCCGTTTTCCGTTGCTGGTCAAGCTGCTGGACGCGCGTGAGACGCTGTCGGTCCAGGTCCACCCCCCGCTCAGCATCGCCGCGGACGCGCACAAGACCGAGACGTGGGTCGTGCTCGCGGCCGAGCCGGGGGCTCACCTGTTGCTTGGAGTCCGCGACGGTGTCACCGCTGATGCGGTGGCGGCGGCGGCAGGGTCTGCCTCGTTGGTTCCACTGCTGGGGCGGGTGGCGGTCGTTGCTGGCGACGTCGTGCACGTGCCGGCCGGGGTGATCCACGCGCTCGGGGCAGGTGTGCTCGTCGCCGAGGTGCAGACACCGTCAGACGTGACCTACCGGCTGTACGACTGGGCAGAAGACGGCCCCGACCGCAGCCGGCGACTGCACGTACCGCAGGCGATGGAGTCGATTCGGGCGTCTTGGTCGCACAACATCAACGTGCAGCTGGCCCCAGATGTCGACGGCGTGCTGGTCGACACGCCGCAGTACCGCCTCGAGCGCGTACAGCTGATGGCCGGCACGCCGGTCCCCGCTGCTGGTGCCGTAGGCCGCCCGCGTGTGCTGCTCGTGGTGGAGGGGGCGGTCAGCTGGGACGTGGCACCCGGCCCGGAGATGTCGCCGCGGCGCGCCCTGCAGCTAGGCGGTGTCTGCCTGCTGCCGGCCGCGTGCGCCACGCGCGTCTACGCCGGCACGGGCGGCGCGACGGTGTTGGTGGCGACCCCGGCCTAAGCATGTGGCTTGGCGATTATGGTGTTAAAGCCCCCGTAACGCACCTTTTTGGCAGGTTTTGTACAGCCGTGTCGAGCTGCTCAGCGGGGTGTGCGACCGCCTGACGACCAACGTGGCGGGTCGTGGACAGGTCGCCAGTATCCTCCGTCCAGCCGTGAGGCAGCCCCATGGTGGAGGAAGCGTGAGCGAAGGACCCGACGTCGAGGTCGGGGTCAGCCCGGACGCGTCGAGCGTGCGTGCGGTGCTCCGCAACGACTCGTTCCGCAACCTCCTGTTGGCGTCTGTGACGTCCTCGATGGGCGACTGGATCGGGCTGTTCGCGCTGATCTCGCTCGCCGAGACGCTCCAGGGGACGAGCAAGGCAGGCGCGTTGGCCGTGTCGCTCGTGATGATCGCCCGCATCGTCCCGACGCTGTTCTTCGCGCCGATCGCCGGCGTGTTCGTGGACCGCTGGGACCGCCAGCGCACCATGGTTGTGACAGACATCGTCCGCGGCGCGATCATGATCCTTGTCGCGTTCGTGGGCGACGTGTTCCAGCTGGTGATGGCGACGTTCGCGATCGAGCTGGCCTCCTCGATGTTCATCCCGGCCAAAGACGCGGTCGTCCCCACGATCGTTCCCAAGCGCCAGCTGGTCCACGCCAACCAGCTCTCGTTGATGTCGACGTACGTCACGCTGCCGTTGGGCGCGCTGCTGTGCGCCGTCGTGATCCAAGCCACAACCGCGATCGCGCCGGAGGGGTCTTGGATCGCGGGTCGCCCCGAGGCCGTGCCGATCCTCTTCAACGCGTTGTCCTTCTTCGTGTCGATCATCTTCATCAACCGGATGGACGTCCCTGACGACAACGTCCTGCTGCACGCCGAGCGCGACGAGTCGCCGTCGGCGCTTCGCGACCTAAAGGACGGCTTCGCGTTCATCGCGGGTATGCCGCTGATCCGTGCGCTGATTCTCGGCGTCATGGCCGCCTTCCTCGCGGCGGGCGCTGTCATCGGCGTCGGAACCTTCTTCGCGACGATCACCAACGCGGGGTCGGCTGGGTTCGCGCTGCTGGGGTTTATCGTTGGCTTCGGGCTGGTGCTCGGCATCGGCAGCGCAGGGTTCGTCACCAAGCACATCGCCAAGGAGCACCTGTTCGCCCCGGGAATCGTGTTCGCGGGTGCGATGCTCGTCGTTGCCGCGTTCATGCCCACGCTCTGGATCGCGGCGGTGCCCGTCTTCTTGATGGGCCTCGGATCGGGGGTGTCGTTCATCACCGGCTACACGATGCTGCAGGAGAACTCAGAGGACGCCCTTCGCGGACGCGTCTTCGCGACCTTCAACATGGCGATTCGAGCCGCGTTGTTCGCGACGCTGGTGTTGGGACCGCTGATGATTGTGCTGCTGGGAGTGGAGCAGACGCAAGAGCAGCTCGACGCGGGCGAGGTCATCGACACGCTCGACAAGCTGGAGGCCCCCGGCGAGAACGACGTGTATCCCTACTCGATTGGCGGCGTCCGGCTGACGCTGATGTCGGCCGGGCTGCTGGCGATGCTCGGCGCTGGATGGAGCGGGCTGCAGATCGCGGGGGTGTTCCGCGAACGCCGCGGGGACGGATCGGGGCTGCAACGCCTCGCGCGACCGGTCGACGAGACGCCGGTGCTGCGCGGTCTGTTCATCGTGTTTGAGGGCGGCGAGGGCGCCGGTAAGTCGACGCAGGTCCGCCTGCTGCGCGCGGCCGTTGAGAACGCGGGCTACGAGGTTGTTGTGACCCGCGAGCCCGGCGGCACCGTCACCGGCGAGCGTGTGCGCGAGGTCGTGCTGGACGCCGACGGAGAGGTAGCGCCGCGAGCCGAGGCGTTGCTGTACGCCGCTGCCCGTGCGCAGCACACCGCCGAGCTGCTGGTGCCATCACTCGAGCGCGGTGCGATCGTGATCTGTGATCGGTTCGTCGACTCGTCGATCGTGTATCAGGGGACCGGACGTGGGCTCGGCCGGCGCGTCATCACCGAGCTGAACCGGTGGGCGACCGACGACCTCGTGCCGGACCTCGTCATCCTGCTCGACGTCGAGGCATCCGTCGGGCTTGCCCGCGCCCGCACGGTCGACGAGCCCGATCGCCTCGAGGCCGCGGGGCTCCGATTCCACCAAGACGTCAACGCGGCGTTCCTCCGGCTGGCGGCTGCGTCACCCGACCGGTACCTCGTGGTCGACGCCACCGAATCGGTTGAGCAGGTGCAGCGCAGCATTCGGGCCCGCGTTCGGCTGCTGATGCAAGAGCGTGGTGACGCGATGGGCGACGAGATCGCAGAGGAGTTGGCCGCCCCTGAGGTCGAGAGCGAAGCAGAGAGCGAGAGTGCGGCCGCTGCTGTGGCGCCGCTCGCCGACGTGCGCGCGGCGGGCCCCGTAGCCGGCCCCGCTGCGACTGCGTCCGAGACTGCACACCCGGCCGCGACGCCGGAGGTGTCGAATGGGCCGGATGCCGTCCCAGACTGGCTCCGACTGCCAACCGATGTAGACGACGACGATGAGGTGCGGGTCGATGAGGTGCGGGTCGATCTCGACGCAGACATCGCACCGGCAGGGCAGGATGGCGGCCAGGGCGATTCCTGACCGCTGCCGCCCCGCGCCTGACGTACCCCGCAACGATCTCGACCTGACTGGATAGCCCGTGCCTGACGTGACCGCTGACCCGTGGGACACGACCTCGACCGTCATGGCATCA
>JBLFZR010000137.1:0-4027 GCA_047610595.1 Nitriliruptoraceae bacterium | reverse complement strand
TGAGCACCGGCGACGAGAGCTCGGGTATCGAGGGCGGGCGCGCGATCATCACGGTGCAGGTCGCGGACCTCGCCACGGCGCAGCTGCTGCAGCACGCGGTGGACGTCGCAGAGATCGCGCTGGTTCGTGGGGCGTCGCCGGAGACGTCTGATCCGCAGCCGGCAACAACCGATTCGCGGCCTGGGTCAGAGCAACAGCCTGGGCCGGGAGAACTGCTTGGGTCGGGAGAACAGCTTGGGCCCGGCGGCTCGGATCTGTCCGCATCCCCGTCCCCCAAGCTCTTACCGGAACCTGGACCGGAGCAGCTCCCAGAGAAGGCGGGGCAGCCGTGAGCGATCGCTACGTCGTCGCTGGACTCGCTCGCGCTCGCACTGAGTGGTTCAGGCGTGTCGGTCGTTGGGCCACCGAGGCCTCCATTCCCGTCGAGTTCGTTCGCTGCGTCTCGGTCGCCGAGCTGCGTGCCCGCCTCGGATCCGGCCGACCGTTCAGCGCCATCCTTGTTGGATCGGATGTGCCCGGCGCGGATCGCGACCTGCTGGCGCTGGCCCGTGAGGCAGGTGCCGCACCGCTGATCGTCGCGGACGACACGCCACGGGACTGGCTCTCGCTCGGCGCGGCGGGTGTGCTGCCGCTGGCGTTCGAGCGCGAGGGGTTCCTCGACGCGCTCGCCGCCGTCGCCGCGCCGGTGCGCGATATCGGTCTGCGCCCCAACGCGCTGTCGACCGGCGACATCGTGGGACCGCGCGGCAGGCTTGTCGCGGTCACGGGCCCCGGCGGTACTGGCGTCTCGACGGCTGCCATCGCGCTAGCGCAGGGCCTCGCCGCCGGTGACCATGGCTCCGTGTTGTTGGCCGACCTCCGTCGCGTTGCCGAGCAAGCGATGCTTCATGACAGCCGCGTCGTTGTGCCCGGTGTGCAAGAGCTGGTCGAGGCACACCGCGGTGCGGACCTCACGCCCGGGGCGGTGGTCGAACAGACCTTCGCGATCCCGGCGCGGGGCTACCGCTTGCTGCTCGGGCTGCGCCGCCCCCGCCAGTGGACGGCGCTGCGACCGAAGGCGCTCGAGCACGCGTTGACCGGTCTACAACGTGCGTTCGACATCACGGTCGCGGACGTGGACCCGGAGGTCGAGGGCGAGGCAGAGACCGGCTCCGCCGACGTCGAGGAGCGCCACCTCGCGTCCCGCCTCACCCTAGGCCGTGCTGATGCGGTGGTCGTGACCGGCGACCCGACGGTGAAGGGGTTGTACTCGCTGGCACGGCTGCTGGGCGATCTGCTGGCGTTCGGCGTGCCGCCGCAGCGATTCGTCACCGTGTTCAACCGAGCCCCGCGCAGCCGCCGCCAGCGCAACGAGCTCTGCAAGGCGTTGGCGGGGCTGATGGATGGGCAGCTCGGTGGTCGGCAGCTGCCGTCGCCGATCTACCTGCCAGATCGACGGGTCGAGGCGGCCATCCGTGACGGTGTGGCGCTGCCGGCACCGCTGCCGGCGACGCTCGCGGACACGGTCGCGCTGCTCATCGCCACGCCGCGTAGCGGCGAGGCGATGGCTCGCGGTCCGGTCCCCGTCGCGCCGGGCTCGCTCGGCTCGCTCGGCATCAGCATGGCCGATCTGGACGAGGGTGACGTGGCATGACGACCTCACTTTCTCCGTTGGTAGAGATCGAGCAGATCGTGCTCGAGCGAGCGAAAAAAGCCCAGCTGGACCTTGTCGGGGACGAGGCCGAGGAGCAGCTGCGCACGCTCATCGCCGACGAGATCGCGCAGTGGTCGATGGATCACAAGCACGGCCTTCGGCCGTACGACCTGCTCGCGCCCGAGCTGGTCGCTGACCGGGCCTTCCGCAACCTCGCCCGGTACGGCCCGCTGACCTCGCTGCTCGATGACGATGACGTGTGGGAGGTCATGATCAACGCGCCTGATCAGATCTTCGTCAAGCGACACGCGGGTGTGTCGGGGTATCACGACGAGGCGTTCCATGACGACGAGCACGTCGTGCGCACCCTGACCAAGATGCTGGATGATGCCTCGACGGCTCACCGCAAGCTTGACGCGTCGGAGGGGCTGCAGGATGCGCAGCTGGACGACGGATCGCGTCTGCATATCGTCCACCGCGATGTCGGCCGTGACGGCCACCTCCTGGTCAACATCCGCAAGTTCACCGGCGTCGCGTTCCGTTCGCTGGACGAGCTGGTCGGTCGCGGCATGCTGACGTCTCAGGCAGCGTCGTTCCTGCGCGCCTGCGTCGGTGCGCGCGCCTCGATGGTGTTTGCGGGTCCGCCGGGCTCCGGCAAGACCACGATGCTGTCGTGCTGCACCGCAGAGCTTGACCCCGCGCTGCGGGTCGTGACCGCCGAGGAGGTGTTCGAAGTAGACGTGCCGTTGCCAAACGTCGCCTCGATGCAGACCCGTGCCGGCCGGCCCGACCGTGCACCGGTAGATCTGCGTCGACTGGTGAGCGGATTCCTTCGAATGGCGCCGGACGTCGCGATCGTTGGTGAGGTTCGCGACCAGGAAGCGCTGCCGCTGCTGCTGACGCTGTCGTCTGGTGTCACGGGTTACACGACCATCCACGCCGGATCTGCCAGGCAAGCGATGTCGCGGTTGCGGTTCATCTGCCAGCTCGCTGACACCCGCTCGGAGCTGCCCGTGGCAGCGTTGAACTCGTTGGTGACCGAGGCGATCGATGTCGTGGTCCACCAGCAGCGCATCGGCGGCACGCCCGTCGTGACCGAGATCGCGTGTGTCGAGGACCTTGCGGGCGGTGACAGCGCCACGCAGTTCACCGTGACGACGGTGTTTGACCGACCCACGGCGACCTCGCCGTTGGTGTGGACCGGTGCCGTACCCGCCCGTCTGCAGCGCCATATGGAGCGGGCGGGCATCGACATGCTCGACATGCTTGACCCATCACGTGGAAGCGGGCCGCTCCCGCGTCTGGGGCGCTTGCCATGACCCCAGGGCTGGTCGCGTTCGTGCTTGCCGTGCTGGCTGGGTACGGCGCGTTCCTCGTGTTCACGAGCGTCGCGATGGGCTGGAGGGGGGTTGGGGTCTCGCCCACTGTGTTCCGCCGCGCCGCTCGCACGACGGATCTGACGACGCTGCTGACGCAGGCCGGGCTCGAGCGTGTGGGTGCGATCGAGTTCCTCGCCACCACCGTCATCCTGCTGGGGGTTGGTGCCGCCGTGGGATGGGCAGTCTTCGGCGGAATCATCGCGCCGCTGTTCATCGGATTCGGCGTCGCGTACGCCCCGGTGGCCGCCGCGATCGCGCGCCGCAGCGCGCGCCTCGAGCACGCCCGTGAGGCGTGGCCGCGCATGCTCGAGGAGCTGCGACTGCAGGTTGTGAGCCTCGGCCGCTCGGTGCCACAGGCGCTGTTCACCGTTGGCGCCCGCGGGCCGCTTGAGCTACGCCCCGCGTTCGACGCGGCGCGTCGGGAGTGGGTGATGTCCACCGATTTCGGCCGCACGCTGGACGTGCTGCGCGCGAAGCTGTCGGACGCCACGGCCGATGCGGTGTGCGAGACGCTGCTGATCGCCCACGAGGTCGGTGGCACCGACGTCGATCGGCGGCTGCGCGCGCTGATCGATGATCGAATCGCGGACCTAGAGGGACGCAAGGACGCGCGCAGCGAGCAGGCAGCGGCACGCTTCGCGCGCAGCTTCGTGCTGGTCGTCCCGCTCGGCATGGCGACGGTCGGTCTCACCATCGGCAACGGGCGCGACGCGTATCGCGACCCGCTCGGGCAGATCGGTGTGCTCATCGCGCTCAGCCTCATCGCCGTCTGCTGGCTGTGGGCGTCGCGCATGCTCAAGCTCCCCACCGAGGACCGCGTGTTCCGTGGCTCGACGAAGGAGGCCGCGTGATGCGTCTACTTCTTGCGTCTGGTGTGGCCGCGTGGGTCGGACTGACGTTGCTGCTGGCGGAGCTCCGCTGGTTCTCGCGGGCCTCGCTGATTGAGCGGCTTGCGCCGTACGTCCCGGGTGCGTGGGGCACCCGGCGGGCGGGGCTGCTGTCGGTGGAGTCTTTC
>JBLFZR010000136.1:0-4033 GCA_047610595.1 Nitriliruptoraceae bacterium | reverse complement strand
CCGGTCTCGGCGACCACAGAGCGGCTCCGTCGCCCGTCACGCACACGCGCCTGCACGCGCTCGATGACCGCGCGTCCGTGCTCGGCTTTGAAATCATCACGGCGCCAGTCCGGTGGTCGACGCGTGATCCAGCGGGTCTCGGCGACCTCGGCGAGCTCGATCACATGGCCGGCCCCCGAGACACCGCCGCCGACGACGGCCACGCGCTGTCCGGCGAACGGGGCGGGGCCGGGGTAGTCGTGGGTGTGGAGCTGTCGTCCCGTGAACGTCGCCATGCCTGGAACTGTTGGCCAGAACGGGCGGCGCCACGTGCCGGTGCAGCTGACGACCGCGCGGGTCCGCCATCTGCCGATGCTCGCCGTGACCGCAAGCCGGTCGTCGTGCGGGTCCTCGAGCTGCCGGACCGCGTCGACCTCGACGGGGCGCAGCACCTGGAACCCTTGGTCGCGCTCGTACTCGGCGAACCACGCGGGAACGGCAGCGCTCGCAGCGTCGCTCGCGGCCACTGCGCGCTGGCGCTGCTCGGGGAGCTCGAAGATTCCGTTCAGAGCAGCAACGGTCAGCGTCGGCCAGCGGTGTCGCCACGCACCGCCGGGCCCGTCCTCGGCATCGACCACCCGCAGGCGTGGCCCGTCGATGCCTCGGCGCTGCAGGTGGTGCGCGACCGACAGCCCCGCCTGACCTGCACCGATCACGGTCACGTCAACATCATCGAGCACGGCTGCACTGGTGTCTGCGGTCGGCATTATGGCTCCGTTCTTGCGGCTCAGACAGGCGTTAGATCCCCGGTTCGATGCCCGTCATCTGCGCCGATCGTTCCCACAGCTCCTGCATCATCTGTTCGTCCCGGGCGCGCCGCGCAGTCGCGACGAGCACGGCTGGACCGGCCATCTCGTTGCGACGGGACGGACCGACGTAGCCACCCGCGCCGACGTCGGGGGAGGTTGCCGCCATCAGCGTCGGCCACGCGCCCTGCGCCGGGGTGTTCAGCAGCAGCCCGGCGGCCGCCATCAGCGGCGCTCGGAGGATGGCCGGGAAGTGGCGCCCGAGCTCGGTGGCCGCGATGCCGGGGTGGCAGGCGACGACTGCGGTGCCCGAGCCTGCCGCGATCAGGCGCCGCTGGAGCTCAAAGGCGAACAACAGGTTGGCGAGCTTGGACTGCTGATAGCGGCCTTGGCGGTCGTAGCTGTGCTCGGCGCCGAGGTCGTCAAGATTGATCTGCCCGGTGCGGTGCGCGAGCGATGATGTGACGACGACCCGCGCGTCGGGTGTCCGGTCGAGCAACCCCAGCAGCTGACAGGTCAGCGCGAACGTGCCCAGATGGTTCACGCCAAGCTGCGACTCGAAGCCGTCGGTGGTGTGCTGCAGCGGCGGCATCATGATGCCGGCGTTGTTGATCAGCACGTCCAGCCGCGGCTCGCGCGCGATCTGTGCTGCGGCGTCGGCGACCGAGGCGAGGTTGCCCTGATCGAGCGGCACCACCACGATGTCGGCGTCGGGGTGTCGTGCCTGGATGCGCGACAGCGCGTCTGCGGCGCGTGACGCGTCCCGGCAACCGAGCAACACGCGGGCGCCGCGACCGGCGAGCACCGCGGCTGCCTCGAATCCGATGCCCGTGTTGGCACCAGTCACAAGGATGGTGCGACCGGACTGGTCGGGAACGTCATCTGCGGTGAAGCCGCGTGCCATCTTGTGCCTGTGCTGTGGGGAGCACCAGTGAACACGCGACGACCGCGCCCCGACGCTCGCGATCACTGGCGCTCCGCGACTCGATGTGCTCAGGTGCGGTGACGCCCACGTTGACCGACGCGCCACCCCGCGTACGCGGCCGCCGCGACAGCTGCGAGCACCGCAGCCACAAGCGCGACCGACAGCCCGGGCCGTGCTCCGCTGACAGCCCCACGCGCCGGCGCGGCGATGCGTTCCCGCAGCCCGGCCTCGTTGGCCTGCGCGAGCAAGCTCGCCAGCAGGTCGGGCGGCGGCGTGGCGTCGACGGATGCGTCGACTGCGCCGGCGATGGCGGCCAGCTGCGCAACGACCTCACGCTGCTGCTGCACCTCGGTGGCGCAGCTGTCGCACCGCCGCAGATGTCGCTCGACCAGCCGCCGTCGAGCGCGGCCCAGCTCGCTGCCGATCAGAGCAGGCAGCTGGCGTTGGACTCGGACGCATCGTGGTGGGCGTTCGTTCATGATCGGACCGCCTCTCGGAGACGCGCGTGCGCGCGGTGCAGTCGCACCTTGGCGGCAGACTCGCTGATGCCGAGCGCCTTCGCCGCCTGCTTCGTTGACAGACCCTTTATATCTCGCAGCATGATGATCTCACGGTCGTCGTCGGACACGCGGGCCATCGCGGCCAGCACCTGATTTGCGTCGTCGCGCAGCTCGGCGACGACGGCAGGGTCGCCGCCTGCGTCGATCTCGACGCCGGACCCGGGCACCCCGAACGCCACCGTTCCCGCGCGGGTCCCGCGGGCCCCGGCGTCAGCGCGCCGACGGAGCTCGGTCAGGCAGACGTTGACCGTGATCCGGTGCAGCCACGTGCCGAACGTCGAGTCGCCCCGGAACCCGAGCACCGAGCGCGTCACGCGGATGAACACCTCCTGTGTGGCGTCCGCCGCGTCGGCCGGCTCGCCGAGCAAGGCCAGGCAGTGTCGATGGACCCCCGCGTAGGTCGCCTCGATCAGCGACTCCATCGCGCCGGGCTCCCCGCGCTGTACGGCGCGGATGCGTGTCGGGTCGATGTCCATACCACGAGTGTCGCAGAGATCTCGTGCAACACCCTGTAACCAAACCGGTAGTCATCGAGTCCAACAGGCACGACCGCGAGGCACCCCGCCCCGCACCCGCCCCAACAGGAGCACACCATGAACGCCTTCATCGTCTTCATCGCCCTCACCCTCGCCCTGGCCGTGGGGCACCAAACGCTGGCAGAGCTGCTGCCGGTGAAGACCCCGGCGGCGCTTACCCGGACGGTCACGCTCGCTATCGCAGCGCTGTTCGCCTGGGGCATCGACTACTCGGTGTTCGCAGCCTTCGAACAGGGCCTGCGCGCCGACTGGATGCACCCGGTGCTCACCGGTGTGGCGCTGGTTGGGACCGGCGAGTTCGTCCGCTCGATCGTGCACGCGTTGGCGCATCGCGCCGGCGAGCCAGTTGTGGAGATGAACCTCGACACCGGGCTGCGCGCCGCCTGACCAGCTGCGCGTCACCGGCGCCGCGCCTGCCGCTGGCCCCCACCCGGGGGTCGGCGGCAGTGTGTTGTCGGTCGGCCGTCCAGCCTCCATCGGCTGACCGCAGCACTAGTCTTCCTGCAGTGCGGGGGCTGAGCCTCGTGCCGCCGGACGTACGACGACCATGATGAGGTTCCACCGATGGGCATCTTCCGTAACCAGAAGGAGCGGGCGGCCGCCATCGGGCAGGTCGCGATCTTCTCGGGCCTGTCGCAGGCCGACCTGATGGCGATCCAGCGCCACAGCACAGAGTCGACGCTGCCCAAAGGCAGCGAGCTAGCTGTGCAGGACCGCGCCCCGACGCAGATGCTCATCCTGATTCACGGCTCGGCCATCGTGCGCCGTAACAACCGCAAGCTTGCGACGCTGGGCCCGGGCGACACCATCGGCGAGCTGAGCCTGCTCGACGGCGGCAAGCAGACCGCGACGGTGGTGGCCGACAGCGAGGTTGGTGTGCTGGTCGTGTCTGTCAGCGAGTTCCGCACGCTGCTCGCCGACTCGCCGGGCTTCACGCAGAAGATGCTCAAGTCGCTCGCGGGTCATCTACGCCAGGCGAACAGCCACCTCGCGCCGTAACCGCGACGCCCGAGCCGGCCGGTGTCGCATGGGCGAGAGCTTGGACACCGGCCGGCTGCCGCGGGGCCGTTCCGCTTCAGTGCGCGTCGGCGCTGAGCTTCGGGCTGGTCGAGGCGTGCAGCGCCTCGGCGTGGCGGTTGAGGCCCACGAGCTCGGCGGTGATGCCACGCTCGGCGAACTTCGCGACGACCGCGTCTAGGGCTACGACACCCGAGGTGTCCCAGACCC
>JBLFZR010000135.1:0-4091 GCA_047610595.1 Nitriliruptoraceae bacterium | reverse complement strand
ACAACCGCGAACGGCAGCAGCATGTCACCCGGCGCCTCCATGGTGACCGCGCGAAAGGCGACCAGCATGAACATCACAACCAGCGCGGCGGCTGCGATCGTCATGACCCCGATCCACGGGTTGTTCGGCGATCCGATGTGTGCGAGCAGGGGGACGATCGACGACACGAGGGCTCCGGGAGTAGATGTAGGACGGTGGAGGACGGGTTGAGCGTTAGGATACGTGTGCTTAACGTGTGCACCGTGAAAGACCTCTTGCGTAGGAGCCGCTGATGCCAGTGTTCGGCCATGTCGCAACCGCGATGGCGACCCCCTTCCGCGAGGACGGCTCACTCGACATCGACGGATGCCAGAAGCTGGCGCGTCACCTTGTTGAGCACGGCACGGACACGATCGTCGTTGCCGGCACCACAGGCGAGTCGCCGACGCTGTACGGCGACGAGACCTGGGATCTGCTGCGCGCCGTGAAAGAGGCAGTTGGCAGCGACGGCAAGGTCATCGTCGGCACCGGGTCCAACGACACGCGGCACGCGCTGCTGACGACGCAGCAGGCCAACAAGATCGGCGTTGATGGCGTCTTGGTGGTCACGCCGTACTACAACCGGCCCGACGCAGCAGGCATGCTGGCGCACTTCAGCCTGCTTGCGGCCGAGACCGACGCAGCGGTGCTGCTGTACGACATCCCGGCGCGCACGGCCTGTGAGATCCCGATCGAGGTCCTGACCGAGCTGGCAGGTATCGGGAACATCGTCGGCGTCAAGGACGCCACCGGCGACATCGCCAAGGCGACCCGCGTGCTGTCGGCCACCGTCGGCGCGCCCGGCGGCTTCGAGGTGTACGCCGGCGCAGAGGAGCTGACGCTCCCGATGATGGCGATCGGGGCCGCCGGTGTGGTCTCGGTCGCATCGCACCTCGCAGGCACGCACATCGCCGAGATGTGTCGCGCAGCATCGACCGACCGTGCGCGCGCGATGCAGCTGCATCACGCGCTGCTCCCGTTGGTGGACGCGCTGTTCGCCGCACCTTCGCCTGCGCCGCTCAAGGGCGCGCTCGCACGACTTGATCTACCGAGTGGACCGGTTCGCCTACCGCTCGTTGATGCACCGAAGACCGTTGTGGACGCCGTCCTCGACGCACTCACCGCGCTTGACGCGGCAGCTGCCCTGGAGGGCACAGCATGACAAACTCCCCACCCGTCACCGTCGGCTTCCTCGGAGGTCTCGGCGAGATCGGCCGAAACATGTGCTTCCTCGAGGTCGATGAGAAGATCGCCATCGTCGACGTCGGCGTGTTCTTCCCAGACCCCGAGCACTTCGGGGTCGACATGATCATCCCGGACTGGACGCACCTGCGTTCGCGCAAGGAGAAGGTCGACGCGATCTTCCTCACCCACGGGCATATGGACCACATCGGTGCGATCGGTCACTTCCTGACCGAGTTCCCGGGCGTCACGATCTACGGCACGCGGCTCACGTTGGCCTTCGTTGACTCGATCCTCGAGGAGTGGCCCAACGTCGCGGTGCCGGACCTGATCGAGGTCGTGCCCGGCACGACCGTCGAGCACGGCCCGTTCAAGGTCGAGATCATCCAGGTCACGCACTCGATCCCGGACGGTGTCGCTTTCGCGTTCCGTACCCCGCACGGCATCGTCGTGCACACCGGCGACTTCAAGCTGGACCAGACCCCCGTCGACGGCCAGGCCACCGACATGGCGCACTTTGCGCGCCTTGGTGACGAGGGCGTCGACCTGCTGCTCGCTGACTCGACCAACGCCGATCAGCCGGGCCACGTCCCGACCGAGCGCGTCGTCGGACGCGCGATCAAGGACGAGCTCGAGAACCACCGCAAGGGCCTGGTGATCGTGACCTCGTTCGCCAGCCACGTGCACCGCATCCAGCAGGTGCTGGACGCCGCGAAGTCGGTCGGGCGTCGCCCGGTCTTCCTCGGCCGCTCGATGGTGAAGAACATGGCAATCGCTGGCGAGCTCGAGTACCTCGAGTTCAACGCCAAGGACGCCGTCGAGCTCAAGGACGTCAAGAACCACGACCCGTCCAAGCTGATCGTCATCTGCACCGGCTCACAGGGCGAGCCGTTCTCGGCGCTGTCGCTGATGGCCGCCGGTGAGCACAAGCAGCTCAAGGTGGGCGAGGGCGACCTCATCATCATGGCCTCGTCGCTGATCCCAGGCAACGAGAAGGCGATCTACAAGTCGATCAACGGCCTCGCCAAGCGCGGCTGCCGCGTGGTGCACAAGGGCACGGCCCAGGTCCACGTCTCGGGTCACGCCAACCGCGACGACCTGATCATGTTCCACAACCTCGTCGAGCCCGAGTACTTCGTGCCAGTGCACGGCGAGTACCGCCACCTGCTGGCCCACCGCGACATCGCGGTGCTGACCGGCATCGTCGAGGAGAACGCCTTCATCTGCGAGGACGGCGAGACGATCGTGCTCGAGAACGGCGTCGCGCGTCGCGGCGACCCGATCCGCGCCGGCATGGTGTTCATCGATGGTCTGCTCCCGGACGTCGGCCCTGCGGTGCTGCGCGACCGCGGCCGTCTGTCCGAGGACGGCATCAGCATCTGCATCGTGCAGATCGACCCGCGCAAGGGTCAGGTCGTGGGCGATGTCACGCTGCTGCAGCGCGGTGTCGTGTTTGCCGACGATGCCGAGCCGATCCTCCAGGACGCCGCCAAGCGCGTCACCGCCGAGCTTGAGGGTCTGAAGGCGACGAAGTTCACCGACAGCCAGGCTGTGTCGCGTCACGTCGTGCAGTCGCTCGGTCGGTTCTGGCGCCAGGAGGTCGGCCGTCGTCCGGTCATTCTCCCGGTCGTGCTCGAGGTCTGACAGACCGCAAGATCCGACGACACCCACCGGCCATCGCCGGTGGGTGTCGCCCGTTGAGGGCGCGTTGGTCGGCCCGTTGAGGGCGCGTTGGTCGGCCCGTTGAGGGCGCGTTGGTCGGCCCGTTGAGGGCGCGTTGGTCGGCCCGTTGAGGGCGCGTTGGTCGGCCCGTTGAGGGCGCTGTGTTGGGCCTACCGGGGTTGTGGAAGTACATCGATGTGCTTCGTCGGTAGCCTGCGGGCAGATCAAGCGAGGTGGAAACGTGGCGACCAAGCAGAGCACGTCCACGTCGGGTTCCAAGGGCGGGACTTCCAAGGGCGGGAGTTCTAAGAGTGGGAGTTCCAAGAGCGGGGCCACGAAGGCGAGCGGCTCGAAGTCGTCGACCTCCAACACCGCGTCAACCAAGGGCGCCAAAAGCGTTGCCGCCCCTCGTTCACGCGTCGGAGCCCGCGGCGCCAAGGTGTCGCACGCCTTCCGTGAGCACGTGGGGGACCGGCGTCAGGACGCGTGGGGTCTGCTGCTTGTGCTGGTCGCAGTCATCGCGGCGCTCGGTATCTGGGGCGATGCGGCTGGCCCGGTGGGGGCGTTCCTTTCGGCCCTGACGCACTCGTTGGTCGGCCAGTTCGCGGTGCTGGCTCCGCTGGTCGTCGGCGCGCTGGGCGTGGCGATCGTGTTTGACCGCCCAGCGGCCGAGCTCGGTCGGTTCGGCGTGGGCGGGACCCTGGTCTCGATCGCGGTGCTGGGCGGCTGGCATCTGATTCGAGGCGCGCCGCACGTGAGCGACGGGATCGTTGGGCTCCACGCCGCTGCCGGTCTGGCAGGGTTCGGGATCGGCCGACCGCTGGTGCTGGGGCTGTCGGTGACGGGTGCGTGGGCGGTGCTGGTGTTCCTGTTTGCGCTCGGCGCGCTGGTGCTCAGTCGCACCTCGTTGCAGTCGATCGGCGGCCGCGCCCGCGCGTGGCTGATGGCGGTTCCATCAGACGGCGACAACGAGCCTGTATCTACCGCACGGGCAACAAAGGCGTCCAAGGCGCAGCAGGTCGACGGGGCTGATGGCGATGTGCCAGCCACGCCCAAACGTCGGCGTAGCTCGGCGAAAGCGAATGCCGTCATCGGTGACGTCGATGCATCGCGGACGGCCAGCACCAGCGCGAGCGCCGAGCCGTTCGCGGGGCCGCCTGTCGCGGCACGCCGTGCCACCGTGGGGCTGAACGCCAAGCAATCGCCCCTGCCTGGCACGACCGACGACG
>JBLFZR010000134.1:0-4137 GCA_047610595.1 Nitriliruptoraceae bacterium | reverse complement strand
CCCGGGTGGTCACCCGGCGCCGCCGCGCGGCATCATCGAGGCCCATGCCCGCCACCGGAAGTGACCGATGTGACTCAGCGCAGCCGATGGCTGGTGCTGCTGCCCGCCTCGAAAGGCGTGACGGCCGACGCCCGTGACCCCCGATGGGGCACGGTCGCCAACGACCCCCAGCGCGAGGTTCTCGCTGCGCTCAGCGACCGCGATGACCACCGGGACCCAAGCCCGGTCAGCGAGCGCGGAACGACGCCAGCCTGGAAGCGGTACGACGGTGTGCTGCACCGCGCGGCCGATCCAAGATCCTTAGAGGGCGCGGACCGCCGGCGATGGCACCGTCACGTGCTGTACGTCTCGGCGCTGGCCGGCCTCGTCGGTGCCACCGAACGGCTGCCGATCTACCGTCTTGAGATGGCCCGCGTCACCGACCAACTCGGCGGGCTTGGGGGCTTCTGGCGACCGCACGTCGCCGCGGTGCTCGGTGACCGGCTCACACCGACCGGGCTCGTGTGGTGCCTCACTGGCGGCGAGTACGCCCGCGCCGTCGCTGTGCCTGGCCACCAGCGGATCGTCGAACCACGCTTCGTGCAAGGCGATCGGTCGATGCCATCGGCAACGGTGAAGCAAGCCCGAGGGCAGCTGGCCCGAGCTCTGGTGCAGCACCCGGATGCAGCCCGCGACCCGGGTGCCGATGCGTGGGGTGACGTTGTGCTGACGGCGGCGGGCAAACCGGTGACCTTCGACGGACTGGACGATGACGGCGTCCCGGTCTGGCGCACACCCGTCTGAGCTGTCAGCCGCCGTGCGTTCATCAAGCTGACGGTGGGGGTTCACGTCGCCGTCAGCGCGAGGAACTACTCCCCGGTGTTGCATCGCAGCACCAACACCACGGGGAACAACATGCACATCGGAACCGGCGCCATCCATCGGCGCACCGTTCTTAAGACCACGGTGCTCACCACTGCGCTGTCGTTTACTCCTGCGTTCTACCGGGGCGTGCTGACCGCGCCCGCGATCCAAGGAAACGGACCGTACGGGCCGCTGCAGCCACCCGACGAGAACGGCGTCGCGTTGCCAGTCGGTTTCACAAGCCGCGTCATCGCCCAGTCGGGCCTGCCGGTCGTTGGCATCGGCGCACTCGGGCGGCAGGTCACGCTGCCTTACATCTGGCATGCCAACCCGGACGGCGCCGCGTGCTTCCCCGAGGATGATGGCGGGTACCGCTACGTCAACAACGCCGAGACACGCGGCGGCCGTGGCGGCACCGGCGCGATCCGGTTCGCGGCGGACGGTCAGGTGCTGTCGGCCTACCCGATCCTCGAGAACACCTCAGGCAACTGTGCGGGCGGCGCGACCCCGTGGGGCACGTGGATGTCGTGCGAGGAGAACGGCGACAGCGGGCTGGTGTGGGAGTGCGCGCCGGACGCCTCGTTCGTGGCCGAGCCGATGCCGATGCTCGGCAGCTGCAATCACGAGGCCATCGCCGTCGACCCCGTCCACCAGCACATCTTCGTCACCGAGGACAACGGGTCCTCGCTGTTTTACCGCTACGTGATGGCGCCGGGGCGCTACGCAGAGGCGATGTTGACCGGCCAGCTGCAGGCGGTGACGCCCGAGGACGGCACGTTGCAGGCTGCGCTGCTCGACGAGGCAGGCAACGTCAAGTGGCTCGACATCGAGGACGCGACCGCGACCCCGCTGCGCAACCAGGTCGCAGGCACAACCTTCAACGGCACCGAAGGCATCTGGTACGACACCGGCTTCGTGTACTTCACGACGAAGGGCGACAACCGGGTCTGGTCCCATGACATCTCGGCGCAGACAATCACCGTGCTGTACGACCCGAAGGACTTCCCGACCGCGCCTTTGACCGGTGTGGACAACGTCACGATCGCGCCGAGCGGTGACGTCCTGATCGCCGAGGACGGGGGAGACCTCGAGATTCGCTTGATCGCAGCCGACACCCGTGAGGTGGCACCGCTGGTGCGACTGCCGGGCGCAGCGCACGCTGCGTCCGAGATCACCGGTCCGTGCTTCTCGCCCGACGGGACACGGCTGTACTTCTCGTCGCAGCGCGGTGGGCTGCTGACACCGGGCGCCGGGATCACGTTCGAGGTGACCGGTCCGTGGCGGCTCGACCGCATCGCGGTCGCCGGAACCGGCGAGATGCCCGAGGAGTACGACCCCGCGCCGCACTCCCCCGCCTCACCCGGCGCGAACCGCACGGAGCTCAACGGCCGGTCCTGATCAAACAGCGCGACACCGCGACAGGCGGCCACCTCGGTGGCCGCCTGTCGTCGTAGGATGACGCGCTATCACCCACCACGTGCGGAGGCACCCGTGTCGCTCACCGACGAGGACCTGCGGGCGCTACCCAAGGTCGAGCTGCACGTCCACCTCGAAGGGACCGTGTCGGCCGCCACGGCAGCGGCGTTGGCACGCGACCACGGCGAGGTACCACGCGACGTGCTCGTGCTGGCCGATCACGTGACCGACGACACCACCGATGACGAGCTGCGCTACCCGGCGCCGTTCGTGGACTTCGACCAGTTCGTCCGGTGCTTCGTGGCAACGTCCGGCCAGATGCGCGCACCCGCAGACCTGACCGCCGCGACCGCAGCCTTCGTGGCCGGCCAGAGCGCGCAGGGGGTCGTGTGGACCGAAGCAACGTTCACGGCCACCACGTTGATCTGGCAAGGATGGGACCCAGACGCGATGTGGGACGCCGTGGCCGACGGGCTCGGCGACGCGCCGGTCGGGCTGATCATCGACACCCCACGCAACCTCCCGGTCCAGACCGGACGTGATGCGGTCGCCCTCGCCGAACGCGGCCTCGCACGGGGCCTGCCGATCGTCGGGCTGGGGATGACCGGCCCCGAAACGTCCGCGCCGACTGACCGCTTCTCGTTCCTCGGCACCGAAGCGCAACGCCTCGGGCTGGGCTTCGCGGTGCACGCTGGCGAAACCGGCGGCCCGTCCTACGTGCTGGACGCGCTGGCCATCGGCGCGCAGCGCATCGGCCACGGCGTTGCGATCGCACAGGACCCTGCCGTGATGGCCGAGGTTGCAGCACGCGGCGTGGTGTGCGAGGTCTGTCCGTCCAGCAACGTGACGCTCGGCGTCGTGTCGCAGATGGATGCGCATCCGCTGGCCGCGATGGCCACCGCCGGCGTCGCGGTCACGATCAGCAGCGACGACCCGCCGTTCTTCTCGACCACGCTCACCCACGAGCTACGCCACGCCGAGCGGATGCTCCAGCTCGACCGCGCAGGCCACGCCGTGCTGCAGCGCCGAGCGGCGTCTGCGGCGTTCATGCCCGACAGCCTCCGCACAACCGTGCTGGCCGCGATCGACGCGTGGCTCGCTGCCTGACCGACCGTGTTAGCTGGCGTCGGGCACCAAGGCGTCAAGGTCGACGACGTCGAAGCCCCAGAGCTCGCTGTCGGTGGCGGCCGGCTTCTGACCGCCGAGACGGTCCTCGGCATGCGCCTTGGACTGCGCCGATGCGTCGGCCGGCTTCGCATCACCGCCGGCAGGCGAACCGCCCTCCGACGCACCGTGGCTGCGCTGGAAGGCCATGCCGCTGCGCCATGCATCGAAGGCCTCCTGGTCGGCCCAGCGGGTCACGACCATGTACTTGTCCGTGCCGGCGGTCGGACGCAGCAGGTCGAACCCCTCGAAACCGGGCGTGTCGTCCACCGACTTCTTGCGCATCGCGAAGCGCTGCTCCAGCTGCGCACCGCTGCCCTCGGCGACGGTTAAGACGTTGATCTGCACGATGGACACAGCGGACTCCGGACGTCGGAAAGCAACAGGGGCGCAGGCTACGTCACCACCACATCGTGCCAGGCGGCCCTTTGAACGGTCCGGCCACCCACGGCGTGATCCAGCCGCCGTAAAAGGCACCGGGCTGCGCGACCACGGCGACACCATCCACGGTGCACAACCCGACCCGGTCGGCGTAGAACGTGAGGTGATCGGCGATCGGCTGGAACGCAGCCGTCGGCGACGGGTACGACCAGCCGACCGCGCGTTCGACTCGCGCCCCCTCCACCAGATCGAAGTACGACGCGCGTCCCTTGAACTCGCAGCTGGTCGCGGGCGCACCGGATGGGGCCAGCATCGACAGGTCCACGTCGCGCG
>JBLFZR010000133.1:0-4144 GCA_047610595.1 Nitriliruptoraceae bacterium | reverse complement strand
CGCTGACCGGTGCCCATGCACAGCAGGAACGCGCCCGCTGACGCTGCGAGGCCCACGCAGCGCGTGTTGACCTTCGAGTGCAGCAGGTTGATCGTGTCCATCAGCGCGAACATCCCGGTGATGATGCCACCGGGGCTGTTGATGTACAGCGTGATGTCCTCGTGCGACTCCTCGTCGAGCGCGAGCATCTGCGCCACAAGGGCGTCCGCGTTCTCGTCCTCGAGGGGGCCACGAAGGAACAGAATCCGACGCTCGAACAGCTTGTCGAACGCGCGGCGGCTGCCGCCTAGGAGTTCCTCGATCTCTGCCACAAGTGCTCATTTCAGGAGTAGGACGCGGACTCTACTGCCCGGCTCCGGCCAACACGCCGTATGTGAAGACCCTCGACGCAAGGTCCCTGCGTCGAGGGGCTCGACAACGACTCCGGCCGAAGGCCCGGCCTACATCAGCTCCGGCCGGTCGCGCTCCTCGGACATGCCGATGGGACCGTCGGTGATGCCGTGCAGGAACTGCTGGCACGGCGAGTACCACGAGTTGAACATGTCGTTCACGGTGCCGAACGCGACCAGGTTGCGTCGGAACAGCATCCCCACGTAGTCCGCGACCTGCTGGGCCGACGGGATGTGGTGGGTGACGATGATGATCGTCGCGTCGGTCTGCGCGATGATGTCGCGGGCCAGGTCGTTGAGGTACGCCGTACGCACCGGGTCCAGCCCGGAGTCGGGCTCGTCAAACAGCAAGATCTCGGGTGACATCACCAGCGCGCGAGCCAAGCCGCAGCGCTTGCGCATCCCGCCCGAGATCTCATCGGGCATGAGGTCGGCTGCGTTCTCGAGGCCAACCAGCTCGAGCTTCTCCATCACGATCTCACGGATCTCGCGCTCGGACTTCTTCGTGTGCTCACGTAGCGGGAACGCCGTGTTGTCGTACAGGTTCATGGACCCGAAAAGGGCACCGTCCTGGAACAGCACACCGAACTTCTTGCGGACCTCCAGCAGCTCGCGGCGGCGGAGCGCTGGGATGTTGTCGTCCCCGACCCAGATCTCGCCGCTGTCGGGGGTCAACAGCCCGATCAGGCAGCGCAAGAACACCGACTTGCCGGTGCCGGACGGACCGATGACCGTGGTGATCTTGTTGCGTGGAAAGTCGATCGAGATGTCCTCGAGCACCGTCTTGGGCCCGAACGACTTGGTCAGGTTGCGCACCGAGATGACTGGGTCGGACACAAGCGTGTTACCCGGGTAGACCGGGTCGGTGAGCTTGTTGTAGCCCGCCGGTGGAGTGTGCAGCTGTCCACCACCGAAGCCGATGCCGGCGCCGACGGGGTGGAAGTTCTTCATCTCGGTGGTCATCGCGTCACCTTGTGGTGTTGACGAGCAGAATGTCGGTGGGGACGCGGTGCGTCAGGTCGTTCGGCACGGAACCGAGCAGTCGCCCGGCGCCGCGCATCCGTCGGTTTCCGAGCACGAGCAGACCGTGGCCCTGGGCTGCGTCGGCGAGCGCGTCGCTGATGTTGTCGCCCACCGCCGCCTCCAGCTCGAGTGGCCCCTGCCCGTCATCGATCCGGTCGGCCACGGTCTGGAGGATCTCGACGACGGCAGGCTCGTCGCGGCCGGCTGACAGCAGCACCGGAGTTGCATCGAGCGCGCGTGCCAGCACGAGGCCCGTCTCGCAGGCGATGATCGAGCTCTCGGAGCCGTCGGTTGCCAGCGCGATGGTGCGCCAGTCGTGTGTGTCATCGAGTGACTTGACCAGCAGGAGGTCCGCGTCGGCGTGGTGTGTCAGGTGGTGGGGGATGTTGCCGAGCAGTCGCTCCGCGCTGCTGTCGAGACCGATCGTTCCGACGACGATCAGCGTCCCGGGGCGATCGTGTGCGATGTTCTCAAGCGCGTCTCCGGGAGCGCCGACGGGCGTGTACGTGCGGACGTCCTGCACCCCGGCTCGCCGGGCAACGGCTGCGGCGTCCGCCACGATGCTCTGTGCCCACGGGGCCTCACCGATGTATCCGTCGGTCCCAGCAGCCTCGGCCGCAGATCGCGTGTCGATGGCGTCACGGCGCCAGGCCGTGACGACCATCAGCGGCACGTCGAACGCGAGCGAGACGGTCGACGCAACCGCCACTGCTCGGTTGGCGGTTCTCGATCCGTCAGATCCGACGGCGATTCGGGTGATACGGCTCATCGTGGCTCCTCATCGGCGATCTCGAGCTCGGACAGCATCTCGAGCCCTGTGACGAGCCACCGATCGCCATCACGCGACAACGTCACCATCGCGGCCCGTTCAATCTGTTTCGCAGGATCAGCGATAGGACCGGTGACAACGATCTGCTCGACGAGCACCACCACACGGGCCGTGTCAGGCGCGCCTTCGAGGCCGAGGTCAACCTCGTCACCGAAAACGCCGGTGACGGTGCCCGCACTGACGGCGTCTGCCGCCACCAGCTCGGCGCGGGTTTGCTCGCCAAACACCGCGTCCAGCTCGGCCCGGAACGATGCAGCAGCGCCGTCTCGCAACGAGAGGTAGGTGTCATCAAGGCCGTCGCTGGCGTCCCAACTCGACAGCAGCGCGACGTACTCGGCCGCGGCTGCCCGGGCGCTGTTGAGGTCATCAGCCGGCCCGGTCACGCTGCGCATCTGCACCACCGCGAACGCGGCCACGATGGCCATGGTCACCGCAACCGTCCACGCGATCCACGCGCTTGATGGGTTTGTAGACCTCGCCATGGTGTCGGGCGCGTCTGCGACGTCCATCGGCGAGAGGTCGATGTCGTCGACCGAATCGACCGAATCGGCCGGCGGACCGTCAGACGGGTCAGGCATCTGCGACTGCGCGTCGCGCTCGCCGGTCATCGTCGGCGCCGAAGGATGAGGGCGAGACCGATCAACATGGGCGCCAGCAGCAGCGCGCCGCCGCCAGTGGCGGCCAGACCGCCAGTGTCGAGCGTGGGCGCCACGACACCGGTGCCGCGCTGGCGCTCACCGATAACGATCGGGGCGTACTCGATGCCGGGCGACGTCGAGTCGGGCGCTTGCGCGTCAGCCTGACGCACAGCGTTGACGCCGAGGCCGAACTGCTCACTGACACAGGCGGCACCCGGGCGCGTCGCAGGCGTGGGACGCTTGACGGGGTATCGCTCGCCGCCGCCCTCTTGATTAACCAGCAGGTCGATGCGGCTCCAGTACACGCCGGTCGCGTACTCGGGCTGGCCGATCACGGCGAAGCCGCTCTGGAAGAACGAACGGTGCAGCTGCAGCGCACGCTCGAACTCGTGGAGCTTGGAGTCGTAGCGGCCAGGGTCGGATGTGCCGTCCCAGGTCGACTCGCCCAGCATCTGTTGGTTGATCGCGATCAGGTCACCCATGATGCAGCCGAGGTTCGCGGACTGGTCCTCGACGAGGATCATGGCCTCTGACAGCGCGACCGGTGCGGTGTCGAGCAGGGCTTCCAGCGTCGGCTGTTCGCGGGCCAGCAGCTCGGCCAGGTCCGCTGCGTTGTCGAAGGTCTGGGCGAGGTCGTGCGCGGACGCGGCCAAGGTGTCGAGCACCTCGATGCTGCTGGTCGTGAGGCGTTCGAGCTCGGGGATGCCAGCGACAAGCGTGCGGTTGACATCCAGCAGGTCGCGGCCGATGGTCACCAGCTGTGGTCCCCGTCCGTCCAGCGCGACGGCCAGCTCGTGGATCACCGTGGATAGGTCGTCGGTGTCGATCGCGCTGAACAGCTCGACGGTCTGTTCGAGCAGGAACGGGACCTGTGCAGGGACGACAGATTCGGTGACCGTGATGCGCGCGTCAGGCTCGGCCGGGATCCACGGCGCCTGGTTGGGCTGGAAGTCGACAGCCTGCTCGCCGATGGGGGAGCGACGCAGCACCTGAACCGTGGCGGTGGCGGGCACCTGCTCGGTCTCGCGGATCTGTAGCTCGATCTCGACACCGTTCTCGGACAGCCGCACATCGTGCACCAGCCCAACAGAGCGGCCGAGCACGGTCACCTCTTGCGACGGCAGCACACCACCCGCTTCTGGCATCTCGACGGTGACGTAGTACGGGTCGTCAAACGCGAGGCCGGTGGCGTACCGGAACAGCGCGTACGAGATGACGATGACCGAGAAGATCGCGATCCAGATCAGGTTCGTCGCGAGGCGACC
>JBLFZR010000132.1:0-4342 GCA_047610595.1 Nitriliruptoraceae bacterium | reverse complement strand
GTGACACGTTCGGTCTCGGGCTGGCCGTGGACGTCCCCAAGGATGACGGCACCCGTGCGCTGATGGTCCCGGTCATCCATGACGCGAACACGCTGTCGTTCCAAGAGTTCCTCAGCGCGTACGAGGATATGGTCCGCAAGATTCGGTCCAACAAGCTCACGCCGGACATGTTCGCGGGCGGCGCGATCACCGTCACCAACCCCGGCACGGTGGGGACGGTCTCGTCCGTCCCGCGCCTGATGGCGGGCCAGTCCGCCATCCTCGGCGTGGGCACGATCGCGTACCCGGCCGAGTACGCCGCGGCGGACGAGAAGACGCTCGCGCGTCTGGGGGTCGGCAAGCTGATCACGCTGACCTCGACGTACGACCACCGTGTCATCCAGGGCGCAGAATCCGGGGTCTACCTCAAGACGGTCCACGAGCTGCTGCTCGGCGAGGATGGCTTCTACGACGAGGTCTTCGAGTCCATCGGCCTGCCGTACGAACCAGCCCGCTGGCGTGTCGACGTCGGGGCGCTCGACGACGACCAGCGCCTCGAGAAGCAGATGAAGGTCGACGCGCTTGCGAACATGTATCGCGTACGCGGTCACATGATCGCGGATCTCGACCCGCTGCGCCTGCAGAACATCTCGATGCACCCGGAGCTCGACCCGACCCACTACGGGTTGAGCATCTGGGACCTCGATCGCGAGTTCCTCGTGGACATCGCGGGCGACATCCGCAAGATGCCGCTGAGCAAGATCCTCGGCGTGCTTCGCGACGCCTACTGCCGCACCATCGGCGTCGAGTACGGCCACGTTCTTGACCACGAGGTCAAGTCGTGGTGGCGTGACAAGCTTGAGGGTGTGGACGACACGACGTCCGAAGAAGATCAGCGCTGGATCCTCGACCGGCTGAACGCCGCCGAGGCGTTCGAGTCGTTCCTGCACACCAAGTACGTGGGGCAGAAGCGCTTCGGGCTGGAAGGCGCCGAGTCCACCATCCCGCTGCTCGACGCGCTGTGCGAGGCCGCGGCGGACGAGCCCAGCGTGACCGACATCGTGATGGGTATGGCGCACCGCGGTCGTCTGAACGTCCTTGTCAACATCATGGGCAAGGACCTCAAGAAGCTGTTCCGGGAGTTCGAGGGCGAGGTCGAGGAGGACACCGTCCAGGGCTCCGGCGACGTGAAATACCACCTCGGTGTCACATCCGAGTACGAGGCCCGCTCGGGCGCCACCGTGCATCTGACGATGCCGCCGAACCCGTCACACCTGGAGACGGTCGACCCGGTCGTAGAGGGCATGGCCCGTGCGATGCAGGACGCGGCCGATGTGCACGACGACACGGGCATCTTCCCGGTCGCCCCGATCTTGATGCACGGTGACGCTGCGTTCGCAGGACAGGGCGTCGTCGCCGAGACCTTGCAGCAGTCGCTGCTACGGGGTTACCGCACCGGCGGCACGATCCACGTCGTCATCAACAATCAGGTCGGCTTCACCACCTCGCCGGACGAGTCCCGCTCGTCGTTCTACGCGACTGATGTGGCCAAGACGGTGCAGGCTCCGATCTTGCACGTCAACGGTGATGATCCGGAGGCCGTTGTTCGGGTCGCTCGCCTCGCGTGGGAGTACCGCCAGCGCTGGCAGTCGGACGTCGTGATCGACATGATCTGCTATCGCAGAAACGGTCACAACGAGGCCGACGACCCGTCGTTCACGCAGCCGGAGATGTACGCGGTTATCGACCGCCACCGCTCCGTGCGCAACATCTTCACCGAGCGTCTGATCCGACGCGGTGACATCTCTATCGAGCAGGCGCAGGGCTTCCTCGAGGACTTCGAGAGCAAGCTCAACACCGCGCTCGAAGCGACGCGCCTGGCGAAGCCGCCAGAGGCGCCCAAGGCCATCCGGCCCGAGGTTGAATCGGCCGGACCGGTCACGCACGTCGAAACCGGTGTGTCTCGCGAGGTGCTTGACGCAGTCGCGCACGCGCAGTTCTCGGTCCCCGAGGGCTTCACCCGCCACCCGCGGCTGGACCGCATCATGAAGCGTGGCGAGCAGGCGTACGCCGAGGGCAGCGTCGACTGGGCGCTGGGTGAAGCGCTCGCCTTCGGCACGATCTTGCACGAGGGAACCGACGTCCGCGTTGCGGGCCAGGACTCGCGCCGCGGCACCTTCAGCCACCGGCATGCGCAGCAGACCGACTACGCCACAGGCGAGGACTACCTGCAGCTGGCACACATGCACGACAAGCAGGGCGGCTGGTTCATCTACGACTCGCTGCTGAGTGAGTACGCGGCGCTGGGCTTCGAGTACGGCTACTCGACGATCGCCAAGGATGCACTGGTGTGCTGGGAGGCGCAGTTCGGCGACTTCGTCAACGGTGCCCAGATCATCATCGACCAGTACATCGTTGCGAGCGAGGACAAGTGGGGGACCACCTCCGGTCTTGTTCTGCTGCTGCCGCACGGCTACGAGGGGCAAGGGCCCGAGCACAGCTCGGCTCGCATCGAGCGCTTCCTCACGTTGTGCGCCGAGGACAACATCCAGGTCGTCAACTGCACGACCGCGGCCCAGTACTTCCACGTGCTGCGCCGGCAGGTTCGCCGTGGCACGTACGTCAAGCCGCTGGTGATCTTCACGCCGAAGTCGCTGCTGCGCTCACCGAACTCTGTCTCGACGGTTGACGAGCTGATGCGTGGTTCGTTCCAAGAGGTCATCGACGACCCCGCCGAGCTCGACCGCGAGCAGGTCAAGACTGTCTCGCTGTCCTTCGGCAAGGTGGCCTACGACCTGCGTGACGGGCTCGGGGAGGACCGTGACCGTGTCGCGGTCGTGCGGGTGGAGCAGCTCTACCCGTTCCCAGCCGATCAGATCGCTGAGCTCCTGCGTCGCTATCCCAACGCCACGGACGTGGTGTGGGCGCAAGAAGAGCCGCAGAACATGGGTGGCTGGGGCTTCGTCGACGGTCGTCTGTGGAACATCCTCGATGACCTCGACGATGGCCGGCGCGTGCGCTGCGTCTCGCGCATCCCGAGCGCCTCGCCCGCGACGGGCATGTCAGTCGTGCACCAGCAAGAGCTCGACCAGCTGATCGGCGATCTCCGCGGCGGAATCCCGAGCTAACGCCCGCCCTCACTCGTGTTGTGCAGCTTTGGTCCCATATGAGGGACCAAAGCTGCACAGAACGAGGGTGGTGATGGTCACCGCACAGCTGAGTTGGCTGCTTCGGGTGCCTCGTAAAGCGCCATCGCCGCGCGGATGTCGGCGTGTATTCCGAGTCGGTCGTCGTTCCAGCGATCTACCGTGACCCAGACGATGCGCCATCGGAGCGCGATCTGGGACCACTTGGTGCGGTCGTTGGTGAACGCCTGCCTGTCGGAGTGGTAGCGCCTGCCGTCGACCTCGATATGGACCCAGTGCGTTGGGATCACAACGTCGAGGGCAACAGTCACGCCGTCATCACAGCGATACGGGTACGGCGCGGGGTGGACCGGAAAGCCGGCAGCGAACAGCCCAGCGCGGACCTCGTGCTCGAAGCCAGAGTCGGATCGGCTCTCGTTCAGCTCCGCAAGCACCCCGTCCACGATGGGCAGACCGGACACGCCGCGGCCAAGCGTCGACCTCACATCCGCCACGTCTTGGACGGTGAGCAGGCCACGACGCTTGGCATCGACGATGAGGTTGCGAAGCTTGCGGTGCCGCAGCTGCGGGGCGAGATCGATCGACGCGCGGGCCAAGGTGGTTGCCGACATCCCGCGCGTGGTGGTCAGCTGCGCAGGTCGGATCGTGCGTGACCGGCGGACCTGCATCGAGTGCGAGCCGCGTGTGTCGGCGCCGTACGCAACCAGCAGCTCAGGACGGGAGGGTGCTGGCGCGAGGTCGTGGAGCCACAGCACAGATCGGCGTGCGGCATGCCCGTCCGCCGCGAGAACGGCCGCCCAGTGCGTGAGCATCTGCGACGGCGGCGCTCCGGGCGCCACGTACACGCTGGGATACGGGTTGGGCCATGCCTCATCGCGAACCCGACGTTGGAAGGTGCTGTCAGGAACGCCGCATCTTGACGCGTCAGACGACCGCACGGCGCCGTGTTGGCGTCGTGCCAGCGCTAACAGCGTCGACCATCCCATGCCCAAGACGGTGCCCGACGTAACCGGACCCGCGTCGGCTGGGACTCATCGCCCTGTGGACAGTGGACGAACCCAGCCCCTCACGAACTGTGTGGGTTTGGCGCCGGATACGGCACGACGCCTGCACACTTCGCAAGGGGGTCTGAATTGTGCAGGTTTAGACCCACATGCGGCATCAGGGCTGCACAGAACGGGTTTGGGGGAGGCGCTGTGGGGCGCCGAAGGTCAGGG
>JBLFZR010000131.1:0-4357 GCA_047610595.1 Nitriliruptoraceae bacterium | reverse complement strand
AGCGGGCCGCGACGGTTGGGCCGGTGGCCGGGGCGGGTGGCCGGGGCGGGTGGCCGGGGCGGGTGGCCGGGGCGGGTGGCCGGGGCGGGTGGCCGGGGCGGGTGGCCGGGGTGCGTGGCCAGGGTGGGTGCGGTCCGGTGCCCGGGGCCGGTGGCCGCGCACCTCAACCGGCGGAGAGAGACCCGTCGGTAGCCTCCCGTGCGTTCACCATCCCCACCTGGAACTCGAGGTCGCCGTGTTCGCGGACATCGACGGCAACACCCTGCAGTACACCTCCGTCGGCGAGGGCCCCCCGGTCGTGCTGGTGCACGGCCTTGGCGGCAGCGCCAACGTCTGGCACGGCGTCGGTCTGGCGCTCGCGCAGCACCACCACGTCATCGCGGTCGACCTGCGCGGCCACGGCCGCAGCGGCGGTAAGGGTGAGTTCTCGGTCGAGCGGTGGGCCAAGGACGTTGGCAAGCTGATCAGCCACCTCGAGCTGCCGGCCGTCACGCTCGTGGGCCACTCGCTGGGCACGCTCGTTGCGCAGTACCTCGCGTGGAAGCAGCCCGAGCTGGTCGCCAACCTCGTGCTCGTCGGTGCCATCTCGCACTTCACCCCCGAGACGCAGCAGGCGTACCGCGACCGTGCGGACCTCGTTGAGGCGGAGGGCCTCGACCCGATCGTCGACGGCTGGCTCGCAGGCGCGGTGTCACCGCAGACCCACGCCACGATGCCGGGCGGCGTTGGGCTTTTGCGTGAGCTGATCTTGCGCAACGACCCCAAGAACTACGCCAAGTCCTGCCGGGCGCTGGCCAAGACCCCGACGATCCGTCGCGACGAGATCGGGCAGCCCACGCTGCTCATCACCGGAGCGCACGACCGTTCGACCCCGATGGGCATGACCGCGGAGCTGCACGCGCAGATCCCGGTCACAACCGTCCGCGTCGTCCCGCACGTCGGCCACTGGGTCCCCGTCGAGGACCCGGCGTGGCTCGCTGGCGCCCTCCTCGAATGGCTCACCTGAGCCCCAACCTCACTGACTCTGTCACGCCCACGTGCTTATCCGCACGTGGGCGTGACACTGTCGCAAGGCTTGAGACGATCGGATGGCAGCGATGATTGAGCGCGACCCAGACCCCGAACACGTGGACACGACGGACGACATCCAGGTTCGGATGTTGCGCCTGGCGTGGGCGATGCTGCTGGTTGTCGGGATCCTCGCAGCGCTCGCCGCGCCCGTGGTGTCGGCGGTCAACGGCGGCTCGCCGTGGCCAACACTGCTGGGTGTCGTCGCGACGCTGGGCCTCGCCCGCCTGATGTTTCAGACAGCCATCCGCTCGGCCGAGCGGCGTGCCGCCGAAAAGACGGGCGAGCCCGAGCTCGGCGAGGGCCCGTCGCTGGCGCGTCAGCTGATGGACATCCTCGAACGCGAGGGTCCCACCCACCCCGCACGGCTCGTAGCTGTCGCCAAACAGCCGCTGGACAACATCGAACGCTCGCTGAAGGCGCTCGAGCGCTACGACGCGGTCGAGGAAGCACCAGACGGCCGCTGGACCCTCGGCCCGAAGGCCCCACGCTCCTTCAGCTAAGAGGCCCGAGCTAGGAACTACGAGCTACGAGCCCCCAGATACGAGCCCCGGCATCACCACGTCAGCAGCGCAACAAGCGTCGATCAGGTCGTAAGGCACACACGGCGCTCCCCCGCCTGTCTTTGGCGCGCGGCGCACCCGGCGTCCGGACACAGCCTGTTTCCCAGATGACGTGGCAGGCATCGGGGCAGGCATCGGGGCCGTCTCGTCAGCGCTGCGGGACCGAGAGCCGTCGACCACCGGTGTCGCCGCCGACGACGAACCCGATAACGGCGCCCGGGCCGTTGTCGGCGTCCATCGACACGACCTCGCGCGCGACGTCACGCACCTCGCCGAGGAAGTCCTCGTGCGCACCCTTGGCCGGGTCCTCGCGGGTGCCGGTGGCGTGCACGACCAGCAGCGCGGCCTCACGCCCGTCCTCCTTCACACGCAGCACACGGCCGAGCCGCTGGACCATCTGGCGCCGGCTGCGGAAGGCCGCCAGCACCACCGCGACGTCAGCCTCGGGGACGTCCACGCCCTCGTCCAGCACGCGCGGTGCGACGACGCATTGGAGGTTCCCGTTGCGGAACTGGGCCATGCGAATCTTGCGCCGTTTGCTGTCGAGTGACCCGTGAATCTCCTCGGCGACGACACCGGCGGCGACGAGCACCTTGGTGGCCTGCTCGGCCTGCTCGACTGTGTCGGTGAACACCAGCGTGCGCCGGTCCAGCAGCGCGGGCGCGACGATCCGCACGACATCGAGCTTGCCAGCGGCCTGCGCCGCCACATCCCGCCGCTCGCGTAGCGCCGCGAGGAACCCCCGCGCATCTGCCACCTCACGCGACGCGCGCCCCGGTGGGGTGCCCGCGTTCGCACCGACGACGGCGGCTGCGCGCGCGATCATCTCCATCGGGTTGCGCGGCCAGCCCTGCCCGAGCAGCGCGCCGCGCAGCTGCTTGATACGCGCATCAGCCTTGTCATACGCCTGCTGCTCGTGGCCATCCAACGACGTCCCGACGAGCCCGACCCGGAACGGTGCGATGACGCCGTCGCGCTTGGCATCCGCGTACCCGTAGCGGTGAATGATCCCGCCGAAGTACGGACCGAGCACATCGATCAGACCGTCATCGGAGCGCTCGTACGTCGCCGTCAGCGCGAGGCGCATCTGAAAGGCGTCCCGCAGCGCCGCACCCCATGTCGGCGCGCCATACCGGTGCGCTTCGTCGGCGACGAGCAGCCCGAGCGCGCCCGGCGGCAGATCGACATCGACCGCGGCCGCGCTGTGCGGCGTTGCGATCAGCACGTGATTGTCGTGCAGATCATCGTCACCGCCACCCCCGAGCCTTCCGATCTTCGCGCCGGGGATGAACGTGCGCAGCTCCTTGCCCCATTGGTCTTGTAGGTCCAGCGTCGGCACCAGCACGAGCACCCGGCCGCCGCGGGCCAGCGCCGCGCGGACCGCTGCGATTGCGAGCCGCGTCTTGCCCGCACCAGTGATGGCTTCGACCACGCCGCGGCACCCGCCACCGACCCAGGTCGCGAACGCGTCAACCTGCCAGTCGCGCAGCCCGAGCCCGTCCAGCGGACGGGCCGCATCGACAGGGATGCCCAACCCATGGCTCGCGTCGTCGTGCTCATGGTTGATCGCGCGGACCGTGCGTCGGTCCAGCTCCACATCCTCGCCGATGCGCCAGACGGGTTTGCCCAGCCTGTCGCCCTTCACGAAGCGCGGATCACGCGCCAACGCCTTGGTGACAGGACCGCGCGACGCCCCCGGACCCAAGCGCGCGCGGGCGCGGGCGACGACATCCTGCTCGGGCAGGCCGTCGGCCTCACCCTCCAGCAGCTCGAGCAGCACATCGGTCAGGCCCACCACGTCTCCAGATCATGTCGAAGACAGAGCATGCCGCGCCGGTGCGACGCTGGCCTAACACCGGCCCCGGGCTCGCGCCTGATACCGGCCCAGAATGCCCCCGTACGGGCACAGCCGACGGCGTTAAGCCAGCTCGCGCAGCGTCGGTACGCGGTGCGTGGGCGTGGCCGGCCGGTCCGCTGGCAGCGGCACATCATCAGCTGCGATCCAGACCGTGTCAGCTCCGTACGCCACGCCGGCCGCGATGTCCGTCGCCAGCTGGTCGCCCACCATCACGACGTCCGACGGCGCAACCTCACCGACGTCACCAACCGCAAGCGGGACCGTTCGGCGGGCGCGCGACACGGCCAACCGAAGCAGTGCGGGGTCTGGCTTCGGCGCCTGGGCCTCTTCCGAGCTCGCGATGCCGTGCACGATGGTGTCCAGACCAGCCGCGGCGAGCCGCGCCGCCTGCACCTCGGCAAAGCCGTTGGTCGCCACCACCACCCGGGACCGGCGCGCGAGCCACCACGCTGCCTCGACAGCTCCTTCAATCACGTCGGAGCTGCGGCCGAACTCCTCGACGTACCTGTCCGAGAGCGCCTGCACGTCGACGCCTGTCAGCGCGAGCGCGGCAAACGTCTGCTCCCAGCGGAGCGTCCGAAGGGTGACGCTGTCGATCGCGCCCTGCCTGTACGCAACCCATGCGGCAGCGTTCACCCGCACGTACGTGTCGATGGTCGTTGCGTCCGCGGGCAGCCCGAACGCGACCAACGTCCGAGCGACCGCGGCTCGCTCGCAGGCGTCGTGATCAAGCAGTGTGTCGTCAAGGTCCAGCAGCACGACGGGGTGTTCGACGCGCGGCCCGCGCGGCGGCGCTGCGCGACGACGGTCCACCTCGACCCGCAGGCAGCGGTCCTCCACGTACGCCCGGCCCGCGCCGGTCACGATC
>JBLFZR010000130.1:0-4375 GCA_047610595.1 Nitriliruptoraceae bacterium | reverse complement strand
CGCGAGGGGGGGGGGGGCGGGGGGGGGGGGGGGGCCGCGCCCCCGCGCCGACGGGATCACGCCGTAGCCGATGTGGCCGCCGTACCACGCCAGCATCTCGTTCAGCTCGTGCCGAACCGACACCCGGCCGACCACCTGTCCCGCGACCAGCCCGACAAGGAAGCTGGCGCGCACCAGATGCTCGGGCAGGTCGATGCCGCGCGCTTCGCGGTCGAGCTGGGCGAGCCAACCCTCATCCGAGAGCTCGTCCAGCTCGAAGCCGAACGTGAACTCATCGGACGCCGCCAAAGCAGCGTGTGCGGCGCGAACACCGGGCACGTCCTCGGGCAGCGGCCGACGGATGGTCATCGAGGCGACGCGCTGCTGCCCGCTCATCGGCCGCGCAGCAGCTGTTGCATCCAGCGGTAGCTGGCCTTGGTGGTGCGCCGCTGCGTCTCGTGGTCAACGTGCACGAGGCCCCTACGTGGGCCGTAGCCATCGGCCCACTCGAAGCCGTCCAGCAGCGACCGGGTGAGGTAGCCGGCAACCGGTACGCCGTCAGCCCGTGCCGTCAGCGTCGCCGCGAGGTGATCGGTCAGGTACGCGATCCTGTGCCAGTCCTCGACCGCACCACGCGCATCGAGGACGTCCGGCGCAGACGTCCCGCTCCCGGTCACCACGATCGGCGTGTCCGGCAGCGCCACCGTGGCCTGTGCCAGCACCGTCGCCAGACCGTTCGCGTCGATGCGCGAGCCGTGCATCGTGCCGGGGTCGCCGGGCCCCGGCCCAACCACCTCGATGCCGTCTAGCCCGGGCCCAGCGGGGCGCCGCGCGGCAGCCGCAGCCGCGTCCGCCTCGGCGTTCGCACCCGACCGGCGTTGGCCCGCCCGGACCAGCGTCGGGCCGTCGTAGTCGACGCCGAGCCAGTCCAGCGGCTGCGACGCGAGCACATCGTCACCCGGCCGCGACAGCTCCTCGAGGTTGACGACGTTCGAGAACAGCTCCACGACGTCGTCTGGGACGTCGTGGGCGAGCGCGCCGAGCCAGAACCGGTTCTGCATCGCGTCCGCCAGCTCGGCCGCCGCGATGTCGCCGCTGGCGTCGCTGGCTGGCCGAGCGTCCGCCAGGCGCAGCGTGATGCCAACGCCGGTCGCGCCGGCGGCCACGAGGGCCTGGGTCGCCATGCCGTGACCGGTCAGCAGATGGTGCGCCGCGCGGATGGAACCGCCGGCGTCGCGCACACCTGGGGCGTGGGTGCCACGTTCGTAACCCGACCACGCGACGCTGGCCGGGTCGTGCACCGTGGCCCATCGCGTGACCCGGTCACCCAGGGCGTTGCCCATGATCGTGGCGTAGTCCGCGAAGCGCCCGGCCGTGTCTCGACCGCGCCACCCGTCATACCGGTCCTCAAGCGTCTGAGGCAGGTCCCAGTGGTACAGCGTCACGTAGGGCTCGATACCTCGCTCGAGCAGCCCATCGACCAGCCTGTCGTAGAACGCCAGCCCGTCGGGCTTGCCCTTACCGACACCGTCGGGCTGGATCCGCGGCCACGCGATCGAGAAGCCGTACACATCCGCGCCGAGCTCGGCCAGCAGGTCGAGGTCCTCGTCCATGCGGTGGTAGTGGTCGCACGCGTCCATGCCGGACGCCGCGTCAGCCGTGGCGCCCGGCACCGTCGCGAACCGGTCCCAGATCGCCTCGCCACGCCCGCCCGCGTACACAGCTCCCTCGATCTGGTAGCTCGAGGTCGCCGCACCGAGCACGAAGTCGGGCGGCAGCTCCCGTGATGTGACGGATGCGGTCGGCTCGGTGGATGCGAAGGCCATGAGGGGACACCTCTACAACGAACGGTCGAGCTGATGGTTTGGTCAGCCGATGACGCGAATGGCGGCCTCGACGAGGGCCTCGGCGGTGACGCCGAACTCCTCGAACAGGCGGTCAGCCGGGGCGGACGCACCGAAGTGGTCGATGCCGATGGCCTCGCCGTCGAGCCCGACGTGACGCTCCCACCCGAAGGTGGTCCCTGCCTCGATCGAGACGCGGTTCGGAACCTCGATCGGCAGCACCGACTCGCGGTACATCGCGTCCTGCTCCGCGAACAGCTCCCACGACGGCATGGACACGACACGTGCCTTGACTCCGTCGGCGGCGAGGGTCTCGGACGCCGCAACTGCGAGGTGGACCTCCGAGCCGGTGCCGATGAGGATGACGTCCGGCGTGCCGTCGGTGTCGCGCACGATGTACGCACCCTTGGACACGGCCTCGATCGCGCCGCCCGGCTTGTCGCCAAGGTCGGGGATTCCCTGACGGGTCAGCGCCAGCACGGACGGACCGTCCAGCGTCAGAGCGGCTGCCCATGCGCCGACAACCTCGTCCGCATCGCCCGGACGGAACACCGTCAGACCTGGCATCGCGCGCAGCGACGAGACCTGCTCGATCGGCTGGTGCGTCGGGCCGTCCTCACCAAGGCCGATCGAGTCGTGGGTCGCGACCCAGATGACCCGCTGGCCCATCAGGCTCGCGAGCCGGATCGCGCCACGCGCGTAGTCGGTGAAGATCAGGAACGTCGCGGCGTACGGCGTGAAGCCACCGTGCAGCGCCATGCCGTTGCAGATCGCGCCCATGGCGTGCTCGCGCACACCGAAGCGGAGGTTGCGACCGGTGCGGTCAGTGGCTGTGAAGTCGCCACCACCCTTGACGTCGGTGTTGTTGGAGCCGGCGAGGTCGGCAGAGCCGCCCACCAGCTCGGGCATCACGGCGGCCAGCGCGTTGATGACCTCACCGGAGTTGACGCGGGTCGCCTTGCCTGCGGTGGCCTGCGGCAGGTGGTCGAGCCAGTCCGCGGGCATCTCGCCCGCCATGCGACGGTCAAGCTCGGCGGCGCGGTCAGGGTGCGCGGCCGACCACTGGTCGTGCAACGCGGTCCATGCCGCGTGCAGCCGAGCGCCCTCCTCGCGGGCGTCCATGTGCGAGGCAACCTCCGCCGGGACGGTGAACGGCTCGGTGTAGGGCCAACCGAGCGCTGCCTTGGTTGCCAGGATCTCGTCGTCACCGAGCGGGGCGCCGTGGGCACCCGATGTGCCGGCCTTGTTCGGCGAGCCGTGACCGATGACGGTGCGGACCGCGATCAAGGACGGGCGGTCGTCCGCCTCTGCCGCCGCGATCGCGGTGCGCAGCGCGCCAAGGTCGGCGCCGTCGGTCACCCGCTCGGTGTGCCAGCCGTACGCGTCGAAGCGTGCGAGCACGTCCTCGTTCATCGACACATCCGTGCCGCCGTCGATGGTGATCTCGTTGTCGTCGTACAGGTAGACAAGGCGACCGAGCTTGAGGTGGCCGGCCAGCGATGCGGCCTCCGACGCGACGCCCTCCATCAGGTCACCGTCCGAGACGATGGCGTAGATGCGCTGCGGCAGCAGCCCAGCACCCTCGGGGTCGAACTCGGCGGACAGCTTCTCGGCCGCCAGCGCCATGCCGACACCCGTCGCCATGCCCGATCCGAGCGGACCGGTGGTGACCTCGACGCCTGCCAGCTCGTGCGCCTCCGGGTGCCCGGCCGTGACGGCGCCCCACTGGCGGAACTGCTTGATGTCGTCGAGCGTCGGGCGGTCGTAGCCAGCCAGGTGCAGCGCCGAGTACAGCAGCATCGAGCCGTGACCAGCCGATAGCACGAACCGGTCGCGGGCGATCCACGCCGGGTCGGCCGGGTCGTGTCGCATGGACTCGCGATACAGCAGGTACGCCATGGGTGCGCAGCCCATCGGCATCCCTGGGTGACCGCTGTTGGCCGCCTGGACTGCGTCCATCGACAGGGTGCGGATTGTGTCCACGGACAGCTGGGAGAGGTCGGCCACGAGAGGCTCCGTCATGTCAGGGTGCTAGGAGGGTTCGACGGCGCCGGATGCTAGGCGGGGAGCCCTCGCTGGCCGAACCGCGTGCGGTCAGGCGCGCGGCCACACCCGGAGCGCGCATGCCCGGAGCGCGCATGCCCGCACCGCGCCCGGACCCGGAGAGGCGGGGGTCTATCCTCGTGTGCCTTCCCGGAACGCTGAGGATCTATGCCAGTCCTGCCCCACCGCGTCACGCTGCGCGTCGCGCTCGAGAACCTTCCAGGGATGCTGTCGCAGGTCGCCGGCGCGATCGAGACCGCGGGCGGCGACGTTGCGTCGTCGGAGCGCATCGGCGGCCGCCGCCATGTCGTGTTTCGCGATCTGCGCGTCGACGTGCGCGACGAGGGGCACGGCGAGGAGGTCGCAGCTGCGATCCACGCGATCGAGGGCGTCGAGGTGCTGGCGCTCGAAGACGACGTCATCGCCGCGCACGAGGGCGGCAAGATCGAGATTCGCAACAAGTTCGAGGTGAACGACGCCCGCGACCTCGCGCTGGTCTACACACCCGG
>JBLFZR010000129.1:0-4384 GCA_047610595.1 Nitriliruptoraceae bacterium | reverse complement strand
CCCGACGGGCCCCTCGACCGGGGCTTGGGACGAGATGCAGCAGACGTACGCGCGGCTGGCCGACTGGATGGGGGTGACGGCTGATGAGGTGGTCATCGGCCCCTCCACGACGCAGAACATCTACGTGCTGGCTCACGCTGCGCGCGACATCCTCGGGCCCGGCGACGCCGTCGTGATCACCGACGGTGCGCATGAGTCGAACGCGGGCAGCTGGGCACGCCTCGCAGACGCCGGCGTTGACGTGCGAATCTGGCCGATCGATCCAGAAACGGGGTCGTTGACCGTCGAGGCGCTGCGCGCGGTGATCGACAAGGACGTGGCGATCGTTGCCTTCCCCGAGGTCTCCAACCTCATCGGCGAGCCGATCGACGTCGCGGCTGTCTGCGCCGTCATCCGCGAGGCCGGCGCGATGTCGATCGTGGACGGGGTCGCGGCGGCGCCCCACGGCTTGCCGTGGATCGACGACCTTGGCTGCGACATCTATCTGTTCTCGACGTACAAGACCTTCGGCCCGCATCAGGGTGTGATGGTCGTGCGAACGGACACGATGGCCCAGCTGCCGAACCAAGGGCACTACTTCAACGCCGACCAGCCGCACAAGCGCCTGGTGCCGGCCGGGCCGGACCATGTGCAGGTCGCGGCGCTCCAGGGGGTTGTGGACTACCTCGAGGCGATCGACGAGCACCACTTCGACACGCCCGCGACCGGTCGTGCACGCGCCGTGCGGGTGCACGACCTGCTGCGCGCCGCCGAGGCCGAGCTGATGGCGCCGTTGATGGCGTTCCTGACAGCACGCGAGGACGTCACGGTGCTGGGACCGAGCGATCCGTCGGTGCGCGTCCCGACCGTGGCAGTACGGCTCGACCGGGTTGCCGCCGACGTGACCAAAAGGCTCGGTGAACGGGGCGTGGCAGCCGCGAACGGCCACTTCTACTCGCACCGCGTGACGCTGGCGATGGGCGTCAACCCCGAGCGCGTGCTGCGCCTGAGCTTCACCCACACCACCGCCCCATGGGAGATCGAGCGCGTCATCGCCGAGCTGACGGCCATCCTCGACACGCCTGCCTGACGACCAGGCCCGACGAACCAGCGCACGCAGCGAGGCCCCGCCGGATCGGCGGGGCCTCGCGTGGTCGTACGTCGGTCAGGCGCAGGTCGGGGGCGTCTTGAACCCGTTCTCGCCGTCGACCTTGCTCGCGGACGAGCCGACGACCGCATCGACGCCGAGACCGCGCTTGGCGAACGTGTCCCAGATGATGCAGAAGTTCTCGCCGCCGGTCAGCGCTGCGTCGGACGCGATGATCGCGTCACGGGCGTCAGCGAAGGACGGCTCACAGCCGGCGAACTTCATGCCGTCGACGACCAGCTGGATGGTCAGGTTGTTGCCTCCCGTGTCCCAGCTGTCGTACGGGTTGGCGTTGAAGCCGTGAACGTCGGTGAGGTTCCAGTACAGGTCCCACAGCATCGAGGCCCACACGTAGCCGACACCGTGCGGCTCGGCCGCGGACTTGATGGTGTCGTACGAGGACGGGTTGACGAGCTTGGCGGTCGAGTACGGGGTGATGCGGATGCCCGGCCCTGTGCGGATGTCGTTGCCGCGACCGAACTGGTCGGCCTTGGACGCGCCGGCGTACTCGTCGTAGTAGGTGACGTAGTTGCCGATGCCGCGCGGGGTCACACCATCGTCGCCGTCACGCATGGTCAGGGCGTAGGACCAGAAGTCCGACCAGCCCTCCCCCTGCCGCTCGTCGTGGCTGCGCAGGCAGTCGACGTTGCTCGGGCCGCCGACGAGGCGGTTGCTGATGCCGTGGCCGTACTCGTGGGCGATGACGCCGGCGTCGAGGTCACCGTCACGGACCTGGTTGTTCGGCACGCGGTTGGCCTCGCCGCCCAGTGCCCGGAACGCGTCGACCCAGAGGTACATCTGCATGCGCCCCGGCGACCCGTCCGCCGGGGTGGCGAAGTTGGCGTTCAGTGCCCCCGACCCGTCCTGCGCCTCGGCGGCGACGGCGTCGCCGCCCACACCCGAGCCCGTATAATTAGTGGCCTGGAAGTTGCCGGCGGCCTCGTCGAAGCCGTAGTGGTGGCTGACGTCGTGCATGACGTTGTTCCAGAAGAACAGGTTGGTCACCGCGGCCTCGCGGTACGAGGCCGCGGTCGCGTCGTAGTCGATGATCGGAAAGTCGAAGTCCAACCCGTCGCCGCCCTGGGGCTCGGCCATCGGGTCGACGTCGGCTGACTGCCCCACCGGGATCGGCTCCTCGTTGACCGTCACGCCGCCGGCCGTCACCCGCGGGACGGTCGCCCCGCTCACGTACGTGTCGGCATAGGCGTGGACGTTGTTGCCCCGGGTCGTCGTGAACTCGGCGCCGGCGGCACCGTCGGTGTCGTGCCAGCCGAACGGCGATGCAGACGCCGAGGCCGGGCTCTCGACCAGGACGTGCTCAGCGCCGTTGTCCATCGGGTTCTCGAGCGGCATCGGGAAGACGCGGTACGACGAGCCATCCTCGACGGTCTCGGGCGGCAGAACCGGAGCGACGTCACCGAAGGCGGTCAGCGGTGTGGCACCCGAGTGATCGACGTCGTCGGTGCGCACGACGCCGTCCACGACCTCGTGCATCTCCTCGTGGTCGACCCAGTTCGCGCTGTAGAGCACCTCGCCTGTCTCGGCGTCGACCGAGATGTTCCACCAGTCGTTGTCATCACGCAGCTGGAACGACCACGCGAGCCGGACCTGCGTGCGGTCGGTGGTGACCTGATACGCCAACCCGGGCGCATCCGTCAGGCCGCGCGGGTCCGCAGCGACCGCGATGGCACCGAGGGCGACGGCGTCCAAGGCGTTCACACGCTGCGCGCCGGACGCGTGGACCGCGATGTCGTCAACCATGCGGCCGGCGGCGTACAGCACCTCGCCGTCCTGGACGTTGACGGTCGCGTCCGCGCCCAACACCTCGAGGCCCCCGACGCGCTGGCGCAGGTAGACGTGTGTGACGCCGTTGTGCGGCGAGGTGTACTCGTCGGTCACGAGCGCGCTGGCGACGTCCTCCATGCCGATACCGGCGGCGAGGTGGTCGATAGCGATCGTCGCGGCGGCGCTCGGCGCGGCCACATCCACGGTCGGAGCCAGCGGCACGGCGGCCACGGCTGCGGGGATCGCGAGAGCGAGGGCGAAGGCGAGCGGCTTGATGGTGCGCACGGGTGTTCTCCGGTCTGCGGACCCGCATCAGGGCCGTCGCTTGGAGTATTCGCCGCTGCTCGCGCCGAACCCTCCTGCCGAACGGCCTGGGCTGCCACGGTGCGCGCCGCGCCCGGCTCGGACACGGCGTATCGTTCGGTGCATGAACCTCCTCGATCTCGCTCTGCTCGGCTCGTTCGCTCTCTCAGCGTGGGTAGGCCACCGCATGGGCCTGCTCGTGCGTGCTGCCGGGCTGCTCGGGTTCGTCGCCGGCGTCGGCCTGTCGGCTCTCACCATCCCGTTCGGGGTCGAGCTCATCGCGCCGTCCACGGCAGCGGCGCGGGTCATCACGCCGCTAGCGATCGTGACAGTCACGGTGCTTGTTGTGTCGAGCATCTTGCAGGCCGGCGCGGTGATGATCCGACGCAAGCTTGAGGGCACGCCGCTGTCCACCATCGACCGCATGGGTGGCGCCGTCGCAGGCGCCGCAGGTGTCGCGATGATGGTGTGGTTCGCGGCGCCGCTGGCAGGCATGGTCCCGGGCACGCTCGCGCGCCAGGTCCGTGGCTCGACGGTGGTCAGCGCCATCACCGAGCTCGCACCGGAGGCCCCCAACCCGCTGGCAACGATCCAGTCGCTGGTCTCGGACTCACGATTCCCAGAGGTGTTCTCGGACCTCGCGCAGGCACCGGCCGTCCAGCCGCCGCCCGAGTCGATCCCGGTGTCGCAGGAGACGGTCGCGATGATCAGCGCGTCAACGGTGAAGGTCGAGGCAGCTGGCTGCGGCTCGCAGTTCGCGGGCTCCGGCTGGGCCGTCGGCACCGATCTGATCGTTACCAACGCCCACGTCGTCGCGGGCGCGGACGACGTGCAGGTGCTGCTACCGGACGGAAGCCGGACCGACGGCACCGTCGTGGCGTTCGATGACGACCGCGACCTCGCGCTGATCGAGGTGCCGGGGCTTGGCCAGAACCCACTGACCCTCGGTGAGGCCGACGACGGCGAAGGCGCTGCCGCGTTCGGCCACCCCGGTGGCCAGGACGAGCTGCGCGTCGCACCGGCTCTTGTGTCCCAGCAGATCAACGCGATCGGTCGCGACATCTACGGCCAGGACCGCACCGAGCGCGAGGTCATCGTGCTCGGCGCCGAGCTGCAACAGGGCGACTCTGGCAGCGCGGTCGTCGACAGCGACGGCACGGTGATCGGCAC
>JBLFZR010000128.1:0-4400 GCA_047610595.1 Nitriliruptoraceae bacterium | reverse complement strand
GGCTGCTGGCCGTCGCATGCCTGCGCGGCGGCAGCGAGTACGGGCGCGCGTGGTACGACGACGGCCGCCTCGCCAACAAGCAGCACGTGTTTGATGACGCGCTCGCGGTTGCGGCGTGGCTGTGCGGTGAGGGCGCTGCGACCGATGACACAGGCGCTGCGACCGATGACACAGGCGCTGCGACCGATGACACAGGGGCCACAACCGATGACACAGGGGCCACAACCGACGCAACCGCGTGGACGTCGCCAGCCCACCTCGGCATCGAAGGACGCTCTAACGGTGGGCTGTTGGCCGCGGCGTGCCTCACCCAAGCCCCCCAGCGCTTCGGCAGCGTCGTCCCGGAGGTCGGCGTGCACGACATGCTCCGCTTCCACCGCTTCACGATCGGGTGGGCGTGGACCAGCGACTACGGCGACCCAGACACCCCTGACGGGTTGCGGGACGCGTTGGCGTACTCGCCGCTGCACCGCGTCGAGGTCGGCGCCCGCTACCCGCCGACGTTGATCACCACCGGCGACACCGACGACCGGGTGGTGCCGGCGCATTCGTTCAAGCTCGCGGCGACCCTGCTGCACGCGCAGGCTGGTGACGCTCCGATCGTGCTCCGGGTCGACCGATCTGCCGGCCACGGGGCGGGCAAGCCCACCTCGCAGGTGCTGGCCGAACGCGCGGACGTGCTGGCGTGGCACGCCCACCACCTCGGACTGCCGATCGAGTGAGCCCTGCGTCGCGTGGCGATGTGGCGTGAGAAGCTCGAACTCAGAGGCCACGATGGCAGCTGAAACCGGGAGCATCTGGGGATCTCTATCCAGCCCCCCTTTAGGGCAGGAGCTGGCAGTGATGAACCGCATGGATCCGCCCGTCGGGCTTCCCAAGGATTTGTGGGACAACCACGGCAAGCCGCTCACCGGTTGGCACCCGGCTCGGCCCAGTCGAGGACTGGCCTACCGCCCAAGGTGAACGAGCCCCCAGACGTGCCGGCAGGGGCTGCGCGCCGTCTTGGGCTGGACCTAAGGTGTGTGGTGCCGCATGACACAGAGGAGCCCCCATGCCCGTGATCACCGTCGCCCAGCCGAGCACCGCTCCGGCCGAGAAGGTCTGGGAGATCATGACCGGCGTCGACCGATGGACCGAGACCATCGGTGCAATCGTCGACGTCAAGCGCCTCGATGGCGGCGAAGGGTTCGCGACCGGCCTGCGCTGGGTCGAGACCCGCACCATGATGGGTAAGGAAGCGACCGAGGAGATGTGGGTCAGCGACGTCGACCACGACGCGCACACCTACGTCGTCGAGGCCGAGAGCCACGGCATGCAGTACCGCTCGGTGCTGTCGGTCACCCGATCCGACGAGGGCTCCACCCTGTCCATGACGTTCGCCGGCGAGGCGCAGACGACCGTCGCGAAGCTCCTGGCCCTGACGTTGGGCAAGCTGTTCGAAGGCGCTACGCGTAAGGCGCTCCAGCAGGACCTCGTCGACATCACGGCCGCCGCCGAGCAGGCCTGACGTCCGCACGGTGCTGCCCAGGAAACACCTCATCGCCCCAGACACACGTCGCGCCCCGCCAGGTGACCGGCGGGGCGCGACGTGTGTCGAGGCTGGTTGGCCTCAGGCCGTGAGCCAAGCGGGCTTGCCGCCCTTGGTGGCCCAGAAGATGACGCTGATCGCGTCGATCGCGTCGAGAAGGGCCTGGCCGACAGCCGGGTCCATCGTCTTCTTGGCGTCACCAGCAAGCTTGGTGGCCTGCCAGAACATGTCGTGCAGCTCGGGGTACTCCTCGAGGTGCGGCGGCTTGAAGTAGTCGGTCCACAGCACCCACAGGTGGTGCTTGACCAGCTCGGCCCGCTCCTCCTTGATGGCGAGGCAACGAGCCTTAAAGACGTCGTCGTCAGAGCCTGCATACTTGTCGGAACAGGCCTTAACGGACTCGGCCTCGATGCGGGCCTGCTCGGGGTAATAGACCCCGCAGAACAGGTCGCAGTGAGCGTCGACGGGGGTGATGGCCGCGAACGGGTTAGCCGCCGCGAGCAGATCGGTGAAGCGCATCGGTCCAACATCCTTCGTAGTGGGAGTGGTCGCCCAGCACGATAGCGGCGGGTACACCTACCTCACACCGTCGAACTGCCAGGCGACTGCCGCGCGCAGACCACACGGACAGGACCCGCATGCGCGTCACCCCCGTTCGTGTCGCCAGCATCTGCCTGTTGTGGGGTGCCGCGGTCACGCTCAACCGGGCGCTTCGTAGGGTCCACGGGGCATCGATGGAGCCGACCCTCCACGATGGGGATGTGTTGCTAACCGTCCCGACGCGACACCCCGCCCGCGGCCACGTCGTGGTGCTCGACGAGCCGACAGGCGCCAGCGGGCAGCAGGTCAAGCGCGTGCTTGGGCTGCCCGGTGAGGTCGTGCGCAGCGTCCAGGGGCACCTGATCGTGGACGGCGTTGGTCTGCTGGAGCCGTACGCACAGGGCCGCGGCCCGAACGGCGTGCTCACGGTGCCGCCCGGGCATGTGGTCGTGCTCGGCGACAACCGATCGGCGTCGACCGACAGCCGGACGTACGGCCCGGTCCCGCTGACCGGGGTCAAGGTGCGCGTCGTGGCGCGTCTGCGACCGCGGCCACGGCTGCTGATCAACAGCGGACCGACGCGGCTCTCGATCGCCGAGCACGACCCGTCGAGTGCTGCCAGCTGACGCCCGACCTGTGCGAACAGGCCAGTGCGAACAGCCTTAAAAAAACAGCAGCACGACCGTTGTCCACACGCCCAGCACAGCCATCGTCGCAGCCAACGCACCTGCGACGGCTCGTGCACGCGTGCCGTGACGCAACGCCACCACGGACCCGCCATCGCCCGCCACCTCATCCAGCAGCCCGCGCGCCCGGTCAAGGTCGTGAGGCGCAACCAGCACCCATGCGCCGCCGGTGACAAAGCCGACCTCGGGCTGGGTGCCGTTGCCATCGTCGGCCGCCACCACGGCGTCCACCTCATGCTCCTCGAGGAAGCCACGCGCGAGCTCGGCCAGCGGTCGACTCCCGAAGCTGGCCAAACGCACCCGCCCGCTCATCGCATCCATGTCGTTCTCCCTCACCAGACAGCCTACGACGGCCGATGACACGCGCCTCTGGACGACCGCTGAGGGCCATATCACCGTGCTTGCGCACCGCTCTCGGTCACACCGCACCAGATCTCGCCCCAAAATGCCTCGCAGACTTGCACCTCAACCGAGCGTTGTGGTACGTTTTTTCTAACGTCTTCTCGCCGCCCCACCGGGCGGCGTTCTTCGTTTCGACGCATGCCACACCCTGCATCACGGCTTGCGGGCCACCACCAGCAGCTCAGGGTCATTCAGACCGACGGTCGTCGAGTCGTAGCGGCCGGGCTCGCAGCCGACGACCTCGCCGACGACAAGGCCGGCGTCCTCGAAGGCGCGGACGATCTCGCCGACGGTGTAGGCGGTCGTCCACAGATCGAACTCCCGGCGCGTGTGGTCCGGCCCACGGACCTCGGTGCGCTGATGATGGACGCCACGCACGACGTCGTACGCATCACCGTCGACAAGGTGGCGCGCCGCGAACAGCGCGTGGAACGCGGTCACCACGACCGTCCCGCCCGGGCGACAGGCTGCAGCCAGCCCGGCCAGCACTGCACCGTCCGCCAGCGGCGACGTTCCGAAGCCTCCCTGGCACAACGTCCAGACGACGTCGAATCCGCCCTCCCTGACGGCGGCAGCGACCGCAGGGACCGAGCTAAGCGTCCGCGCATCGCCTGCCTCGAACGTGACGCTGTCGATGCCGAAGCCGCACGCCACCTCGATGAGGTCGCGCGACACGTCCACGCCGACGCCGGTGCAGCCGTGGTCACGCGCGAGCGCCCGCAGGTGGCGGCCGGTGCCACAGCCCACGTCGAGGATGCGGGTCCCGGTAGCCAGGCCAAGCCGGCCGACCAGCGCCGCGACCTCCGAGCCGGTGCCCATGACGAACGCGTTGCGGTCGTAGTCGGCGCCTTGGAACGCCATCATCGGGATGTAAAACGCGGGCGCATCCGGGCCGGGCGCATCCGGGCGGGCCACCGCCTCGTCCGCATGGGAACGCCACGAGGCCGGTAGCTCCGCCGCCGTCATGCCTCGTCCGGCTCGGCGTCTGCGGCTTGACGGTCGGCCCACCACCCGTCGAGCGCCGCGAACGCCGCTGCCTCATCCATCAGGCCAAGCTCGATCCGTAGCTCCAACAGATGGTTCCACGCCTCGCCAACCAGCCGGCTCGGTGGGATATCGAGGTGCGCCATGATCGCCTTGCCATCGATCGGTGGACGCAGCGCGCCAAGCTCCTCCTCCTGCTCGAGGACCAAGATCCGCTGCTCGAGCTCGTCGACACGGCGCTGAATCCGGCGGGCCTTGCG
>JBLFZR010000127.1:0-4409 GCA_047610595.1 Nitriliruptoraceae bacterium | reverse complement strand
GTGGACGACGAGGACCCAGCGGCGTCGATCCCAGGCGGCTCATCGATCGTCGGCATCGGGTTCGTGCGCGGCACACGGGTGATGGTGGCAGCGTCCGACTCGGGCATCGGGGCCGGCGCGATCACCATCCCGGGGCTGGACAAGACGCTGCGGGCGCAGGACATCGCGCTTGAGAACCGGCTGCCGATGATCAACCTGTCCGAGTCCGCGGGCGCCAACCTGCTGGAGTACCGGGTCGAGTTCTGGTCCGACGGCGGCCGCTCGTTCGCGAACATGGCGCGGCACTCGGCGGCGGGGCTGCCGGTCATCACGGTGCTGCACGGATCGGGCACCGCCGGCGGCGCGTACGTGCCGGGGCTCTCGGATGTCGTGATCGGCGTGCAGGGGCAGGGCAAGGCGTTCCTAGCGGGCCCGCCGCTGCTGAAGGCGGCCACCGGGGAGGTCGCCGAGGAGCAGGAGCTCGGGGGCGTGGCGATGCACTCGACGGTCACCGGGCTGGTGGACCACGTCGCGTCCGACGATTCCGATGCCATCCGGATCTGTCGCGACGTTGTCGCGTCGATGCGCTTCGGTGACACGACGGTCGACCGCGAGCCAGCGAGCTTCGACGAGCCGCTGTACGACCCCGACGAGCTGGCCGGTGTCGTGCCGGTGGACTTCAAGAGCGCGTACGACGTGCGCGAGCTGGTGGCGCGGGTGGTGGACGGCAGCCGGCTGGTGGACTTCAAGCCGTCGTTCGGGCAGGCAACGGTGTGCCTGGAAGCAGAGGTGCATGGGCGACCGGTCGGGATCATCGGCAACAACGGACCGATCGACAACGCAGGCGCGAACAAGGCCACGCAGTTCATCCAGCGATGCTGCCAGCTCGGCACGCCGCTCGTCTTCTTGCACAACATCACGGGCTACATGGTCGGGGTCGAGGCCGAGCGCGGCGGGATGATCAAGCACGGCAGCAAGATGATTCAGGCGGTCGCCAACGCCACGGTCCCGCGCTTCACGTTCATCGTCGGCGCGTCCTTCGGGGCCGGCAACTACGGCATGAGCGGCCAGGGCTACGACCCCCGGTTCCTGTTCCAGTGGCCGAACGGGCGCAGCGGGGTGATGGGTGCCGAGCAGGCTGCAACCACGATGCGCATCGTCGCGCAGCAGCGCGCCGAGAAGATGGGCCAAGAGCTTGACGAGGCGTTCATCGAGGCGTTCATCGCCCAGATCGTGGGGCTGTACGAGGCCCAAGAGTCCGCCTGGGTCACCAGCGGACGCGGGCTGGACGACGGGGTGATCGATCCGCGTGACACACGATCGGTGCTCGGATTCTTGCTGGCCACGGTGGCCGAGGCCGACGCGGCCGATCTGCACCCGCTCACGTTCGGAGTCGCACGCCCATGACCACGTCTTACTCGCCCACGCCCACGCCCACGCCCACGCCAACGCCCACGCCCAGGCCCGCCAGCCGGTTCGACACGGTGCTGGTGGCCAACCGCGGCGAGATCGCGGTCCGCGTCATCCGATCCGCCCGGTCCGCCGGCTACCGCACCGTCGCGGTGTTCTCGGACGCGGATGTTGACGCCCCGCACGTGCACGCGGCGGACGTCGCGGTTCGTCTCGGGCCCGCACCGTCCGCGCAGAGCTACCTCGACGTGGACGCAGTGCTGGCCGCCGCCGCCGCGACCGGGGCCGGGGCGATTCACCCGGGCTACGGCTTTCTGTCCGAGAACGCAGGGTTCGCGCGCGCCTGTGCCGACGCTGGCATTGTGTTCGTCGGACCGTCGCCCGAGGCCATCGAGGTGATGGGGGACAAGGCGGTCGCTAAGCGCCGGATGCAGGCCGCCGGCGTGCCGTGCCTGCCGGGCTACCAAGGCGCGGCACAGGACGACGACACCTTGATCGCGGAGGCAGCCCGTATCGGGGCCCCGTTGCTGGTCAAGGCCGCCGCCGGTGGCGGTGGCAAGGGCATGCGTCTGGTGACCGACCTCGCTGATCTGACGGCCGCGCTGGCCACCGCGCGCCGCGAGGCGAAGGCCAGCTTCGGTGATGACTCGATGCTGCTGGAACGGGCCGTTACCGACCCGCGACACGTCGAGATCCAGGTGCTCGCCGACACGCATGGCACGGTGCTGGCGCTCGGTGAGCGCGACTGCTCGGTGCAGCGTCGCCACCAGAAGGTGGTGGAAGAGGCGCCGTCTCCGGCCGTTGACGACGCGCTGCGCACCCGGATGCAGGACGCCGCCGTCGCGGTCGCTCGCGACGTTGCGTACGTCGGTGCCGGCACCGTCGAGTTCCTGCTCGCGGCCGACGGGAGCTTCGCGTTCCTCGAGATGAACACCCGCCTGCAGGTCGAGCACCCGGTCACCGAGCTGATCACGGGCCTGGACCTCGTCGAGCTCCAGCTCCAGATCGCGCAGGGACAGCCGCTCGGGCTGACGCAGGACGACGTGACGCTGACAGGCCACGCGATCGAGGTCCGGCTGTACGCCGAGGACCCCGACGCGGGCTACCTCCCGCAGACCGGCACCGCCCATCGGTGGCAGGCGCCCGCCGGGGTGCGCGTGGACAGCGGCATCGCGACCGGCAGCGAGGTGTCGGCGCATTACGACCCGATGCTGGCCAAGGTCATCGCGCACGGGGCGAACCGTGAGGAGGCCCGTCGCCGGTTGGCCGACGCGTTGGACCGGACGGTGCTGCTGGGGGTGCGTAGCAACCGCACGTTCCTCGCCCGGGTGCTGCGCGACGCGCGCTTCGCGGCCGGCGAGGCCACGACGTCCTTCCTCGACGGCTGGGTCGCGGCCGAGCACGACGACGCGGCGGACGCGGCGGTGGCGGCTGCGTGGCTGCACCTGACCCGCGAGCGACGCGCTGAGCTCCGAGCCCCCGGTCTGTCCGGCTGGTCCAGCGGTGGCCGGCAGCGCGTGTCGCAGCGACTGCGCGGCGCGGGGCCCGACGATCTCGACGTGATGCTCACACGCACCCGCGACGGGCTGACGGTTCTCATCGGGGAGCGGAGCTGGACGGTCACGGGCACGCCTGACGCCTTGATCATCGACGGGCAGCGGGTCGACCTCGACGCGCACGGTCTGGGTCCGGACCGGGTGCTGCTACGGCGTGCGCATCGTGACCTCGACGTCACTGATGTGCGGCTCGCGCTGGCGGACACTGATGATGCGGCCGGCGCTGGCGTGCTGACGGCACCGATGCACGGGGCGGTCACCGCCGTCGAGGTCGTCGTCGGCGATCGCGTCGCACGTGGTGCCAGCATCATCGCGATCGAGGCTATGAAGATGGAGCACGTGCTGGTCGCGGATGTGGATGGCGTCGTCGCCGAGCTCGCGGCGCTCGGAGCCCAGGTGGCGACCGGTGCCGTGCTGGCCCGCATCGAGCCAGACGGGGACGGGTACGCGGACGGGGACGGGGATACAGAGGGGGAGTGACGGTGCTCGGCTACCAGCCGCCGCCCTGCCACACGCTCCAGCAGGAGCCGCCGATAACAGCGTCGCCCGCGGGATCAGCGGCCCACGTCGGCAGTGCGGGCGCTGCGAGGTGGCGGCTCTCGGCGCGGACCGAGTGCTGTGCGGGGAGGATGCCAACCAGCACCGGCCCTCCGACTGCCTCGGAGCCGAGCGCGTTCGCGGACTCCCAGTCCGACCACGGCTCGTGGCCGCGCTGGACCAGCCACGACTGCAGATCGGCGGCGACCGCCATCGACAGCACCGGGTCCAGCCCGCCCTCGCGCCAGCTCGAGCCGTAGCGCTCAAACAGCCAGCTGTGCTGCCGCAGCACCTGGAACACGCCACGGGCCGACGAGGATGGGTTGCTCGCCGCGGGGTCCAGGGTGCTCTCGCACCACGCCACGGCCACAGCTTCGGCGGCGTGCTGGTGGGCGCGGCTCGGAAAGGCGTCCGATCCGGGGCCTGGCTTGGGTGCGTCGTCGAGCCAGCCAAGGCGGGCGCCGACGCACAGGAAGGTCTTGTGGACCGCCAGCGCGACGTCGACGCGGGTGTCGCTGGCCGGCTCGACCGCGCAGCTGCCTGCGAACAGGCGGCCGGACTCAGGCGCGGCGACGATGGGGCCGAAGCCCGAGCTGTTGAACCCGACCGGCACTGGCGGGGCCGCCGTGACCGAGCCGGCGACGTTCGTCGATGCCGAGCTGCGGCCGTGTGACGTCAGCATCGAGGACCAGCTCTCGACCGCCCGCGGGGGCACGCCGTTGCCCAGCCACGACGTCAGCCCAGGCACGATCAGCGCGAGCACGACAAAAACCAGCGCGGCACGCCGCGTCCACGACCGCCGTGTGACCAGCCGCGGGCCCGTGCCGGTCGAGGTACGAGACACGTGGGGTCCTGAGGTGCGGGTGTGCGGGGCGACCATCCGTGGTCACCGCAGTGCGTCGTGCGTCGTGCGTCGTGCGTCGTGCG
>JBLFZR010000126.1:0-4445 GCA_047610595.1 Nitriliruptoraceae bacterium | reverse complement strand
CCACCCGCGCAGGCGACACCGACACCGCACGCAGCTGGTTCGCACGCATCATCGAAAGCTCCAACAGCTTCTTCGACGCAGAACAACGCCACGCCAACCTCACCAACCCCTAAACCACCCCACCCGGGGCAACGACGCGGTGCATCACCAGGCCTACACGCGGCTTGGGGTCGAAGGATGTCGACTTAGGCGGTAGCGGATGGCCTGCCGCCACCGCGCCGAGCACCTCGGTGACCGTTGGTGGATCGCTCCCGATCACGACGGCTCCGTCGCGCTGCGCAACTGCGACGGCACCCACATCCGAGGTGCTGGTCACACGTTGGACGTGCGGGACCGCGTCTGCGTATCGCTTTGTTGCGCTGACCGGCAGCTCGAGTTGGTTCGTCGGCGCACGCCGGACGCGTCCGTCAAACCGGACAACCACGTCACCGATGTCAGGCAGCTGGTCCATCCACGCGTGGACGGCCGGTGCGGCGGCGCGGGTGATCGCTGCAACGCGCCACACCGGCAGTAGCCGCGGTGCGAACGCAGCGAACGCGATCAGCGTCGGGACCTCTCCTCGGTGCAGCGCAGCGGCAGCAGCAGCTCTGTGGTGTCCGTCGGCGAGCAGGCACGGAAGATCTGAGATCATCGCGGTCAGCTGGTCTGCCTCGTACGGCAGACAGGTGTAGCTGCGGTGGGTGACCCCGTCCTCGTCGACCATCTCCAGCTCGGGGGCGCGGGCCGTGAGAATCGAGACCAAGGCGGCTGCTCCCGGGGGGTCGGCGGGCAGCACCGCGAGCAGGGGTCGGCTGTCGACTGTCTGTAGTCGATCGCGGGCGATCCGCCGTCGAACGGCCTTGGCATCGGTGCCCTCATGCGGGACAAGGTCACGAAGTCGGGCCAGACCCAGCAGCCCTACGACACGGCGCCCGTCGACGAGCTGCTGCTCGACGACGCGCAGAACAGGAGCTGCGTCCTCGATAAGCGAGCCCTCCTTGACCCACGCGTCTACGTCGGCTGGGGGGCCCTCGTCGGTTCCCTCGAGCCAGGCCACGTGACGCGGATGCGATCGGCGTCGTGCGAGGCGGGCAGCGCCACGTTCTGAGCCGTCGACCGATCGCTCACAAAGCTCGGTTGCCGGAAGGAGCCCGACAAACGGGTGGAGGGCGACCATCAGCTCTCCTCTTCGGGTCGGTACCCGTGTGCGTACCACGCGACAGCCCAACAGGTGTCCGCGACACCGCACGGCGAAGCTGCAGCGATGTGCGGTGGGCACGGCGCGGTCTGGACGCCTACGTTCCGCGCCATGAGCATCATTGACCGTTACGCAGCCCTCGTCCTCGACCTCGATGGGGTCGTGTTTCGAGGCGATGACCCGATTCGCGGCGCGAGCACGTTCCTGAAGCGTTCCCGCAAGCAGCGGCCGCCGATGTGCTTCGTGACGAACTCTTCGGCCCGGACGCCGAAGGAGTGGGCGGAGCTGTGTGCGCGTCACAAGCTCAACGTCGACGCCGACGACATCCTCACATCTGCCACCGCCACCGCTGAGCTGCTGCGACAGTCTGCGACGCAGACCGCGTTTGTGCTCGGTGAGTTCGGGCTTCGCGAGGCGTTACGGACCGCCGGCATACGTGTGGTCGCAGACGCGCGTGAGGCAGAGGCGGTGGTCGTTGGCTGGGACCGGTCGTTGACCTACGAGAAGCTGCGTGATGCAGCGGCCGCGATCGACCGGGGCGCTCGGTTTGTTGCAACCAACCCGGACCGCATGGTGCCGGTCAACGGTGGGCGGGTCCCGGGCACGGGCGCGACGGTTGCCTTCCTACGCACCGCGACGGGCGTTGCGCCAGAGATCGTGGGCAAACCACTCACAGGACTGTTTGAGCTGGCCCGGTCCCGCCTTGGGGTGGACGGTCCGGTGCTCGTCGTGGGCGACCAAGTCACCACCGACGTCGCTGCGGCACGCGCGATGGGGTGGGACGCGGCGTTGGTTCGCTCAGGGCTGGATTCATGGCCGCAGCTCGTAGACGCAACAGTCACCCCGACATGGGTCATCGCTGACCTGTCGGGCCTTGACGGACCAGAGCCCCCGGTTGTGCGCCACGCCCGAGAGCAGGACATCACGGCGATCCGAGAGCTGTTGGGAGCGTCTTCGTTTGATGTCAAGGGCGCTGCCGGACGGCTGCGCACGACCTTGATCGCCGAGTCAGCGTCCGGGGTCGTCGTGGGATCCATCTCGTGGGAGCTCGTTGAGACTGCGGCGCACCTACGCGGCATCACCGTGGCCCAGGCCGAGCGTGGTTTTGGGACCGGCTCGCACCTGATCGCTCGTGCGTTGCAGGAGCTACGTCGCGACAGTGTCGAGTGGGCCTATCTGCTTACCCCCGGGGCCGACCAGCTGTTTGAGAAGCTGGGCTTCTGGCGCGTGCATCGTGACCGGGTGCCCGAGGAGATCTTGGCGACCGCGCAGTACGGCGGACCGGCGGACGGCGCGATCGCGCTCGTGCGCCGCCTCAGCAGCTAGGCACCGACCCGCGCGCCTACGGTGCGCGGAAGCCGGCAGCGTAAGCCAGCACAGGAGGCGCACGTGCGACGATTGCTGCCCACCGCGATCGCGGTCGATCTCGCGGATCCCTACGCGCCTCTGAGCATGCCGGGCACCGCGTGGCTGGCGCTCGGCATGGTGACGAGCCTCGATGGGGCCGTTGCGATCGCGGATCGGTCGGGCGGGCTTGGCGGTGCGGGAGATCGCGCAGGCTTCCGAGCAGTGCGGGCCCTGGGCGATGTCATCCTTGTCGGTGCACGAACGGTCGTGACAGAGTCGTACGGCGCCACATGGCCCGCGCGACACGCGGCGCGACGTACCGCGAACGATCAGCACCCGTTGCCGACGCTCGTGATCGTGTCGGCGTCCGGGACGCTGCCACCGGATGCCCGGGTGCTGCGCGGCGATCGCCGACCGGTGCTGCTGACGACGCCGGACGGCGCGCGGGCTGCAGCCCGATTGGCTCTGAACGTGGACGTCGTCGAGACAGACGCGCTGCCGACGGGCGGATGCGACCTGGTGGTGGGTCTCGAACGGGTGCGGGGGTTGCTGGGGCCGCGCATCGTGTGCGAGGGTGGGCCAACGCTGAACGCGTCACTGCTACGAGCTGGGCTGGTCGACGAGCTGTTTGTGACCGTGTCGCCGCAGCTGGTTGGAGCTGCTGGAAGCGGGTTGGGCGGCACGCTGCCCCCAGACATGCCGCCGGTGGCGCTGACGTTGCACGAGCTACGAGTCCACGGGTCGGAGCTGCTGTGCCGCTACCGCGTGCACGGGCACCGGTACGGTTCACAGACAGCCGAGCAGGGATGAGGATGGTGGACGACCGCACCGAAAACCACGCGCTGCCGAGCTCCTCGGGTCACGTGCAGCCGTCGGCGAACCTTGATCCGTTGCTCGCCGCCCGCGCCGCCGTCGATGAGGTCGAGGAGCTCCCGATCGCAGAACGAGCGGCCGTGTTTGAGCAGGTGCACCAGGTGGTCGTCGAAGAGCTGCGCCAGCTCGAACTCGGCTGACTGTGGCGAACCGAAGGCGTCGTCTGGATGTGGAGCTCGTGCGGCGTGGGTTGGTCCCGTCGCGCGCTGCTGCGGTGGAGGCGATCGAGGCGGACCTCGTCACCGTCGACGGCGCACCTGCCGGTAAGCCCGCCAGCCAGGTGCTGGCGTCTGCGTCGCTGCGGTTGGCGCGGCCCCCGCGCCGCTTCGTGTCGCGCGGCGGCGGCAAGCTTGCGCACGCGCTTGACGTGTTCGATGTAGACCCGTCAGATCGCTACTGCCTGGACGCGGGCATCTCGACCGGTGGGTTCACGCACTGCCTGCTCGAACGAGGAGCCGTGCACGTGGTCGGCGTCGATGTTGGGTACGGACAGGTCGCCGAGGCGGTGCGGGTCGATGCCCGGGTCGATGTGCGGGAACGCACCAACATTCGTGCGTTGACTGCGTCAGACCTCCAGCAGCCGGTCAGCCTGATCGTGTGCGATGTGTCGTTCATCGCGCTGCGGACGGTGCTGCCCACGTTGGTGTCGCTGTGCGATGCGCGGGGAGAGATCGTGGCGCTCGTAAAACCGCAGTTCGAGGCGGGCCGGTCACACGTGGGTAGCGGCGGCGTGGTCCGCGATCCCATCGTCTGGGCGCGTGTGCTGCGCGAGGTCGCAGCGACCACCTCGCAGCTAGGGTGGACAACAGTGGGCGTGACGACATCCCCGCTGCCCGGACCGGCTGGCAACGTGGAGTTCCTCGTGCACCTGCGATCGGCTGCTGCAGGGGATGATGGTCTGTCAGGGGCTGCGCTGGATGATGCCGTCACCGCAGCCGTCGACGCGGCCCGTGTGCTGGCACATGCCGCTGGTGTCGCCCTGTCCTCCCCAGGCGAGAGCTCAGGCGAGATCCCGAGCGAGAGCCCGAGCGAGAGCCCGAGCGAGAGC
>JBLFZR010000125.1:0-4457 GCA_047610595.1 Nitriliruptoraceae bacterium | reverse complement strand
CTCCAAGTGCCCCGGGCTACCCGCACGTTCCGCGGCAGCACGGCCGGAGTTTCCCCTCGGTGTGAGGGGAAACTCGGTAAAACCGTGTGATCAGCGGCGGGGGGTGGGGGCTGGCTTGTTGCTGAATAGGTCGCGCAGGGTCGCGGCGACCCATGCCACAAGCTCGCCCTGGGCTGCGTTGGGCAGCGGGATATGAACCGTCTCGGACGGGCGGTCGTACACGGCGCGGCGGTGCTGTCGCTCCAGCCGCACCAGCTGTGACTCGGTGAGGTTGACCGGCTTCACCCGCAGCATGTCCTTGCGGGTGACACCGACGTCGCGCACGCCCCAGCGGCGCAACGCCGCCTTCAGCGCCGCGAGCGTGACCAGGCGTTCGGCCGGCGGCGGCAAGCGTCCGAATCGGTCCTCCAGCTCGGCACGGACGGCCTTCACGCCACCCGCGTCGCGGACTGCTGCGATGCGCTTGTAAAGCTCAAGGCGCTGCTTGGCGTCCTCGACGTAATCATGTGGCAGATGCGCGTCCACTGGCAGATCCAACCGGATCTCGATCTCTTCCTGGATCGGGGTCCCGTTGAGGTCGGCCACCTCCTCCTTGAGCAGCTGGGCGTACATGTCGAAACCGACGGTCGCGACCTGCCCCGATTGCTCGGCGCCCACAACGTTGCCAGCGCCGCGAATCTCGAGGTCACGCAGCGCGATGGCCAACCCGGACCCGAGCCGCGAGTGCTCGGCCAACGTCTCGAGCCGCTCGTACGCGGTCTCGGTCAGCTCGGTCTCGGGCGGGTAAAGGAAGTACGCGTAGCCCCGCTCCGACGAGCGCCCAACACGCCCACGCAGCTGGTGCAGCTGCGACAACCCAAGCAGGTCGGACCGCTCCACAAGCAAGGTGTTCGCGTTCGGGATGTCCAGCCCGGACTCGATGATGGTGGTGCATACCAGCACGTCGATCTCGCGCTCCCAGAACCCGATCATCGCCTGCTCGAGCGGCTTCTCGTCCATCTGACCGTGCGCAAAGCCCACCCGCGCGTCCGGCACAAGCTCACGGATGTGGGCACAGACCGAGTCGATGGTGTCCACCTGGTTGTGGAGGTAGAACACCTGGCCATCGCGCAGCAGCTCCCGGCGAATCGCGAGCGCGATCTGGTCCTCGTCGTACTCCTGCACGAACGTGAGCACCGGCTGGCGATCCTCGGGTGCCGTCTCGATCGTGGAGAGATCACGGATCCCGGTCACAGCCATCTCGAGCGTGCGGGGAATCGGCGTGGCCGACATCGACAGCACGTCGACGGCGGTGCGCAGCTGCTTGAGACGTTCCTTCTGCTGCACTCCGAAGCGCTGCTCCTCATCGACGATGACGAGGCCAAGATCTTTCCACTCGACGGACTTCGACAAGATCGCGTGGGTCCCGATGACGATGTCGACAGTGCCGGCGGCGAGGCCGTCCAGCGTCGCCTTCTTGTCCGGTCCCGACACGAACCGCGAGAGCGGTCGCAGCTCGACCGGGAAGCCTGCGAAGCGCTCTCGGAAGGTCTCGAAGTGCTGCTGGGCGAGGATGGTCGTCGGCACCAGCACCGCGACCTGCTTGCCACCGAACACAGCCTTGGCGGCGGCTCGGACGGCCACCTCGGTCTTGCCAAACCCAACGTCACCCACAAGCAGCCGATCCATGGGCATCGCGTGCTCCATGTCGCCCTTGATCTCGGCAGTCGAGGTCAGCTGATCGGCTGTTTCGACGTGCGCGAAGGCGTCCTCGAGCTCGCGCTGCATCGCGCCGTCCTCGTCAAATGCGTGCCCGGGCGCGTGCATGCGGGCGGCGTACAGACGAATCAGCTCGGCCGCGATGTCGCGGACGTTCTTGCGGACCCGGGTTTTGGCCTTCTCCCACTGCGCACCGCCGAGACGCATCACAGTCGGCGACTCGCCGCCTTGATACTTCGCGACGGCATCAACCTGGTCGGACGGCACGAACAGCTTGTCGCCGTTGGCGTACTCAAGCTCGACGTAATCACGCTTGGCCACGTCCCCGGACGGGGTCCGGATCTCGCGGGTGACCATCCCGACGAACCGACCCACGCCGTGTGTGCGGTGCACGACAGCGTCGCCCGCAGACAGGTCAAGAACCGCGTCGGCGGCCGCGGTGCGCGTTCCCATCCGACGCGAAGCCTTACGCCGGCGCGTGCCAAACACGTCGAACTCCCCGAGGACGGCGAGGCCGAGCTCTGGCGCGTCGAATCCTTCTCGCAGGGGGCTCACGACGATCTCGGCCCGGTGCCCGGTCGGCTCGACCGGTAGCTGCCCGTCGATCACAACGCACGGCACACCCTGCTCGGCCAGCACGTCGGCGAGGCGTCGAGCGGGCCCGGCAGCACCCGAAGTCAGCACCACGCGGCGCCCGTCGCGTAGCAGGCGGCGGACCATCTCCCCGAGCCGGGTGACGTCCCCACGCAACGACTCCCAGGGCGCGCCCGGGATACGCGATCCCTCGAACGGCGACAGCTCCCACACCCGGTCACCTGCGTGTGCGCGCAGATCCTCGAGCTCGGCGAACGCCAGCCCTGCATCCCCGTCCGCAACCAAGCCTCGGCCCGGGTCGCCGGCCCCGTCACCGGAGTCCGGCTGCAGCCAGGCGACCTGCGCCAGCACCGCCGCCTCGTCGTGCAGCTTGTCCGCACGCTGCTGCACCAACGTCGGGTCCACGATCACCAGCCCAGATCGCGCACCCATGAAGTCGGGCAGCAGCGCGGGCTTGGGGTGGAGGTAGGTCACCAGCGACTCGGCGCCCTCGAACACGAGGCCATCCGCGAGCTGCAGCAGGTGGTCCGCGATGCGCGGCTGGACGGCGGCGCGTGCCCGGGCGCGATCGCGCAGCGCCTCGTTCAGCACGAGCTCACGCGCCGGATCGATCCGGACGCGTTCGACCGGCCCGGTGGACCGCTGGTCGCCCACGGCGAACGTGCGGAGGGTTTCGACGTCATCGCCCCAGAACTCGATGCGCACGGCGTTCTCGGCCGCCGTCGGGAACACATCCACGATGCCACCGCGGACCGCAAACTCACCGCGTGCCTCGACCTGCGGGGTGCGCGAATAGCCGAGCTCGGCGAGCTGCTCTACCAGCGTGTCGAAGCCGTCCCACGACCCATCAACGTCCAGCGGAGCTCGTGTACCGAGCGCTGGATCCATCGGCTGTAACGCCGCGCGCACCGGGGTCACGACCGCCAGCAGCGGATGCTCGTACGCCTCGGGCCGCGACAGTCGGTCCAGCACTGCCAGCCGTCGACCGACGGTGCGGGGCTGCGGCGAGAGACGCTCGTGCGGCAGCGTTTCCCACGACGGGAACACAGCCACACGTTCCTCACCGAGGTACGCCGCGAGCCCATCCGCGACCGCCTCGGCGTCAGAGGTCCGTGGCACGACGATCAGCAGCGGCGACGCGCGCTCTGCCAGCAACGCCAGCGCGATCGGCCGCGATGCCGACACCGCCCCGATCCGTGCGACGTCGAGGTCAACCTCCAGCGGGCCTCGGGCAGCCCGCAGCAACGGGGCCAGCGGCCCCACGGCGGTGCCTGGGTCGAGCGCGGCCGCCATGGACGACGAGGCGGAGACAGGCACAGCAGGCTCCCAAGATCAGGTCAATACAGGGGACGGCGCAGGGGTATCAGCAAACGGGGCAGAGCAGGGATCCGGGCCCAGGCACTGACACGACCCGCAGCGGCCCAAACTCGGTTAGCGGCGATTGCCGCCGCGCGGGATGTTGCCCTTGGGCATCGGGATGTTGCCCTTGTCCAGTGGCGCCAGCTTGCGAGCGAGCTTGGGGACCTCAGTCTTTGACAGTGTGTTGCCCATCTTCGTCAGCTCGACCTGCAGCTTGCCGAGGCTGATGGTGCCGTCCTCGCCGTTGCCCGAGACGATGACGTGGAGCGGCACCTCGCCTCGAACACGGTTGAGCTTGGTCTTCTCGCGCTTGACCATGTCCTTGACGCGCTGGCCGTTGCCCCCCTCAGACACGAGGATGATGCCTGGGCGACCGACCACACGGTGGACCATCTCCTGCTGCTTGTTCACAGCGATGGCCGGCGTCACGAACCACTGGCCGCGCATGTTCTGCAGCACGGCAGCAGCGGCGCCAGGCATGCCCTCGATCTGCGCGAACTGGGCTGACTGCATCCGGCGACCGAAGACGAGCAAGCCGAGGAGGATCGACGTAAGCACGCCCAGCAGCACCCACAGCAGCCATCTACCGGTCAGGGCACCGAGGCCCACGCCGACGAGCAGCGGGATGCCGACCGCCAGCGCGATGAACAGCGTCAGCTTGGGGTCGACCTTGCTGGTTGCCTTGTACGCGGCGGCCAGGCTGGCGAAGCGGTCCTTCACGGGAGGTCCTTCTGACGGGCGTGGTAGCGGTTCTGAGTGGGCTCAACGCCCTGGGTCACGAGCAGCTCGACGGCGTCGGCCGCCTC
>JBLFZR010000124.1:0-4462 GCA_047610595.1 Nitriliruptoraceae bacterium | reverse complement strand
TGTACGACCCGTGGGATCAGCTCCATATGCGAGCCGGACAAGATCGACAGCCCGACCAGTGACACGTCCTCGTCCACGGCGGCACGCACGATCTGGTCGGGGGTGAGACGGATGCCCTCGTACACGACCTCCATACCGAGGTCGCGGGCACGGATGGCTACCTGCTCGGCTCCGTTGGAATGGCCGTCGAGGCCAGGCTTGCCCACGAGGATGCGAAGGCGACGACCGAGGCGTTCCTCGACGGCTTTGACCCGCGCACGGGCCTCCACCATCTTCGGCGCCAGCGCACCGCTGCCGCCCATGGCAGCTCGGTCGCCGACGCCGGTGGGGCCGCGGTACTCGCCGAACACCTCGCGCAGCGCCTGCGACCACTCGCCGGTTGTCACGCCGGCCTTCGCGCAGCGGATGCTCGCGGTCACCAAGTTCTCGTCGGTCTGCGCCGCAGCTTGCAACGCGGCCAGCGATGCACCGGCCTCCGTTTCGTCGCGGGACGCCTTGTGGGCCTCGAGTCGCTCGATCTGTGCCCGGCCGACGGCCGGATCGACGACCAAGATGCCGCCGTCGCCCTCGCGCATCAGCGGAGACTCGGCGGTCTGAAGGTGAGCGTTGACGCCGATGACGGTCTGTTCGCCAGACTCGATGCGCCGGATGCGGGATGCGTTGGACGCCACCAGCTCGGCCTTCATCTCGTCGACGGACGCCACAGCGCCACCCAGCTCGAGAATCCGGTCCAGCTCGGCCGTCGCGCCCTCGATCAGCGTCTCGACCAGCCCGTCCATGACGTGGCTGCCGGCGAACAGGTCGCCGTGCTCGAGTAGATCGGTCTCGAACGCCAGCACCTGCTGCATGCGCAGCGACAGCTGCTGGTCCCATGGGCGGGGCAGGCCGAGCGCCTCGTTCCACGCCGGCAGCTGCACGGCCCGGGCGCGAGCGTCCTTGGACAGCGTGACGCCAAGCATCTCGATAAGGATGCGGCTGATGTTGTTCTCGGGCTGCGGCTCGGTCAGACCGAGGCTGTTGACCTGCACGCCGTACCGGAACCGACGCATCTTGGGGTCGGTGACCCCGTAGCGGTCGGCCGTGATGCGGTCCCACATCTCGACGAAGGCGCGCATCTTTGCGACCTCCTCGACGAACCGGATTCCTGCGTTGACGAAGAAGCTGATGCGGCCGACGACGGTGGGAAAGTCCTCGGCAGGGACCTGGCCGCTGATGTGCACCGCGTCAAGCACGGCGATGGCGTTGGCCAGCGCGAAGGCGAGCTCCTGGACCGGCGTCGCGCCAGCTTCCTGCAGGTGGTAGCTGCAGATGTTGAGTGGGTTCCACTTTGGGGTGTTCGTGTACGTGAACGCGACCATGTCGGTGGTCAGCCGCAGCGACGGGCCGGGCGGGAACGCGTACGTCCCGCGTGACAGGTACTCCTTGAGGATGTCGTTCTGGGTGGTGCCCATCAGCTGTGACACGTCCGCACCCTGCTCCTCGGCAACCGCGACGTACAGCGCGAACAACCACATCGCCGTGGCGTTGATGGTCATCGAGGTGTTCATCTGATCGAGTGGGATCTGGTCGAACAGCTGGCGCATGTCGTCGATCGAGGTGATCGGCACGCCGACCTTGCCGACCTCACCGGACGCCAGCTCATGATCGGAGTCGTAGCCGGTCTGGGTCGGTAGGTCGAACGCGACTGACAGTCCCGTCTGCCCCTTGGCGAGGTTGACCCGATACAGCTCGTTGGACGCCGCCGCCGAGCTGTGCCCGGAGTAGGTCCGCATCAGCCATGGTCGGTCAGGCTCTGGCCGGTCATGCTCTGGCCGGTCACGTTCGGGCGTCGTGGGGTTCTCGGACATCGCTGCACCTTTGTGGGTCTTGGCGCGCGGACGCGCCGGACCGGCTCCGCCGCCGAAGGATACGGGCGACGCCTCGGGCGCGTCGCGGGGTGCGGTGTGCGGCCGTAGCCTCTGCCCTATTGCACGCATTACAACAACCGAGGAGCACGCGCATGGGCCGCCACGTCATGGTCTGGGACGCACCCAACATCGATATGTCGATCGCCAACATCATCGACGGGAAGCCGAACGCGGACACGCGGCCGGACCTGGCGACGCTGGGCGAGTGGTTGGTTGACCGGTCTGAGCTTGACGACGAGGTTGAAGGCTGCGTGTTCGTCAACGTCGCCCCGCACGTCGCGGGCCCGATGCGGGGCTGGGTGCTGTGGCTGCTGGAGGAGGGCTATCGCGTCTTCGCCAAGCCCAAGGATGGTGACTCTGACGTCGACGATGACATGGTCGAGCACCTGTGGCGTCGCTTCGAGGAGGGTGACCTCGACGCGGTGTACGTCGGATCGAACGACGCGCGCTGCTTCCATGAGCCGTTGCTGGAGCTGGCTGCCAAGGGTGTCAAGGTGCACGTGCTCGGGTTCCCCGAGTTCGGAAGCGGTATGGCGACCGCCCCCGAGATCGAGTTCATCGATCTTGAGGACATCCCGGGCCTGATCCCGGCGCCGCTGCCACGCCTGACGCTGACGTCGCTGCCGCTGGAAGGTCGCTGGTTCGAGCCGCGTGGCGCGCTTGGCGGTCGCTGAGGCAGGGGCACGATGCGCGAGCTGCGTGACGCGATCATCGACGTCGTCCGGGCACTACCGCCGGGCGAGGTTGTGACGTACGGCGAGGTCGCGATCGAGGCGGGTCGTCCCGGCGCAGCACGCACCGTGGGCACCATCATGGCCGAGGGGACGCTCGGCCTGCCATGGTGGCGTGTGGTCAACAGCGTGGGGCGGCTGGTGCCGGGGCTGGAAACCGAGCATCGCCGCCGGCTCGAAGCTGAGGGTGTAGAGCTGGGCGATCGCGGTGTACGGATGCGACGACGCTGAGGCGCGCTCCGTCCGGCGCGCTCCGGCGCGCTCCGGCGCGCTCCGTTCGCTTCGGGCCGTACTGTCGCCGCTCTGGACAAGCAGGGAGCACGCCGTGACGGATGCCGACAAGACCGGCTCACAAGAGCAGCCCGCGCCGAGCGGTATCGCCAGCTGGGTCGGGTCCGAGGTGACGTTGCACCTGACCGGTGCGGGGCGTGTGAAATCACTGACCGGCGAGCTGACCGATCTGGCCGGTGATGGGTTCGTCATCGCCGAGGCCGATGCGGACTGGTGGGTGCCACGCGGTGGCGTGCAAGCGGTCCAACGCGCCACGAAGGACGATGTATGAGCGGCGAGACCGGCAACGTGCGCTCGGAGGTCGGACAGCTCAAGCGCGTGCTGCTGCACCGTCCGGGGCTCGAGCTGTCGCGCATCACGCCGTCCAACATGGACGAGCTGCTGTTTGATGAGCTGCTGTGGGTCGAGCACGCGCAGGCAGAGCACGACGCTTTCGCGACGCTGCTGGAGGCCAACGGCGTCCGAGTGATGCATGTCGAGCGGATGCTGGCCGAGGTCGTGGCAGACCCGGAGGTCGCCCGCGACGTCGTACACCGCCATGTCACCGCTGCCACCTGTGGCCCGGTCGCCGTGGACCGCGTCCGGTCCTTCCTGCTGGAGCTGCCGCCGGACGTGCTGGTGGACCATCTGTTTGGTGGTGTGACGATCGGCGAGGTGGGCCCCGGCCCGGGGCTTGTGGGAGCGGCGTTGACCGACTCGGACCACTTCCTCTCGCCGCTTCCCAACGCGGTGTTCATGCGCGACTCATCGGCCTGGATCGGCGACGGTGTCGTGCTGTCGCCGATGAACAAGCCGATCCGCCACCGCGAGACCGATCTGATGCGGCTGCTTTACACCAAGCACCCAGAGTTCGCGGGTACGAAGGTGTGGTTCGGCGACGACGACGACGCCCGGATCCCGTCCACCGTCGAGGGTGGCGACCTGCTGGTCGTCGGAGACAAGGGCATCGCGGTTGGCATGTCCGAGCGCACCACCCCGCAGGGCGTCGAGAACCTCGCCAAGCGGCTGTTCGCGGCAGGCGTCGTTGAGCGCATCCTCGCCGTGGACCTGCCCAAGGTCCGTGCCGCGATGCACCTCGACACGATTGTCACGCAGGTTGACGTCGATGCGTTCATCACATATCCGTCGATGACAACGTCGCTGCGGACGTTCCAGGTCACGCCAGCAGCGGACGGCGGCGTGCACGTCAGCCAGGCGGACACGTTGGTGCAGGGGCTCGCCTGGGCGGCCGGTCTCGACCACGCCCGCGCGATCGAGCCGGCGCTCGGATCGACGCGCGCCGAGCGCGAGCAGTGGAACGATGCCAACAACACGCTCGCGATGCGTCCCGGTCACGTGGTGGCGTACGAGCGCAACGTTGCGACCAACGAGATCCTTGACCGCGCAGGTATCACCGTGCACACCATCCCCAGCTACGAGCTGCCGCGAGGCCGCGGTGGCCCGCGCTGCATGTCGTGCCCGGTCGAGCGCGCGCCGCTCGATCTAGGATGAGCTGGTGGAGGTGCGTCCGATGGAGCTGAACTTCGGCCTGCC
>JBLFZR010000123.1:0-4472 GCA_047610595.1 Nitriliruptoraceae bacterium | reverse complement strand
CGTGTCACGGAGCCCAAGCCGGACTGCAACGGCTGGAAGGTGCTGGTCGCGACCCCACGCAGGCCGTCAAGCGGCCCGTCCTCGGACCGGAAGTCGGCTGTCACGAGCACCAGCGACGCCAGCACTAGCACTGCCAACACGGCTCGAGCGCGGCGACGCGGGTTCATCGTGGCTCCTGGCAGCTGACAGGCGGCGGTCGAAGCAGCGGCGGGATCGGTGGTCGGTTCGGCCGAGTGGGCAGCAGGACGGCCGGCGCGAAGAACGCACCGGCCGTCGAGTTTGTTCTAGCGCAGCGGCTCAGTGGCGCGAGGACGAGATGAGGACCTTCTTGAGGGCCTCGAACTCTTCGAGGCACATGCCCGACCCGATCGCGACGCATGACAGCGGCGACTCGGTGATGTGGATCGGCATGCCGGTCTCGTGCTTGAGTCGCTCGTCGAGACCCTTCAGGATGCCGCCACCGCCCGCAAGGACGATGCCCTTGTCCATGATGTCGGCCGCGAGCTCTGGGGGCGTCTTGTCGAGGGTGTTCTTGACCGCCATCACGATGGCGTTCACCGGCTCCTCAATGGCCTTGCGAATCTCCTCGGACGACACGATGATCGTCTTTGGCAGACCAGACACGAGGTCACGACCGCGAATCTCGGCGTGCGGCTCGTCGGCGAGCGGGAACGCGGAACCGATGGCGATCTTGATCTCCTCGGCGGTGCGCTCACCCAACATCAAGGAGTACTCCTTCTTGATGTAGTTGATGATCGCCTCATCCAGCTCGTCACCACCGATGCGGATGGACTGCGAGGTGACGATGCCGCCAAGCGAGATGACAGCGACCTCGGTGGTCCCGCCACCGATGTCAACGACCATGTTGCCGGCCGGCTCGTGGACCGGAAGACCAGAACCGATGGCCGCAGCCATGGGCTCTTCGATGATGTATGCGGACCGGGCGCCGGCCTGGATCGTGGCGTCCTCGACAGCGCGCTGCTCGACACCCGTGATGCCCGAGGGCACACAGACAACGACACGCGGCTTGGCGAGGAAGCGGCGCTTGTGCACCTGCTGGATGAAGTACCGAAGCATCTTCTCGGTCACGTCGAAGTCGGCGATGACGCCGTCCTTCAGCGGACGCAGCGCCATGATGTGGCCGGGCGTACGCCCGATCATGCGCTTTGCCTCAGTACCAACGGCCAGGATGGCGCCGTTCTTGGTGTTGATCGCGACCACGGACGGCTCGTTAAGCACGATGCCGCGCCCGCGCACGTACACAAGCGTGTTCGCGGTGCCGAGGTCCACGGCCATGTCGCGGCCGAGGAACTGGAAGGTGTTGCCAGAGAACGCCACGGGTGATTCCTGATGCGTGGTGGGGCTGCGCCGGCTCCGTACGACAGCGGCAGCGGTGGCGAGTGGGGTGATATTCATCCCGCCGGACACGACGAAGGCATACCTAAGTCGTGGTCGCGGAGCATACACACGCGGTTGGTGAGGTTGACAACACCAATCGCTGCCGCGCGCTGCAGCCAACACGCACACGCGCAGGTCAGGATGGGTGTGCGAACCGTAGAGCACGCACCCATCACCACATCGAGAGGCTGAACTCACGTCGTGGTGTGCCCCCTGCGCGCGAGGCTCACCCATCTGGCACCGCCAACGACGAGGTGGTCCAGCAGCGCCACCCCGATCAGATCGCCCGCCCGCGCGAGCCGTCGCGTGACTGCCTCATCGTCCGTGCTTGGCTCGGGGTCACCCGACGGGTGGTTGTGTCCCAGCACCACGGCCGCGGCGTTGCCCAGCAACGCGTCCCGGAACACCTCCCGCGGTGACATGAACGTGTGATCGATGCTCCCGACGCTGACTGTCACGGTGTCGAGCAGTCGGTGTCGGGTATCAAGCAGCAACGCGACACACCGCTCCCGGTCCAACCCGGCCAGCACCGGCAGCAGCAGCGACGCCGCCTGCTCTGGCGATGTCACCTCTGCCCGCGCATCCACGGCAGCGCCGTCCTCGGTCACGCACGTTGGACACACCCCACTAGGAGCAAGGGCAAAAGCAGTTGACACGTCGGGCTCCTCGGTTCGGACCTCCACGATCCCGGTAAACCCCTGCTCCCCGTCGACTGGTCCCCTGCACCCTGTGGATACGCAAAACAGCGCCCCGAGGGGCGCTGCCAGCGTGTCGTCCGATCAACCGCTCGCCAACCAGCGCCTCACACCCCCCGCTCGATGAGCGAGGGACGATGCGGAGCGCAGCAACAAAACGACGAGCGGAGCGGCACGAACCTCAAAGCCCCACGGGCTCAGAGGTTCGGGAAGAAGATCCCGAGCTCGCGGGTGGCGGACTCGGTCGAGTCCGAGCCGTGGATGATGTTCTCACCGATCTCGGTGGCGAAGTCGCCACGGATCGAGCCGGTTGCCGACTCGATCGGGTTGGTCGCACCGGCGAGCTGACGCATGCCAGCGATCGCGTTCGCGCCGGTCACCGCGAGGGCGACGAGCGGGGCCGAGGTGATGAAGTCGACGAGCTCGCCGAAGAACGGACGCTCGACGTGCTCGGCGTAGTGGGCCTCAGCCGTCGCGCGCTCGATGGTGCGCAGCTCCATCGCCGTCAGCGTGAAGCCCTTGGCCTCAATGCGACGGATGACCTCGCCGGCGAGCCCACGGGCAACGCCGTCAGGCTTGATGAGGATGAGGGTGGTCTCGATGGCCACGGTGGGCTCCAGTGCGTAGATGAACCCGCACGACGGCGGGCACAGGAAGGTGTACGGAAAGGCGTACGGGGAGGTGTACGGGCCGGAGGGTCGCGCACCAGTCCCCCACAGGCAACCTCACCACGCGAACTGTGCGGACGTCGTCCCATATGCGGGCTTTCACGCGCACAAAACAAACCACCATGCGAGTTGTGCAGACGTCGTCCCATATGCGGGCTTCATCCCGCACAAAACGCTGCACGCTGCACAAAACGCTGCATGAAACCGGTGGGGGCTAGAGGTCTTCGAGCATCTGGTCGAGGGCGACCTCGAACCGGCGCTCATCTTCCTCGTCGTCGATGTCATCGGGCTCGTAGATGATCTCGTCATCGTCGTCGAGCACGGGGAGGTACCGGTCGCGCGCGGCGCCGACGTGCATCAGCGATCCGCTGACGATCACCACGCCGTCCTCGCCCACCAGCCCCTCGGCGATCTCGAGCGCGTCCATCAGGTCAGCAGCGCGCTCGACGGTGACGCCGGTGCCCTCCCAGACGCTGTTCGCGGCGATCGCGAGGCGCTGGGCTGACGCGGACCGGGGCGATGCCACGCGGGTGACCACGACGTGCTGCACCACATCGCGCCACGGGGACAGCACACCATCCACATCCTTGTCGTCGAGGATGCCGGTGAGCAACACGCGCGGCGTGGAGGCATCAAACGTCTCGCGCACGGCGGCAGCCGCGGCGCGCGCGCCGTGCGGGTTGTGCGCACCGTCGAGCACGACGGTTGGGCTGCGCGACACGATCTCGAGCCGACCCGGCACGGTCGCCGACAGCAGGCCCTGACGCCACGCTTCATCGGTGAGGTCGTCGAACGTCTCGCCAAGCAACGCGGCAACCGCAGCGAGCGCGACCACAAGGTTGTCGGCCTGATGCGCGCCAAGCAACGGGATAAACAGGCTGTCGATGGTGCGCGCGCCGATGCGAACGGACACGACTTGGCCGCCGTTGGCGGGCTCGCGCGACAGCAGCTCATGGTCGATACCGGCGACGAACAAGGTGGCGCCGATGTCATCGCAGCGCGCGCGAAGCACGGCCATCACGTCGCTGCGCTGGGCCGCGCACACCACCATCGAGTCGGCCTTGATGATGCCGGCCTTCTCTTTGGCGATCTCGGCCGGGGTGCTTCCGAGCTGCGCGTGATCGATGTCGATCGGCTGGATGATGCACACATCGCCACGCACCAGGTTGGTCGCGTCCCACGTGCCGCCCATGCCGACCTCAAACACGCCGACGTCGACCGGAACCTCTGCGAACCACCACGACGCCATCGCAGTCAACAGCTCGAAGTACGTGACCGAGTCGGCGCTGCGTTCGTCCACCAGCGCGGCCAACGGCGCGACATCGGCGTACAGGTCGGCGAACGCCCGCTCCCCGATGCGGCGGCCGGACACAGCCAGCCGTTCGCGGATCGTCTGCAGATGTGGCGAGGTGTAGGTGCCGGCGGACAGGCCGGCGGACGCCAGCAACGCGCTGACGATGCGCACGGCCGAGCCCTTGCCGTTCGTGCCGGTCACGTGGATCGTGGGGTACGCCCGCTGGGGCTGACCGAGCAGCTCGAGCAGCAACGTGATGCGGTCGAGGTCCGGGATCATCCGGCCTGCACCACGCGCGACGATCATCGCCTCGGCCGCGTCGAACGACATCTCGGTGCCCGGGTCCGGCATGTACGGCGTGTCGGACCCGTCGTCAAGGTCGTCGCGCTCCTCGCCTGCGCTCACCGCGGCGACCCC
>JBLFZR010000122.1:0-4491 GCA_047610595.1 Nitriliruptoraceae bacterium | reverse complement strand
GTCGGCACCAAGAACACCGCGATCGGCGGCTCGCACACCATCGAGTTCCAGCCGAACCTGCCGTACGCGTACATCGTCACGGCGCTTGACCCCCGTATCGAGGTTGTGGACTTCAGCGACCCGGAGAACCCGCAGATCGTGGCCACCGTGCTGACCCAGGGCGCGCCGCACGCGTTCCGCGTCTCTGACGACGGCACGCGCGGCTACTCGGCTGGCTCGCTCGGCGGCGAGACGCTGTCGATCCACGACATGACCGACCCGCTGCTGGCGCTGCCGCTCGCGGTGCAGCCGACGGCCCGCAACATCTACACCCACGAGGCGCTGCCGGCGCACGACAAGAGCTTCGTTCTGGTGCTCGACGAGGGCGCGTACGACCCGGGCTACGACTCGGGCTACTGCCCCGGCACCGGCTTCTGGGTGTACGACCTCACCCTAGAGAACGTTCCGGTCCCGCTGTCGTACAGCGTCGCTGACGTCGACGGCCAGACCTCGCAGGGCCAGGGTTGCGCCTCGCACTACGGCAACCTGAGCTTCGACGACAGCATGTTCACCATGGCGTACTACGGCGCTGGCGTGCGCGTGTTCGACATGAACGACCTGATGAACCCGACCGAGGTCGGCCACATGATGTTCACCGACTCGGACGTCTGGACCGCCAAGTCCTACAAGGACGGTCGCTACGTCTTCATCTCGGACCTGAACCGTGGCTTCGAGGTGTACGAGTTCACCGGTGGCGCGTCGTTGGCCGTCGAGGCCCCGGCCACGGCCGAGTGAGCTACAGCTGAAAGACCGACCGAACCCCCGCCATCGTGCGGGGGTTCGGTCGTCCAACCTGCGGCTCAGACGCCCCATCCAACCTGCGGCTCAGACGCCGACTCGCTCGACGATCAGGCCGTCGCCGATCCGGCCGATAACCACCATCCGCGCGTACGGCACGTCGATGCGCAGCGCGGTCGCCAGCTCCACCTGCAGCGCCTCGGCGAGGCACTGTCGGATGACGCCGGCGTGTGTCAGCACCACGGTCACCCCGGACCCGCGCAGGGCGTCTGTCAACGCGGGCCCGACGCGCGTGGCGACCTCGGACGGGGTCTCGGCCTGGGGTGGGGTGAACGCGGCGTACGCGGCGTGATCCTCCAGCACCGCGCGTGGGACGGTGGGCCACAGCTCGCTCCACGGCTGGCCCTCCCACACGCCGAAGTGCCGCTCGCGCCAGCGCGCGGCAACGGTGGGGGGCAGCTCCAACGCGACGGCCACCTCGGCGACGGTCTCGACAGCCCTGCGTGCAGGGGAGGTGAGCAGCCGGGTGATGCCACCGAGCTCGTGCCCCAGCGCCCGCAGCCGCGGTGACAGCAGCGTGGCGGCGGACGTGCCGCTGTCGCTCAGCCCTGGGTCGCTGACCGCGCCGTGGCACAGCTGCGTGTGCTGCGGCTCGGCGTGACGCACCAGCAGCACGCGGGCGTCGGGGGTCATCGAGTGATCTGCACGGTGGTGCTGGCGGCGGCCACGCCAACAGTCATCAGGTGCACCAGCATCACCGTCGCTCCGAGCGCGTCGCCGGTGATGCCACCGAGGCGCCGCCGGTACAGCCGACGTGTCGCAGCGATGGGCAGCGCGGCGGCGACCGCCGGAACCCAAGCCCACGCGCCGAACGTCACCCACAGCACCACTCCGGTGACGACGATGACGGTGAGCCATCCCAGCATGCTGGCCGGGTCGCTCACTGCGGCGCCGCTGCCGCCGGTGTCGGCGGGAGGCAGCAGCGCGATCATCACGGTGATGGCGGCGCGACCAAGCACGTGCGCGGCCAGCGTCGCCTGCCAGAACGTCGTGGCATCCATGCCGGCCAGCAGGGCGACGCGCAGCGCGAGCACGAGCACCAGCGCGACCGTGCCGTACGTCCCAAGACGCGAGTCGCGCATGATGCGCAGCCGGTCTTCTTTGGTCCAGCCGCCCCAGATGCCATCGGCGACGTCGGCCAACCCGTCCTCGTGGAACGCGCCGGTTACGGCCACCTCAACGGCGGTTGCCAGCAGCACGGCGACGATCGGGTCAAACAGCATCGAGGCAAGCAGGTATGTCGCGATGCCGCAGCCTGCGACGATGCCACCGACCAGCCCGAACAACGGGGTCGCCCGACGTAGGTCGCCGTCGCGGAAACGCGGCTCGGGCACCGGGATACGTGTGAGGAACCGGATTGCGACCAGCAACAAGCGGCCCGGCTCGAGCAGCAGCGGCCCGGCGGGCGCATCGGTGATCGGGATGTTGGTGCGCATGGCGCGAGCGTGCCACACGGCGCCCCCGACGGGCGCACGCGCGGGGGTAGCGTTCGCCGCATGAGCACCCACCTGATGATCGGCGGCGCGCGGTCGGGCAAGTCTCGACACGCGATGGAGCTGGCGTTGGCATCCGGGCTGCAGCCGGTGTACGTCGCTACCTCGATGCCGTACGGCGACGATGGCGAGTTCGCCGATCGGGTCGCCCGGCATCGTGGCGACCGAGGCCCCGAATGGCGCACCGTCGAGGAGCCGATCGACCTCATCGGTGTGCTGACACAGCACCGTGCACCCGACACGTTCGTGGTCGTCGACTGCCTCACCCTGTGGCTGACGAACCTGCTGTTCGCAGACGACATGGCCGCGGCCGTCGCCATCGATGAAGACCCAGACGCCGTGATCGGAGTGGACGTCAAAGTCGCCGTGGGCCGCGTTTCGTCTGCGACGCACGCGTTGTGCGAGGCGGTACGCCTCGGCACCGGACCGGTTGCGTTCGTCAGCAACGAGGTGGGGCAGGGGACCGTGCCGATGCACGCGCTGACCCGCTCGTTTCGCGATCAGCAGGGCTGGTTGAACCAGAAGATGGCGCACACCGTCGACCACGTCCGCCTGCTGGTGGCGGGGATCCCCCTCATCGTCAAGGGCTAAGCAGCGGCCGGTCCTCGGGCGTCAGCGCCTCGATCAGCTGCTCGAGCAGCTGCTGCGAGGTACCGAACGCGCTCGGAACTCGGACGTGCGCGTGGTCCAGCCCCGCCACCAGCGGGAACACCGGATCGCCCAGCGCCACGGCCGCGCCGCCTGCCTCGGTGACCAGCACCGCGGACGCCGCGACGTCCCACACCCGTCCACCCGCGTGCGCCGATGCGACACCGACGCCGTCTGCCACCAGCGCGGCGTCAACCGCCATGGCGCCAAGCACCCGTGGGTTGAGGCGCACGCCTGCGCGTGGGCGGACCTGACGCAAGAAGCTCAGGCTCGAGAACAGCGGCAGGTGCGCCGTGAGCGGGTCGTTGATGGTGACCCCGGTGCGGACTCGCACGGGCGCGCCGTCGCGGGTGCAGCCGTCGCCGCGCACGGCCACCCAGCGGCGGTCGAGGTCCGGCGCGTCGACCACGCCCAGCACCGGCACGCCGCCGTGACACAGGGCGATCGCGACGCCCCAATGGGGGAGCCCGGCTGTGAAGTTCGAGGTGCCGTCCACCGGGTCCACGACCCACTGCCACTCGTGATCGCCAGCGACGGCGTCGAGCTCCTCGGACACCACGCCGTGGCCATCGAAGGTCGCAGCCACCGCAGCGACGATGCGCTCGTCCACCTCGACATCGACCGGCGTCACCGGTGATCCGTCGGGCTTGACGGTGTGGGCCGTGCGGCCAGAACGGTCCAGCGGGCCGGCCCGCAGCTCGTCGAGCAGCGGGTGCAGCATGGCCAGCGCGCGGCTCGTGACACGGCTCAGGACCGCAACGTCGGGCACAGCGACGGGCGGCAGCAGCGCCGGCAGCGGCAGCGCCGGCAGCGGCGGGGGACCAAGCGGAGAAGAGGACACAGATGTCACAGTACGTCATCGGCCATCACCGTTAGGCTGCCGGTGGGGCATGCCCGCAGCTCTCTTAGCACCGGACCCACGATGACGCGACGGACACGCATGACGGGCCAGGAGCGCCGCGAGCAGCTGCTCGCGGTGGCGCGATCGGTGTTCGCCGAGCAGGGCTTCGCAGCCACCTCGATCGAGGACATCGCTGAGCGCGCCGGCGTCACCCGTCCCGTCGTGTACGAGCACTTTGGTGGCAAAGAAGGCATCTACGCGGTGGTGGTCGACCGGGAGGTCACGCGGCTCAGTGAGCTGCTGTCGGCGCCGCTCGTGGCGGGCGGTGGCAGTCGCGCGAGCGCTGAGGGCGCGGCCAGCGCGTTCCTCAAGTTCATCGAGGACGAGACCGACGGCTTCCGGGTGCTGTCGCGCGATGCGCCGGCCGGGTCGGGGCGTGGCTCGTTCGCATCGGTCCTCCACGACGTTGCGACCCGGACCGAGGTGCTGCTCGCCGACACGTTCGCGCAGCGGGGGTATGACCCGGCGATCGCCCCGATGTACGCCCGCATGCTGGTGGGGGCCACCGCGCAGGTGGGCCAGTGGTGGCTTGAGGTGCGCGAGCCCGATCGCGACACAGTCGCCGCACACATCATCAACCTGATGTGGAACGGTCTTGCTGCGCTTGACCCC
>JBLFZR010000121.1:0-4525 GCA_047610595.1 Nitriliruptoraceae bacterium | reverse complement strand
GGCACCAGATCATCGCGCAGCGCGTCGGTGGCGGCGTGGAGGCTGACGGCGAGCGTGACCGGGATGCCTTCCTCGGCCAGCTTGCGGATGCCAGGCACCAGACCAACGGTCGAGACGGTGATGCCGCGGGCGCCGAGGTCGAAGCCCTCTGGGTCATGCAGCCAACGCAGCGAGCCAAGCGTGGCGGGCATGTTGTTCATCGGCTCGCCCATCCCCATAAACACGACGTTGGTGACGTGGTCCGGGACTCCCTCGGGGAGCGAGATCACCTCGCCGCCCTCCATCGCGCCCTCGAGGGCACCGGTGCGAAGCGCCGCGTCCGCGACGACGACCTGTCGCACGACCTCCCCCACGGTCAGCTGGCGGGTGAGCCCGATCTGGCCGGTGGCGCAGAACGGGCAGCCCATCGCGCAGCCGGCCTGGGTCGAGATGCACACGGTCGCACGCGGCGACGAGTCGTCACGGCCCGGGTACAGCATCAGCACCGTCTCGATGGCGACATCATCGCCGAAACGCAGCAGCAGCTTGTGGGTCATCCCGTTATCGGCAACCGTGTGCGCCGCGAGCTGCGGCCGCGACGGGTTGAAGCGCACCGCCAGCGCGTCCCGCAGCTCTGCCGGGAGGTTGGTCATCTCGTGCGCATCGTCTACGCCACGCACCAGCCACTGGTGGACCTGCTTCGCGCGGAACTTCGGTTGCCCGAGCTCGTCGACGAGCAAGGCCTGCAAGCCTGCTGCGTCAAGGCCGTACGGGTCCACGGGCGTCGGCTCGGTGGATATGTCAGAGGCGGCCACAAGGCTCCCGGTGCTCGGCGGTCAGAGGCGCATCGCGCGCGAAGATGAACGGCGCGTCCAGATGCGGACCGGTGCGTATCGTACGGCCCCCGCCCACCCCGACCAACGAGTAGCTGTGCCCCGCGCCGTGGTAACGATTTTGCTGCTGCTGGCTGGCAGCCTCGCGCGTGCTGTGTCGATCGCCGCGGCGGTGCGCGACACCGGCGGGCAGCTAGGCGTGATCGGGCTGCTGGCGGCTGTGGAGGTCGCCGTGCCGCTGGTGGTTGCGGCGCTGTTGGTGCGCGGTCGCGCCGGGGCCGACGCGGCGGTCATCGGGCTTGCAGCACTCGCGACAGGCCATGTGATGGCAACCGGGCTGGCCGCCGTGGTCGCTGGCGTACCGCTGGACACCTCACTCACGCTCCATCTCGTGGCGTCTGGTGCGCTGCTGCTGGCGGGCGCCACCACCGTCGGCCGGTGGCAGGACTCGCAGGCACCCGCAGCCGGCGCCGGGCCACGCGGCCCGCGCATCACGCTGCTGCTCGGCGCGCTGCTGCTCGGGGGCACGCTCGTCAGCTCGAACGTTGCGATTCTCGGTCGGATCGCTTTGGAGTCGGGCACGCTGCCCGGACCGGTCGCCATCGCCACCACGGTGATTGAGACGCGCGCACCGCTGCTGCTGGCGGTGCTGCTGACCGCCGCATGGGCCGCGACACGGATTGACCGTCGCCACCTGATCGGTGTCGCATCGATCTTTGCCACGCGGGCCACCATCGAGCTTGGTGGTGACCTTGTGCTGCGTGGGATCGGCCTACCCGTCATCCCGCTCGTGCTGAGCGGAGGCGCGACGGTGCTGCTGGCGACGTCGGTGCTGCTTGTGATGTGGGGGCTGCGGGTGCAAGGCAGACCAGATCAGGTCGCCAGCTCCAGCACGTAGTACCCGACGGGAAAGGCCAGCAGCAGCCCGTCAATACGGTCGAGCGCGCCGCCGTGGCCCGGGATGCTGGTGCCGAGGTCCTTGAGGCCGACGTCACGTTTCACCATGGATTCGGCCAGGTCGCCGAAGAACCCGGCAAGAGCAGCGACCATCGCAACGATCGCACCGTCGAGCGGCTGCGCGAACAGCGTTGCATCCACCATCGGCAGCACGAAGAAGCCGAGCACGCCGCTGGTGACGAGGCCTCCGATCAGCCCCTCCCAGGTCTTGTTGGGCGACACGGTCGGCGCGATCGCACGCTTGCCGAACAGACGGCCGAAGGCGTAGCCCCCGGTGTCACCGAAGATCGCGCCACCACCGACAGCGAGCACTGCGGCTGCACCACCGGTCTCGCGATCCACCAACAGAATCGCGAAGCTGGCGAGGAAGATGATCCACATACCGAGGAACACCGTGGTGCCGAGCTTGTGCACCACGTCGGTCCGCGGAACGGTCGCGAGGTCCCAGCCGAACGCGCCAAGCACCAGCACCAGCAGACCGAGCGTCTGCCCCTCGGCACCGAGGAGGTATGTCGCGACCGCCATCACGAAGCAGGCCATCAGCAGCACAGGGCGCGCGACGACGTGGTTGACGTTGGACAGCACGGTCCCGGTCTCCCACACCGCCAGCAGCGTGGTCAGCAGCACCATCGCCGCGAACGCGGCCGGGTGATAGAACAACGATCCGAGAAACAGCGCACCCAGCGCTAGGCCAACCGCGGTCGCCACCGGCAGGTTGCGGCCGGCTGACGGACGACCGGGCACGGCGCCCGTCGACGTCACCACGGCATCACCGTCGGTGTCGGCGTCGGCGTCGGTGTCGGCGTCGGCGTCGGCAGAATCAGGCAGGTCGTGCGTATCGGTCACGTGGTCCACCTGGTCAGGTCGGCTGCTGGGCTGGCGCGGGCCCCGTACGGGCCCGCGGTGTGTGAAAGAATCAGACGGCTGTGAGCTCGGTCTCCTTGGACTTCAGATGCGTGTCGATCTTGGCAACCTCACCGGAGGTGACCTCCTCAAGGCTCTTCTGCCACGCCTTGAGCTCGTCCTCGCTCATCACACCCTCTGCCTCGAGCTTGCCCATCGCATCGCGGGCGCTGCGCCGGACGTTGCGGATGGCGATCTTGGCGTCCTCGGCGTAGGTCTTCGCGAGCTTGATGTACTCCTTGCGGCGCTCCTTGGTGAGCTCCGGGAACACGCACCGGATGACGTCGCCGTCGTTGGCCGGGTTCAGACCGAGGTCTGACTCGCGGATCGCCTTCTCGATGGCGTTCAGCGACGACTTGTCGTACGGGTTCACGATCAGCATGCGGGCCTCGGGCACCGCGCAGTTCGCGAGCTGGAGCAGCGGCGTACGCGTCCCGTAGTAGTCCACCGTGATGCGTTGCAGCACCTGCGGGTTCGCACGGCCGGTACGGATCGACGAGAAGTCGCCGCCGAGCTTCTCGACCGCGCCTTCCATGCGCATCTGCGCATCGTCCTGAATCTCCTGCGGGGTGTCCATAAGTGCTCCTGCGATGGTGCGTACCTGTGGTGCGCGGTGGCGTTAAGCGGTCTGAACCAGCGTGCCGACGTCCTCGCCACGCACGACCCTGGCGATGTTGCCGTGTGTCAGCATGTCGAACACGACGATTGGCAGATTGTTATCCATGCACAGCGAGATGGCGGTCGCGTCCATGACCTTCAGGCCCTGGTTGAGCACCGACAAGAAGTCGATGGTCTCGTACCGCACCGCGTCGTCGTTGGTGACCGGGTCCTTGTCGTACACGCCGTCGACCTTGGTCCCCTTCAGGATGGCATCGGCGCCGATCTCAAGCGCACGCTGGGCGGCGGTGGTGTCGGTCGTGAAATACGGCGCACCTAGACCCGCGGCAAAGATGACGACGCGACCCTTCTCCAGATGGCGCACGGCCTTGCGGCGGATGTACGGCTCTGCGACTGCCTGCATCGAGATGGCGGTCTGGACGCGCGTCTGCACGCCAGCCTTCTCGATGGCGTCCTGCAGCGCGAGCGCGTTGATGACCGTGGCGAGCATGCCCATGTGGTCCGCGCTGCTGCGCTCCATACCGGCAGCACCGGGTGCGGCGCCGCGGAAGATGTTGCCACCACCCACGACGATGCCAACCTCAGTGCCCTCGGCCTCCTTGAGCGCGACGATCTCCTCGGCGACCCGACGGACGATCACGGGGTCGATGCCCCCCTGTACCGACGCATCGGCAAACGCCTCGCCTGAGAGCTTCAGCAGCACCCGTCCCATCTTGTCACGCGTCGCCATGCTCGGGTCCCATCATCGACGCCGCGGAGCCCCGCAGCCGACCGTGGAGCCTAGCCGCGACACGAGCATGCGCTCGTGGCACCGTCGGCGGCACCACGCAGGTCGTATGACGAAGGCCCGACGCGCGGGGCGTCGGGCCTTGATCATCTGCGTCGTGCGGGTCAGCCGACCTGCAGGCGCTTGAAGCCGGTGATCGAGGCCCCAGCAGCTGCCACAACCTTGCCGACCTTCTGCTTGTCGTCGAGGATGTACGGCTGGTCGTTGAGGACCCACTCGCTGTACAGCTTGTTGACCTTGCCCACGAGGATCTTCTCGATCATCGACTCGGGCTTGCCCTCCTCCAGCAGCTCCTTGCGCGCGAAGCTCTTCTCCTTCTCGAGCATGGCCACGTCGACGGCGTCGGCCGTCAGCACGAGCGGCTTCGAGAAGGCGATGTGCTGGCAGATGCCCTTGGCAAGCTCGGGTGTGACGTCGCCGTCGAACGCGACGATGACACCGATCTTGG
>JBLFZR010000120.1:0-4536 GCA_047610595.1 Nitriliruptoraceae bacterium | reverse complement strand
CGCGCGTCGGGCTTCGCTTCGCGGACCTGTTCGACGAGAAGATCTTCGCTCAGAAGCTCGAGGCGGTGCTCGTCCACAAGAACGAGCAGCTGTCGAAGATCTACAACCGCCTCCCGATGGACGCGGGTCAGATCACCGATGAGTACCTCGCGTACGCCGAGCGGCTGCGCCCGCTGCTGATTAACGCGACGGATGTGATCCACACCGCGCTCGAGGCGGGTAAGCACATCATCCTTGAAGGCGCCCAGGGAACGATGCTTGACATCGACCACGGCACCTATCCGTTCGTCACGTCGTCGAACCCGATCGCGGGTGGCGCGCTGACCGGCGGCGGTATCGGACCGCGGCACGTCGACCGCGTCATCGGCATCACCAAGGCGTACGTCACTCGCGTCGGAGCGGGTCCGTTCCCGACCGAGCTGTTTGACGACATCGGTGAGCGGATGACTGATGTGGGCGGCGAGTACGGCACGACCACCGGACGCCGACGTCGCGTGGGGTGGTTCGACGCAGTCATCGCTCGCTACGCGGATCGGGTCAACGGTCTGACCGACATCTTCCTGACGAAGCTGGACGTCCTCAGCGAGTTTGAGACGCTCCGTGTCTGTACCGGCTACCGCGTGGGCGACACCGTCTTCACGCAGCTGCCGGCGGACCAGACGTCGGTGCACCATGCGGTCCCCGAGTACATCGATATGCCCGGCTGGGGCGGCGACATCTCTGGTATCACCGAGTACGACCAGCTACCGCAGAACGCTCGTAACTACGTCGACCTGCTCGAGGAGCAGGCGGGGACTCCCATCACGTGGGTGTCCATCGGGCCCAAGCGGTCGCAGACGCTCGTCCGTCGAGATGTCCCGCTGGTCCCCGGTGTGGCCCTCGGTCGCGGTGCGGCCACGATCAGCTGACGGACCGGCCGGGAGACCGCTGACCACCGTCCGTCGCGCTTACGGTGCGCTGCGCGTTAAGCGCGCAGTCTGATCGCGAGATTTTTCGGCCTGTCATGCATGTTGCCGCTGTGGATTGAGTGAAGTGCGGGGCTGTTGTGGCGCTGTCGGCAACGGAGTGTCACCTTTGAGATACGCGAGGTCACTGACTGTGCGTGTGACCGAGAGTGCCTGTAGGTCGCACCGTAACCACCCCTAGTGACGAGGCCGTTCGGTCGTTAGCGTTGTCAGGAGGCACACGGGTCGTGGTGCCTTTCCACGGTCGGACCGTGGGCCGATGCATCGGGTGGGGGCGGTCGTGTCAGACGCCATACACGTGCCCCGCCCTTTGCTGTCGCACCGGCTCGGTCGCGGGATGGCGCTGGTGCTCGCCGCTGGCGTCACGTTCACCGCAGCCACCTGGGTCAGCGTGCTCGAGATCGACCCGACGCGTCGGTCTGCTGCCGTCGCGGTGCTGGTGGTTGCGGGGAGCTGTCTGCTCGTGGCCTGGCCGGTTTTTCGCCGCTCGATCTTCGCTGGTCGCATGCTGGTCGCCAGCGCGATCTCTGTTGCCGCCGTACCGCCACTGATCTTGCCGGCGACGCACGGGCTGGTGCTGGGCACGGTCCTCGCAGTCGCGGTCGCGGTCGCGGCGTGGTGGGGTGCGTCGCATGGCGTGGCGGCGCTCGCTGCCGCCGGCCTTGGGATGGCCATCGCGGAGCTGCTGCTACGACCCGAACGCCCACTGGGGCTGGGTGGTCGGGTGAGCTACGTGGTGTTGGGGATGCTGCTGGTCGCTGCCGTCGGCGTCGTGCGGGCGCGCCTCGAGCTTGAACGGGCCAGCTTCGAGGGTCTTGCGGACGCCATGCTCGCGTTCGCCGATGCCGCGGGACCGTCCGGTGCGTCGCACACATCCGCTGATCACCTCGCGGTCGCGCTCGACGCGGGACTGACCATCATGCTGGGCAGTGGCGCCTTCATCGCGGTCGATCTGGGTGGCGATGATGAGATCGGCGATGATCATGTTGCGCTGCTGCTTGACGAGGCTCGAACGCAAGCCGGCATCGTGGTTGCACCGTTCGGTCTGCAGCGCGGTGCCCCGACGATGCTCGTAGGCGTCCCGATCGCGTCCTCGTCCGTGCCGGAACCGATCGGCGCGATCGTGCTGCGTGTGTCGTCTGGCGTCCCGGACGAGCAGCTGGCGCTTGTGGAGGGCTTTCTGCGTCGGGTCGCTCCCGCTCTCGGTCGGGCGGTGTCTGGGGCCGATCAGCGCGCTGCTGGTGCACCTGAGGCTGACGTGGTCCCGGTTGCGCCACAGATCAAGGCGGTCGCGGCTGATCGCCCGGCGCCGCCGACTGCGCCACCTCCGATCCGTGCCGCCGCCGCGTCGGCGATCTCGAAGCCAGCGCCTGTCGCCACCGAGCCCGCTGCTGGTCCGACGCATGACCCGGCGCCCACGATTGATTCCTCGCTGGTCGCGCGCGCCACCAGCGACCTCCGAGCGCCGCTGTCGTCGCTTGCGGTCACGGTCGACATGCTCACCCGTCGCGGCGACCAGCTCACACCGGAGCACCGCGACGAGCTCCATGGGGTGCTCACGCGCAGCACGCGGCGGGTGTCGTCGTGGGTTATCTCTCTGCTTGAGGACTCACTGCGGGGTACCGAATCGACACCGAGTGGCCACCCAGTTGCGGTTATCGAGCTCATCGAGGCTGCGATCGAGACTGCCGACGCAGCGCTGGTCGGCATCGAGGTCGCGCAGCAGCCGACCGAGCTGGTCGCGATGGCCGACGTGGGGCTTGCTGTGCGGGCTCTGACCCGCGTGCTGGCCGAGGTCGGACGCCACAGCGCGATCGGCGATCGTGTCGATGTGGGAGCCAACGACGCCGGCATGTGGGTCGAGCTGACGGTGCGCGGTCGAGGAGCTGCCTTCGCCACGGCGGCGGAGGTAATAGAGAGTGGCGACAGTGACGACCTCGGGGCTCCGAGCCTGAGCCCGACCGCGCAGCTGGTTGACCGGTGGGGTGGCGCGGTGGGCGTCCGCGCTGATCGCAACGGGGACACGACTATCTGGCTCACCGTGCCGATGGCCACCGACACCGAGTCAATGGGTGTGGCGGTGCAGCTTGACCTCACCGACCGTTCGCTCGCGCGCGGGCTCGGGAGCGCCGCGCCGCGGGCGCGCCGCGGTCTGCGTCCGTGATCCAGCGCTCTGAGGCGTGGGCGTCGGCCTGATCGTGCAGGCGCGCAGACGGTGGGTGGGCGGCCGATAGCGTGCCTTCCCCACACGGCGCGCTCGGGCCCCGTGCCTGGACGTGGAGTCATCCCGATGGGACGTACATGCCTCGTGCTCGGCGGCGGAGGCCGTGAGCACGCGCTCGCCTGGCGGCTGAGCATCTCTGCGTCAGTCGACCGCGTGCTTACAGCGCCCGGCAACCCGGGGACTGCAGCGCTCGGCCCGCGTCTGTCTGTCGACATCAACGACGGCAACGCCGTGGCCGATCTCGCGCAGGCGCACGGTGTAGATCTGGTCGTAGTCGGTCCCGAGGGTCCACTCGTCGCCGGCGTCGCTGACGTGCTGGCGGCCCGCGGCATCGCCTGTTTCGGCCCGTCTGCCGCCGCCGCCGAGCTGGAGGGCTCGAAGGCCTTCGCCAAGGACGTGATGGTCAAGGCCGGCGCCCCCACCGGGGGCTACGTCCACACCAGCGACGTGGACGAGGCCTACGACGCCATCGACCGGTTTGAACCCCCGTACGTGATCAAGGCTGACGGCCTCGCGGCGGGTAAGGGTGTGCGCATCTGCGCGACGGTCGACGAGGCCCGCGCGGCGATTGACGACGCCCTTGTGCGTCGCGTGTTCGGCGACGCCGGGGCGTCTTTGGTCATCGAGGAGTTCCTCCACGGCCCGGAGCGGTCCGTGTTCGGCGTGTGCGACGGCACCGACGTGGTGCTGCTGCAGCCGGCGCAAGATCACAAGCGTGCGCTCGATGGCGACGAGGGGCTCAACACCGGCGGCATGGGTGCGTTCACCCCTGTCGCTGGCTTCGGGAGCGACCGGACCGACCCGCTGGTCGACCTGATCTTCCTGCCCGTGCTACGGGAGCTGGCGTCGCGTGGCGCGCCGTTCCGCGGGCTGCTCTACGCAGGCATCGTTGACACCGAGGCTGGGCCCAAGCTGCTGGAGTTCAACGTTCGATTCGGTGACCCCGAGACGCAGGTCGTGATGCCGGCGCTCGCGAGTGACCTTGGCGAGCTGCTGTGGGCATCGGCGACCGGCAGTGTCCGAGACGTTGAGGTGGCGTGGCACGGCGATGCGTTCGTCACAGTCGTGCTCGCGTCCGAGGGCTATCCCGAGAGCTACCCGACCGGTCTTGTGATCGAGGGTGTCGGCAGCGCTGACGCGCTGGATGATGTCACGGTGTTCCACGCAGGCACGCGTGACGACGAAGGTGTTCTGTCGACCAGCGGTGGTCGCGTCCTGGCCGTCACGGGCCGTGGTGACTCGCTGGCTGCGGCACGCGCTGCGGCGTACGACGGCGTCGCTCTTATCGAGTTCGATGGTGCGCACAGTCGCACGGACATCGGCCAACCGATCGGCTGACCGATCGGC
>JBLFZR010000119.1:0-4542 GCA_047610595.1 Nitriliruptoraceae bacterium | reverse complement strand
CTCAGCTGGCGGTGAGCTCCTCGAGCTTGCCGTCCGCATGCCGTGCGAAGCGGCGAAGATCAACCCCGTGGTTGGGGTCGCTGTCGGGCCAAGGCCAGCCGCCGAAGTGCGTCTCCTGGTAATCGCTGTACGCCTTCTGTATCTCGCGCGAGGTGTTCATCACGAACGGGCCAGACTGGACGACCGGTTCACCGATCGGGCGCCCCTGGAGCACCAGCACCTGGACGCCGTCCGCGTCGTCGACCATCGCAACAGGGACATCGGTGCGCAGCACCGCCGCGTGGCCAGACGTGACCTCCGTGCCACCGATGCGCACCGCACCGTCACCGAACACGTACGCGACGCGCATCGTGTCAGGGTGGTTGGCGGGAGGAAGCGTCCACGACGCTCCCTCGGTTAGCTCAATGTGCCAGATGCCGACGTCGTGGCTCGAGTCCGACGCCCACGACTTCGGCGGCGGGGCAGGCGCAGGGGCACCGGCGACGAGCTGTCCGGCGACGACCGTGACCGTCACCGGCTTACCGGCATGGTCGAGGAAGGTGTGCTTGGGTATCTCGTGCTCCCACAGCATCGAGAAGTGCGGATCGACCAGCTTGTCGCGCGCCGGGAGGTTGATCCAGATCTGGAACAGCTCCATCGGGTTTCGGTCCGCGCTCTGAAGCAGCGGGAACATCTCGGCGTGCACGATGCCGTTGCCGGCTGTCATCCACTGGACATCGCCCTTGCCGAAACGAGCGGCAGCACCCAACGAGTCCGAGTGGTCCATAAACCCGCCGCGCATGAAGCTGATGGTCTCGAAGCCGCGGTGCGGATGCTGTGGGAATCCCGGCAGCTGGGAGCCGTGATACATCGACCAGCCGTCACGACCCGAGAAGTCCTGTCCGATGTCGCGACCGACAAGCGGCACACACGGGCCGAGCTCGTCATCGCCCTCGGGGTAGTCATCGTCGTGATGGACGCAGAACAGGAACGGGTCGATCGTCGGCCACACGCGGCCGAGCTCGACAACCTGAAGCACTGCGTCGTTGGGAGCCTGCATAACGGGTCCTGTTCTCTCTGAGGACCACCATAGTACAGATTCTAACTATGTGTATGCGCGGAGACGGCAGCGCGCCCGTCCCCACGCCGGCGTCGGCATCCCAGCTCAGCTCAGCCCGCACCCAGCAGATCGCGCGCGGTGAGCGACGTCGCAGTCTCGGACGGGTCGGGGTAGGTGCCAAACAGGCGGTCGCTGGTGCCGGACGTTGTCAGCGAGAACCAGTAGCGCTCGTTCTTGTAATGGTGCAGTCGGTGGTTGCGCCAGAGCGCGCGATACCCCTTTGACACGGGTCGATAGTCGGTGTGGATGAGGTAGTGCGTCCACTCGTAGGTCATCCCGATCACGCTCAACGTCAGCAGGTAGCTCAGGCCCACCGATACATCCGGGAACACGAACAGAACGATCAGAACCTGGCTGGCCAGCACGAACAGCAGAACCTGCGTCGGGATGAAGATAAGCGGCAGGTCGCGTGGGTCTGCGTGGTGCTCACGGTGCTTGCGCGCCAGCAGAAGGTCGAACGTGACGGGCCCGAGCTTCTTCGGACGCAGGTGCAGCACCGCCACATGGATGAACCACTCCACGACCGGGAACGACGCCACCATCAGCAGCGCAACAACCACGTCCGACACCCCAAACCCACCAACGAGCACGCGAGCAACCAGCGCGGCGGCCAGCGTGACAGCGATGATCCACGGCGATGGGTGATTCCAGAACTGCCGCCACGCCGCCGCGAGCGAGAGGGACCGACGCTTGCGGTTCGCCAACGCGGCCTCGTCACGCTCCACCTCGACGGTTGCACGACCTTCGGCCGCACGGTCCGCGGCGCGCGATTCGGCGATCTTCGCCCGGAGGCGGGTCGGGAGGGAGGCGGCGCTCATGAAAGGCTCCTGGCAGGTGGATCAGAATCGGGCGTAGAAGCAAGAAGCATCGGGTCCAGCAGCGCGGCGATCGCAGCGCTGCCGAGGCGCAGCAGGACATCGGCCGCGTCCCCCGCAGCCTCCTGGTCGCCAGCCACGATCTGGTCGACGAGCGCTGCGTACAGATCTAGGCGCGTGGACTCGACCGCCAGCACGTCGGCAAGCAGCTCAACGGCCGGCTCGTACGCAGCGCGCAGCTGGTTGTAGAGCAGCCGGAACACGATCGACCCGGAGCGATCTACCACAGTGTCCCAGAACGCAACGGCAGCGAGCTCGCGCGCGACCGGATCGTCAATGACCTCGGCGATCGCAGCCACAGCCTCCCGCAGCGGGGCGTCGTCGCCGGGGGTCCCGGCGGCCAGGCGTGCCACCTGCCCCCCCAACACGCTTCGCGTACGTGCCACATCGCGTACCACCCGCAGGTCTACGCCACCTCGACCTGACAGCAGGCGCGGTAACAGATCGAGGCCGGCATGGCGCATGTAGTCGCGAACCGTTGATCCACCGCCCTGACGCGTCTCGACCAGACCGGCAGATGCGAGCCGGGTCAGCGCCGCACGCACGGTCGGTCGCGAGACGCCGAGCCGCTCTGCGAGGTCGCGTTCCGACGGCAACGGGTCGCCAGCAGGCAGCTCGCCCGCCACGATGCCATCCACCAGCTGCTCCGCCACCTCATCGGGGACGGAGCGTCGCTGGACCGGTCGCAGGTTGTTCATGCATGACACGTTAGCGATAGCTGGTCTAGTGGTCAACTGGTCGGACCAGTGAACAGAGCCATAAACCACGTGGAGGACCTCACACCCTCCTGCACGGCGAGCGTGCCGGGTGGTGGCCGCGGTCGATGCCAACGGCGTTCCGCACCGAAACCAAGCAAGGGCCCAGACCAAGGTCCGAGCCCTTACGGGGCCTAGCGCAGCGCGCGCAGCTGCGGTCCGGGAGCTGGCCCCAACCGCGCCAGTGCTTTAGTGCCCGCCGAGGTACGCGGCGCGCATCTGTGGGTTGGCGAGGAGGTTCTCGGCCGTGTCCTCGAGGACGACGGCGCCGGTCTGGATGACGTAGCCACGGTCGGCGATCGAGAGCGCCATGTTGGCGTTCTGCTCGACGACGAGCATGGCCATGCCCTCCTTATGCACCTTCTCGATGATGGCGAAGTTGGTCTGCACCAGCGCCGGGGCGAGGCCCATAGACGGCTCATCCATCAGCAGCAGACGCGGGCGCGACATCAGCGCGCGACCCATCGCCACCATCTGCTGTTCGCCGCCGGACAGGGTCCCGGCCTTCTGCTCGCGCCGCTCGTACACGCGCGGGAAGAGGTCGTAGACCATCTGGATGTCCTGCGCGATCTCGGCCTTGTCATCGCGCAGGTAGGCGCCGAGCTCGAGGTTCTCCAAGATCGACATGCGCTTGAACAAGCGCCGGTTCTCGGGGACCATCGAGACGCCGTGCGTGACGACGTCGGCTGTGGTCCAGCCGTTGATGTTCTTGCCCGTCACATGGACCGTGCCGGACGTCGGCGCCACGATGCCGAGGATGGTTTTGAGCGTGGTGGTCTTGCCGGACGCGTTGCCGCCCAGCAACGAGACCAGCTCGCCCTCACGGACGACCATGTTCAGGTCCTTGAGGACGTGAACCGGGCCGTAGTGGGTGTTGACGCCCTTGAACTCGAGGAGCTTCTCGCCGGTGGTGCTGCTCATGCCTCGTCCTCCATCTCGTTGACGAGGACGTTGCCCTCGGCATCGTGCTCCACCGGTCGACCGAGGTACGCCTCGATGACCTGCGGGTCGTTGCTGACGGCCTCGTACTCACCTTCGGCGATCTTCACGCCGTGGTCGAGGACGACGACGCGATCGCTGACCTTGCCGACCACGTTCATGTCGTGCTCAATCATGACGACGGTGAAGCCCCAGTCGTCACGCAGCTTGGTGATGAGGCCCGTCAGCTCGGCGGTCTCCATCGGGTTCATGCCAGCGACTGGCTCGTCGAGGCAGATAAGCCGCGGCTCGGTCGCCATGGCGCGCGCGATCTCGAGGCGACGCCGGTTGGCGTACGACAGCACCGTGGCCTGCTGGTGGAACCGGTAGCCGACGAGGCGGTTGCCGAAGAACCCGAGCACCTTCTTGGCGTGCTCCTCGATCTCCTTCTCTTCCTTGCGGAAGGCGGCGGTGCCCAGCAGCGCCGAGACCAGACCCTTGTTGGTCCGGCCATGCCGGCCGATCATCACGTTCTCAAGGATCGTGAGCTCGGTGAACAGGCGGACGTTCTGGAACGTGCGGGCCACACCCTGGCGGGTGATGGCGTCCGACGGCCAGCCTGCGATGTCGGTCCCCTCAAAGAGGATCTCACCGCGGTCGGGCTGGACCAGACCGGTGATGCAGTTGAAGAACGTCGTCTTCCCGGCGCCGTTCGGGCCGATGACCGAGACGATCTCGCCCTCGTTGACGGTGAGGTCGACGCCACCGATGGCCTGCAGGCCACCGAACGCGACCGCTAGGTCGTTGATCTGCAGAATGGGGGTAGTCATGCCTCGCCCTCCGTCTCATCGGATGCGTCGTCGGACCGGCTGGTCGCCGATACCTCGGACGAGCC
>JBLFZR010000118.1:0-4544 GCA_047610595.1 Nitriliruptoraceae bacterium | reverse complement strand
GCCGACGTGGCCGGAGGGCTGCGAGCCACGGCTCGCACCCGACCTTCGTGTCACGGAACCTGTGACGGTTCTGCGCGCGGATGTCCCGCCCCCGTGGGACATCTGGATGTACCTGAGGAGCTGCAAGAACGCGGTTCGGTATCAGCCCCGCTCCCCTCGCATCTGGAACGTGTGCCGGAACGCAGGCACGGCAATCGCTGAGGCCGCCGGCTAGGGACCTACAACCACGGGGTGTCCGGCTCTAGCGCTCGAGGGTGGACTTGCCATGCTGCACGTGGCGGTGGCCTCCGTGGTGCAAGTGCCGAGATCGGCGGCCTAGAACCCCGGCCCCGTTGGCTGCGCAGCGCTAACCGGTGTCTGCTGCCTCGACCGCCGAGACGACGTCGTGGTACGCGGACGCCAGACGGTCTCGTCGAGGCGACGAAGCAGATCCACGTCGCGTGAGCCACCGGGCGCCACCCAGATCTCCCTGGCGAGCGATTCGGCGTGAGCCTCGAGCCGTTCGGCTCCGAAGAACTCGGCCCGGATCGGCACCTCGACCAACCGGGCAGCAGCCCTGCTCACCGAGTCCGCTGACGCATCCCGCAGCATGACTGCCCGTCCATCCCCCGGGGACCGCCTCTGCGAAGGTCGTAGGGATCTCACTACAACGTCTGCACGAAAGCGCGACCCGCCCCCGGACCGCGTTCGCTGAGGTGCGATGCCCACGCCCGGAGCTCGATGTGCTGATCGAACTGGCCACCCTCGCACTGCTGCTGGTGGCGGCCCTGGTGGCGATTGGCGTCACGGGCCTGCGTGTGCCTTACACCGTCGCGCTCACGCTCGTCGGGCTCTTCCTCGGCTTCCCACAAACCGAGTCCTTCGTGCTCGCCGCGTTGACGGACGCGACGACAGCGTCGGCGCCAACGCCGGCGCCGCCTACCGGCACCGGCTGCTGTGGGCGTTGAGGCTCATCGGTCTGTTCTTCGGGGTGGAGCTCGCGGCAGGTCTGGCCACGAACTCACTCGCGCTGCTCTCCGGCGCCAGGCAGGCGAGCGCGATGCCGTGAACACGTGCGGGCACTACCGACTGGAGATCCTGGCGGCTGGGTTCACCGAGCGCAGCGAAGATGGGTGCGTTCATGGGTGCGGACGCTACGACGCCGAGCATTTTCTCGTTAAAGAACATGCTCGGAAGCGAGATGTCAGCGTCGGGTCACCGCATCTTCGCCGCGGGCGCGCTCGGCGCGGCCATCTCCTCGAGGTCGGCGAGCAGCTCCTGGGACCCCTCGAGCGAGGTCGTCAGCATCTGCCGTCCGATCTCGAGCAGTGAGAACACGCGTGGGTCCACCACCTCGTAGATCAACAACGAGCCCTGCCGCTCAGACCTGATCACCTCAGCACGACGCAACGTGGCGAGATGCTGCGACAACGTCGACCCCGACACCCCGACGATCTCGGCGATGTCCGCGACGTTGGCGGGTCCGTCACGGAGCACCTCGAGGATGCGGATTCGCGCCGGATGGCCGAGGGTCTTGAAGAAGGCAGCTTTCAGCTCGTACACGGGGCGGGTCATCGGCAGCCTCACTCTAGGTCGGTCGGTGGGCGACGGGGACGCACCCGTCGCCCCCGTGACGCGGGGACGAGGTCGGGCCGCATGATGCCCGGCCAGGCTGCGAACCCGATCTGCTCGAACACGCAGTCACGGAAGACGCAGTGTCGCAGACCGACGGCTCCGACCGGCAGCACACCGTCCGGTGCCTTCCCCGTCCACCAGACCTGCTCGACGTCAGCGGTCGTCGAGCACCCCTCCACGACCGAATCCATGAGCACGACCACAGCCGGCCCGATGATCGTGCAGCCGACGAACTCCGCGCGGGAGAGCACCCCGTCGTTCCCGCTGCGCGCCAGCATCGGAAGCAGGTAGACGTCGCGCCACAGGTACTGGCGCACTCCCGGCTCGGTCACGAGGACTCCTGCTTCGTGTTTTCGTGAAATCACGATACTACGTTAAGGTGTTGGTCGGCTCATCGCCAGGTCGACCGAAGGTCACAGGATGCCCCTGTCCGCAACCCGCTTCCTCCCGCGGGGAAGCGACTACGACCTATCGGTGTTCCGCGCCGACCTGCTCGCCGGGATCACCGTCGCGGTCGTGGCGCTGCCGCTCGCCCTGGGCTTCGGCGTCACCTCCGGTGCAGGTGCCGCCGCGGGTCTGTACACGGCGATCGTCGCTGGCGTGCTGGCCGCCGTGTTCGGCGGATCGAACTTCCAGATCTCTGGCCCGACCGGCGCCATGACGGTCGTCCTGCTGCCGCTGGTGGCCCGCTACGGCGTCGCCGCGCTCGCGCCAGTCGGGATCCTCGCCGGGCTGATCCTCATCGTCCTCGCGGTCGCAGGCATCGGCCGCTACGTGCGCTACATCCCGTACCCGGTGATCACGGGTTTCACCATCGGGATCGCGGTCATCATCTTCCTGCAGCAGCTCCCCGGGTTCCTCGGCGTACCGAACGCCGAGGGCGAGCAGATCGTGCTCGTGACGGGGCGGGTGCTCACCGAGGCGTCGCGCGGGATCGGCTGGCAGACACCGGTCCTTGGCGCGTTGACGATCGCCGTCATGGTGCTGTGGCAGCGCACTGAACGGCTCCGCACACTGCCGGCGAGCATGGCGGCGCTGCTGATCGTCACCGGCGTGTCGCTGAGCGGACCCTTCGCCCAGGTCGCACGGGTCACAGCGATCCCCTCCGGGTTGCCGACGCCACGCATGCCTTCGTTCGCCGGACTTGAGGCGACCGAGCTGGTCCGTGCTGCGATCGTCATCGCGCTGCTCGCCGCGCTCGAGAGCCTTCTGTCCGCCGTGGTCGCTGACGGCATGACGATGGGTGAGCGGCACGACCCCGACCGCGAGCTGTTCGGACAGGGGCTGGCCAACATCGGCAGCGCGATCGTCGGCGGGATCCCCGCCACGGCCGCCCTCGCCCGCACCGCCGTCAACGTCCGGTCCGGCGGCCGCACCCGGCTCGCTGGGATCATCCACGCCGTCGTCCTGGCCACCATCGTCCTCGCGCTTGCGCCGCTGGCGACGCGGATCCCGTTGGCCGCGCTCGCCGGGATCCTGATGGTCGTCTCCGCCCGCATGATCGAGCGCGACGAGTTCCGCGAGATCTTGCGTTCGACGAAGTCGGACGCCGCGACGATGTTGCTGACGCTGTCGGTGACCGTGATGTTCGACCTCATCCTGGCCATCGAGGTCGGGATGTTCGTCGCCGGAGCGTTGTTCGTCGCGCGGATGGCGCGGCTGCTCGACATCGACCCGACCAGCCTCATGGGCGCAGGGGAGCCAGCCCATGACGGGGTCGGCGAGGACGAGCGTGGACGCAAGGTCCGTGGTGACGACATCGTCGTCTACCGCATCGACGGGCCGCTGTTCTTCGGCGCCGCCGACCGCTTCTTCGAGCAGCTGCTCGAGGTCGACCACGGCATTCGCGCCGTCGTGCTGCGCATGGGCGGCGTGCCGGTCATGGACGTCACCGGCGCCACCGCGCTGCGCACGCTCGTCGAACGACTCGACCGCCGTGACATCCTGGTCATGATGTCCGGCCTGCAGGTCCAGCCCCAGGGCGTCCTCGAACGCACGGGCATCCTCGCGCAGATCACCCGTCGTGGCGACCACCTCTTCGGCGATACCGACGACGCCATCGGTCACGCGCGCGATCACCTAGCCCACGGCGACCACACCGCGCCGACGGCATCATCAGCTCAGGCCCGCTGACGTTCCAGCCGGCCGTTCGTGCGCCGTGAGGTTGCGGCGGCGGACGACGCAAAAAAGAGGTCCTCAGCGACGGCCCCAGCGTCCGTAGGCTGTGCCGGAACGCAGACCTGCGACAGAGCGACACCGATGGAATCGACGAGCATCCCCTGGGCAGCGCTGGCCCCTGAGTATGACAGCTTGGGTTCACGGGATCGTTGCACCACCGGACCGACGCCTTGTTCACCGCCGGATCCTCGGCGGCCAGCACATCGCCGAGCCGGCCAGGTCCGACCTCACCGAGCTCACCGACGAGAGCGACGATGCGCTCGGTCAGCGGTGCACGATCCGTCTGCCGGGTCCCGCGGAGCTCGTCGATCTGCCGCACCGCGGCCTTGAGCCGGGCGTCGAGGACCTCCAGCTGCTCCCGGAGTTCGGTACGAACACGCTCGGTCTCGGCACGAACATCCTCGAGCCGCTCGATCTCGTCCAGCTTGCAAGTCATCTTGCATCCCTTTCACGTAAGGCAAGTAAGACGGTGCAAGTCGCTTGCCTTCGTGCAATCGCCACCGGACGCGTAGCCTGCGATTGCGCGCGTCGGCCCGAAGGGGACGGTGCGCTGTTGAGCGACCGACGCGTTCCCCTGCTACGGAACTCCGTACGGAACCTCAGACAGACATCCCGCCCCCGTAGCTCAGTGGATAGAGCATCGGTTTCCTAAACCGTGAGCGCAGGTTCGATTCTTGCCGGGGGCACCGCGTGGTCTGCGCAGGTGGGGCGCATGTCGTTTGCGAGCAGCCCACCAGAGGCCTCACAGACGC
>JBLFZR010000117.1:0-4557 GCA_047610595.1 Nitriliruptoraceae bacterium | reverse complement strand
TTGGGTCAGCCTGGTCGGTGACGTGACGCTGTCGGCGATCGCCACCTCGCCCGATGACCCGACGTGTGACGAGCTGCTGCGCACGTACGAGGCGGTCGCGGGTGCCCATGACGACCCGGACGAGTTCCGCGCCGCGATGGTGGCCGATCACCGCGTGGTGCTCCGATTGGACGTGCAGCAGGTGTACGGACAGCTGTGACGTCGACGTAGGGTTGCGGTGTCGAATGTGTCCCACAGTCCGCATGCGGGCCTCCGCACGCACGCGACGGGTCTGACGGGGTGGACGGGAGCTGGGATGCGAGGTCAGAACGGACGGCGTGCGGCCGGAGCTGCACTGATCGCCGCGGTTGTGCTGCTGCCGGCCATGCCGGCCATGCCGGCGTTGGCACACAGCGGGTCCAGCATCGCTATCCCGGTGCTCGAGGAGCTGTCGCCGGCGCTGCCGGACGCCGTCACGTTTGAGCTGATCGAGACGCAGGTTGCGTCGCTGCTCGAGGTCCGCAACCCCACCGACGCGCTGCTGGAGGTCGCCCAGCGCGACGGGCGACCATGGCTGCGCATCAGCGCGACGGGCGTTGAGGTGGATGCCGGTGCGGTCGACACCTACGCCTCGACGAACCCGACCGGTGGTTCGGTCCCGCGCGACGTGCTGGACGGGGAGCGGCCGAGCGAGTGGGTACGTGTCACCTCCGAGCCGATCTGGGCATGGTTTGAGCACCGGCTGCACCCGGAAGGGCTGGTGCCTGAGGGCGCGGTGCCGGACGACGCGCAGGGCCCGGTGCGGCTGCTGGATTGGACCGTGCCGCTGCGCTACGACGGCGACGCGGTCGAGCTGCGCGGGTCGCTGCAGCTGCGGCCGGCGACGGGCATCGTCGAGGTAGCGCTCGCCAGTGGCGTGCCAGACGGGGTGGTTGTGCAGCTCCTTGATGGTGGGATCCCAGGGATCCTGCTGACGCCGTCCGGTGCGGATGAGGTGGTCGTCATCGGCATCAGCGGTGAGGATTACCTCCGGTTCGCCGGTGGCACCGTCGAGGTGGACACGGCAAGCCCGACCCACCGCGCGGTCGAAGCAGCGCGCGGCAACGCGCTGCCACCGCTGGCAGGACCGACGAACCCGACGTGGGAAGTTGTGACCGGTGGGGACACCTATCTGTGGCTTGAGACGCGCGCGCAGGTCGCCGCCGACATCCCCGCGTCGGTGCGTGAGGGCGGCGAGGTGGTCGACCTCAAGACGTGGCAGGTGCCGCTGCGGGTGGATGGCACAGGCGTGATGCTGGCCGGCGTGACGCGCTGGGTGCCGCTGCGTGATGCCGGCTCGCCCGGAGGCGTGGACACGGCCGGCACCGGTGCCGAAGCCCTGCCCGTCGGTGTGCTCGCGTTGGTCGTCGTGTGCAGCATCCTCGGGGTGATGGCGTACCGCCGGATCTGCGGTGCACGCCATGGGGCGTCCTGACGGATGCCTGCGAGCATGGACTGGATGCGCCGTGGCCCTACGCACTGCGGATCGGTTGCGATGCGTGCTCGGTCGCTGTGAGTGCGCATGTGTAGCCCGTGTGTGCGAGGAGTGTGACGGACATGGCGCATCTGTCACATGCATGCCATCTTTACGAGCACTAGTCCGTTCGCGTCAGGCCGTCTGGCCGTAGCTGCGCACGGACCACGGGTCCGGGAGCACTCATTTGATCACGTCCTCACGCGTACGCCGACGGCAGATCGCGGTGGCCGCCGCCACCGCGATGGTTGCCACGATGATCGCGGGGCCTGCGGGGGCCACTGCCGGCGACGCCGGGGCCATCGGCAGCCTCAGCGGGCTGTTCGAGGAGAGCCCGGACGAACCGTTCTGTGAGCAGGCGGTGGATGCGGACGGTGAGTCCTACGTCACATGCAAGCCCACGGCCGTCTCGGCGGCGGTGCTCGACGACGGCAGCCTCGTCTACTGGAACGGCATCGAGAACACCGAAGGCAACGTGGACACGCTTGTGCTGTTTGAGGCCGGGCAGGTGCTGCGCGACAGCAGGGTGCGCGGACTCGACCTCAACGGCGACGCCCCATCGTGGCGCGACATCGCGTTCGAGGATGTCAGCAACCCGGTCCAGTCCTACGACAGCCCTGTGACCGAGAACCCGCTCGGCGTGATCGGGACGGGCAAGCCGGGCGACGGGATCGTGGGCTCGACGGTCGGCCGTGTGGTCTCGACCGACGCCTCGGCTCCACACGACGACAGCACCGCCAACGACGCAGACATGTTCTGCTCGGACCTCGCACTGCTGCCGGACGGCACCATCATTGTGGCGGGTGGTTCGGACTTTTACGCGACGGGCGGCGGCGTGCCCGAGGATCAGCCCGGCATCGGCGGCTTCGGTGTGTCCGAGATTGAGGGCATCAAGACCACCCAGCTGTACGACGGCGAGTCCGGCACGTGGAGCCAGACCGACGCGATGGACTTCGGCCGCTGGTACCCGACGCTGACGACGATGAGCAACGGTGACCCGCTGGCGGTGTCCGGCGTCACGCGCCTGGTGTTTGACTCGCAGCTCGGTCAGGTGCGGCTCGGCGAGAGCTACGACGTGTCGGAGGGTGTCTGGAAGACGCTGGACGAGGCAGGCCTCGCGTCCGAGACGTCGCTGCCGATGTACCCACGGGTCCATATGGCGCCGTCGGGCGACCTGTTCTACGCCGCGGCCGGCCAGATGAACGGCTTCGGCCCGACCGGCTACGGCGCGGATGAAGCCCTGTGGGGGCTGTACCAGCTGTTTGACACCGAGTCGCAGACGTGGTCGATCGCCGGCGCCACCCAGTGGGCAGGCGCGGCACGCAACGGCGTGTTCTCGACGGCGCTGCTGATGGAGCCGAACGCCAACGGCGCGTACGACCGCATGGACATCCTGCAGGGCGGCGGCACGCTCGGCTCGACCCCAGGCTCGATGGTCGCGATGTCGCTGTCAGAGATCATCTCGGTGGACGCCGAGAACAACGTCAGCTCGCGCGCGACGTCCACGATGCAGAACCCGCGTTGGTACACCTCCGGCACGCTGCTGCCTGACGGCACTGTGCTGGCGACCGGCGGCGGCACCGTCGACGCGGTCAACGCGTCCGGCTACGAGGGACCTGTACGGCAGATGGAGCTGTTCGACCCCGCAACCGAGAGCTGGTCTCCGTTGATGGATCTGCAGCGCGACCGGGTCTATCACAACACCGCCACCCTGCTGCAGGACGGTCGTGTGCTGATCGGTGGACACTCACCGATCATGCAGGGCGTCGTCGCCAGCCACCAAGACTTCGGCGGCGCGATGGCGCGCAACACCAAAGATCCGACCTTTGAGGTGTACTCGCCGGCCTACCTGCACGCCGGCACGCGTCCCACGATCACGGACGCGCCGGCGCTGTTGGAATGGAAGCAAGACTTCGAGGTCGAGGTGGAGAGCGGCGACGACATCGATTCGTTCACGCTGATCCGCACGCCGAGCGTCTCGCACACGATCGACTCGGACCAGCGCGGCCTTGTGCTACCGGCCGTGTCGCGCACCGACACGGACGTCAGCGTTGACTTCAGCGGTGTCGACGGCAACGCCGCGCCCCCCGGCGAGTACTACCTGTTTGCGATGAGCAGCGAGGGCGTTCCGTCCGTCGCGGCGATCGTGACGGTCGCGGACGACTCGGTTGACGATGCGTTCGCGCCGGGTCAGCTGGACGCGATGCGTGCAGCGTCTGCGAGCCTCAACACCGGCATGAACTCGGCGGTGGCTGCCGAGGCAGGTGACGCACAGCCGTACGAGGAGGGCAACGTGTTGGAGGCGCTGCTCGATCGTCAGTACCCGGCACCAGGCCTCGAGGAGGTGCTCGTCGAGATGTTCGAGGGCGCCGCGCCGCAACAGATCCGCTCGGCGCTGGCCGACTACTCGCCCCAGGGATACGAGAGGTTGACCGACATCCTGTCGCCGCTCGGACTGATCGAGGAGCTTGAGGCCGCGATGGGTCGCGACCCCATGGCGCGTGGGCTGATCAACCAAGGCTGGGAGATGTTCGGTGACCCCGGCACTGAGGCGTTCCAAGAGGGCACGCGGCAGCTCGGTGCGGCGCTGTCGGACGCGGCCACCGCAGGCGCGTCCGGCACGTTGCAGAACCCCGGGCTCGACTACGGGATGCTGCAGGACGTTCCCCTGCCGGACGAACCGCTTGTGAACCTCGGCGGCGACGAGACCGAGCCGCCGATGGACGCCGATCAGATGCGGGCCGAGTCGGACGGCACGGGGGTGCTCGCCCGGATGTGGACAGGATTCCTCGACTGGTTCCGTTAACCACCTCTGAGGGAGCCACGTCGAGTGAGTGCTGCAGCCCGTATCTGGGCTGGCGGACTCACTCGACGCGGTGGACCAGGCTCAGCGTGGCAGCAGGCGTGGCAGCCAGAGTGTGGTCACGGCTGCGGTCACCATGTGCATCGATGAGAGGGTGAGGCCGGTGCCAAGGTCGCTGGCACCGAGCACTCCGGCCAACGACACCAGTGCGAGGCCCCAGCCCAGCGGTACCCACAGGTACGCGAACGCGGACACGTGGTAG
>JBLFZR010000116.1:0-4567 GCA_047610595.1 Nitriliruptoraceae bacterium | reverse complement strand
GTCGCAGGACGTTGCGGGCGATGACCCGAGCCAACGCCTGCGGCTCGTCGCCGCCCAGCTGACGCAGCGCGAGCGCGAGCGCGCCTGCATCGACGTACCGGTCCGTGGCGTTGCGGGCGGTGGCGCGCGTGACGATCGCGTCTAGGTCGCGAGGCACGTCGGGCCGAACCTGTCGCGGCGGTAGCACGCGGCCGTCGGCCTCTGCAGGGCGGCCCGTGAGGCACTCATGCAGCACGATTCCCAGCGCGTACACGTCGGCCCGCGGATCGGCTGGTTCGCCGCGTGTGAGCTGCTCTGGGGCGGCGTAGCCGGGCGTGCCGACCCGGCGTGCCGCCGCGCCAGCGGGTGCGCTGGCGCCATCGAGCAGCACCGAGACACCGAAGTCGGCCAGCTTCACGACGCCCTCACGGGTGACCATCAGGTTGGCCGGCTTGATATCGCGGTGGATCAGGCCGGCCCGATGAGCCTGCGCGAGCCCGTCGGCTGCGAGCTCGGCGATCGCTGCTGCTGCCGCCGGCTCGAGGCCTTTGGGATGGTGGCGCATCACCTCCAGCAGCGTCGGGCCGTCGACGTGCTCAAGGGCCAGCCACTCGAGGTCTTCGTCACGCCCGGCGTCGAGGGTTGCGACGACGCCGGGATGCGCGACCCGTGCGCCTGCGATCGCCTCGTGCTGGAACCGCGCCACGGCGTCTGCGTCATCAGCCAGGCCGGGGTGCAACACCTTGATGGCGATCGTGCGTGACAAGGTCTCGTCGAACCCACGCCAGACCGCGGCTGCTCCGCCAGAGGCCAGCCGTTCCTCGAGCACGTAGCGGCCGCCAAGCCGGCGTCCGGCACGCACACCGGCATCCGAGCCAGCATCCGCGAACAGTGGCTCGCCGTCGGGCAGGGTCGGGGCGCCTGCATCGTTGACGTGTGGGACCGGCGCGGTCATCGCACCACCTGCAGCTCCGCGCCGGTGGGCTTGCGTCGGCGTCCGAGGGCCAGCAGCCCGACGACGACGACGCCGATGCCGATCAGCGCCGGCCGGCTCACTGCGGTGGCGCGCACAGACACCAAGGCTCGGGCCAGCACGACGCCGCCCTCCGGTGTGCGGACGGTGATGGCCAGCGGGAACGTGCCGCGCCCCAGCGCGCGCGCCTCAAAGCTGACGGTTCCGGTTCCGTCGGCGTCCAGCCGCATCGGCTGCGACGACCCTTGCTCGAACACGAGCCGTCCTTGAGGGGTCACCTCGATGATGACGTCGAGGCTCACACCGGCCGGGTGTTGCACCGTCACCGGGATCGTGCCGCGCTCGGAGGCGAGTGTGATGACGTTCTCGCCCGGGATCGTTATAACCCCGATGGCGTCGTCCATCTGGGTGCCGAGGTCGTCGAGGATCGCCCGCGCTCGCGTGATGCGGTCACCGCTGGGCCATGTTGTGGTGGCCACGAGCAGGTCGTCGCCGCGGCTGAACACGGGCGGTGGCTCTTCGAGCGAGGCGACGGTGGACTTGAAGCCGGTGAACCGGACGCTTGTGGTTGCGAGCTGCACGAGGATGGGGTCCAGCAACAGGTCGAACGTTGGGGTCGGGGCCCAGCCAGCGGTGCTCGTAGCTGCACGGCTGACCACGGTCACTGGGTCCGCGATACGCAGCCATGGTGCGTCGGCCACGCGTCGCGTCAGCTCTGTCCCGAGCTGCCCCGGTGCGTCCCAGCCGAGCGGCGGGATGATGAGCAGGGTTCGGCCGGCAGTCCCAGGCTCCTCGGCGAACGCAGTGGCTGACTCGACGACGATGCGATGGGCGTCCATCTCGTACCCGGCGGCGCCGTCAGAGATCCTCAGAAGCTGTTCGATCCATGGATCGGCGACCAGCACTTGCAGGGAACGTCCGGATGGGGTCTGCGCCGTGCGCAGGGCTGGTGGCAGGTCGCCGGTGGGGTTCACCGAAAGGTCGAGCCCGGCAGCGTCGTCCCATCGCACAAGCAACACGTCGACCGGCGTCAGATCGAGAGTTGTCGGGGTCTGCGGTCCGACCGCGAGGTGCGAGGCCCCAACCGACCGCGAGGCGAGCGGGCCGAGCCGGCGGCGGCCCTCCGTGACGGCCGCACGCGCAAGTGCCTCGGTCCCGTCGCGCTCGGCCAGCGAGGCCACGTCCGCCAAGGCGTAGGTTGATGACACAAGGTTGCTCTGCGCTGCCAGGGCACGGACACGCTCGAGCAGGTCGGTGGTCCCGGGGAGCGCTTCGGCGGCCGCGGCCGCGAGGTCCTCGAGGGTGTGAGCAGCCGGCGCGAGCGAGATGCTCCCGGCCGGGGCTTCTTCGGCCGCTGTCACCAGCCGATCCAGTCGCGCCCCGGGACGCAGGTCGCCCGCACGGTCGGAAACCGACCCGCCGCGCGGAAGCGGCTGACCGTCGAGTGGGAGGACGATGGCGGTCTCGAGTGGTGACGTGGCTCGTCGAGCGACGCCGACCACTGCGGTGCGCACCACGTCGAGCGCCAGCGATCCACGTACGACCGTCATGACCAACGGTCGCACGGTGATGTCATGCTCGACGTCAACGAACGGCACGGATGCGCCCGCCACGTCCAGCTGAAGCTGAGCGATGTCGCCGGGCGCGAGTGATGGCACGGCCAGCTCGCTGATCATCTGTCCGACAGTCTGAGGTCCGGCACCGTCCAGCGCAGCCCGCAGCTGCGAGCGACTGGTTGCCCGGGGGTGCAGCTCGACGACGACGCGTAGACCGTCAAGGATCTCGGTGCCGGTGTTCTCGATCAGAAGCCGCGCCGAGACGTCGGGGGACCGCGCGGCGGGGGTGCCCTCGTTGGGCAGGTCCCCTGCGAGCGGCGGTCCAACGACGGCCACCAGCTGGTGGGCGACGAGCCGCACGCCGGTCACCGCCGCTGGGGTGTCGAGCGTGGCAACGTCGTCTGGCACGTTCGCCGCGGCGTGCGGCATCACGGGAGTCGCCAGCAGCGCCAGCGCGGCTGCAAGGCCGATGACAAGGCGGGCAGCTCGGCGGACCGTCCGGCCGACGTCCGTAGCGGGGCTGTGCGACATGCTCAGACCGTACAGCGACCACCCATCGAAACGGCGCGTCGGCGGGCCGTTCTTCAGCGAGACACCTACAGTGCGCCGCGATGTCCGCGATGGACTGGGCGCCTGGGAGGCTCGGATGGAGAACCTCGACGACTACCTGCGGTTCGCGGTCGAGCAGAACGGCTCGGACCTGCACCTGAAGGCGGGTGGGCCAGCGTTCGTTCGCGTCGACGGTGACCTCAAGCCGATCACGGCGCTGCCACCGCTGTCGCCCAACGACACCGAGGCTTTCGCGCGGGCGCTCATGGACGAGCGCACGGCGACGTCGTTCCTCGCGCACGGTGAGGCGGACTTCGCGCTGTCGAAGCCCGGACTGGGGCGCTTCCGTGTGAACGCGTTCCGGCAGCGTGGCTCCATCGGCATGGTGCTGCGTCGGGTGCTATCGGGCGCCCCGAATTTCGCCGATCTGGGCCTGCCGCCCGCCGTACGGGCGCTCGCCGAGGAGCACCGCGGGTTGGTGCTCGTAACCGGGCCCACGGGAGCGGGCAAGACGACCACGACCGCCGCGATCTTGGGCCACATCAACGCCACGCGACGCTGCCACATCGTCACGATTGAGGACCCGATCGAGGTGCTGCACCGCGACGAGCTCGCGATCATCGACCAGCGGGAGATCGGTGTCGACACGTCCGACTTCCAGACGGCGATGAAGGCGGTCTCACGGCAAGACCCCGACGTCATCTTCATCGGTGAGATGCGCGACCTCGAGACCGTGACCGCCGCGATGCAGGCGGCTGAAACGGGTCACCTGGTCGTGTCGACGCTGCACACCACGGATGCGACAGAGACGGTCAACCGCATCGTGGACATGTTTCCCAAAGAGCAACAGAATCAGGCGCGCATCAGCCTCGCGCGCTCGCTGAAGGGCATCGTGTGCCAGCGTCTCGCCCCGCGCGCCACCGGGGCCGGCCGGATCGCCGTTGTCGAGACCCTCGTCATGACCAGTCGCATCCAAGAGTTCGTGCAAGATCCCGACAAGCTGGACCAGATCCAAGAGGCCATCAAGGATGGCGAGTACTACGGGATGCAGACCTTCGACCAGCACCTGCTGCAGCTGTACTCCGATGGCGAGATCACGCTGCAGGGTGCGCTGGCCAACGCGACGAACCAGCACGACTTTCGCGTTTCGTTGCGTGCGGCTGGGCTGTCGTCATGAGCATGCGCCTCGTGATCAGCCCGCTGTCGATGGTGACGCGCGTGGCCGTGCTGGCGGCCGTGCTGGCGATCACGCTCGCTGGCTGCACCGGCGCGCGGCTGACCGATCCCTCAGACGAGGACCTCGGCGTCAACACGACACAGGACGGGGTGCAGTCGTCGAGACTCGTTGTGGCGACAGCGCTGGCTGGCTGCCGCGAGGTGGCTACCGGTGACATCGAAGACCGCGAGCACCTCGATCCGGCTGCTGCCGACCCCGCGGTGACGCTGTACGACGTGCCGCTGCCTGCCGGTGGGAGGCACTTCGGTGCGTGGCTCCCACCGGTCAACGGTC
>JBLFZR010000115.1:0-4625 GCA_047610595.1 Nitriliruptoraceae bacterium | reverse complement strand
GTCAGCCGGGTGTGGACCGACGTGCATGCCCGTGCAGTGCAGCTGGTGCGTGCCGCGCCCGCGGACCGCGGCGTGCCGACGCCGTTCGGCGTGCTCCGGCTGGACCATTACCTGCCGACGCGGCTGCTGGAGGTCACCGTCCACGGTCTCGACCTGCGCCACGCGTTGGGGCTCGAAGAGGTCGTGACCCCGGATGCCCTCGCGGTCACCGCACAGACCTTAGACGCGCTGCTGCCAGGGGACCGGGCACCCGGGTTGGACGACGACCTGACGTTTGTGTTGGCGGCGACCGGCCGGCTCGCCAACGACGACAGCCGCCTGCCCCTGATCAGCTGATGGCCACGCAGACGATAACGATCCCAAACGGCTGGAACGGACCCGCGTCCTCGGCGAACGGCGGGGTTGCAGCTGGTGTAATGGCCGTGCTGTCACCCGGTGCCTCCACCGTGCGACTCCACGCGCCACCGCCGATGGGACGGCCGCTCGCGATCCAGGAGCATGACGGGACCCACACAGCCCGCGACGGTGATCTTGTGATCCTCACCGCGACCGTCGCCTCGGCACCTGCGCTGGGTCTGCCTCGCTTCGACCGCGCTGCGGTCACTGATGGCGTGCCGTTCCCTGGGCACCCCGCCATGGGGTGCATGGTCTGCGGCCCCGACCACCCCGCCGGGTTGCGCGTCTTCCCGTCGCCCGTCGCGTCGCCGGACGCACAGCTCGCTGCGACGTGGTGGAGCCCTCCCCCGTGGTCCCTGCTCGACGACGGCACGATGGACATGCGATTGGTGTGGGGTGTGCTGGACTGCCCGGGTGCCCTTGCCGTGATGGACGCCGACGAGGCACCGATCTTCGCGGCACTCGGAAGCATCACAGGAGTCGTGCATCGCGCACCACGCCGCGACGAGAAGCTGCTCGTGCTGGGTTGGACGTTGCCGCCGGACGGCCGCAAGCGCCCGGCTGGAACCGCCCTGATGACCGAGGACGGCGAGATGCTGGCGCAGTCGCACCAGATCACGATCGCCGTCTCACCCTCGTTCGCAGCGCCCCAGCCAACACCCTGACCCAGACGTCAGGTACGCAGCAGCTCGCGCACCCGATCGTGAGTCCCTGGTCCCGCCGCGACGATGGTCGAGCGGACCACGCCCCCGTAGTCCACATCGACATGCGTGACGCGGCCGCCTGCTTCGGTGACCAGCAACGTGCCCGCACTCCAGTCCCATGGGTGCAGGCCGGCCTCGGCGTACGCGTCGCCGCGACCGGCTGCGATCCACGCGAGGTCGATGGCAGCCGCGCCGAGCCGACGGACGTAGCGGACCTGCCGCCCCCACCGAGCGAACGCATCAAGCTGCCCCGGTCGCAGCGCTTGGTCATACGCAAAACCGCTGGTCAGCAGCGCCTCGCACAGACGTGCCGGGTCCGTCACCTGCAGCCGCTGCGAGCCGAGCCACGCGCCGCCACCTCTGATGGCCGTGAACGTCTCGTCAAGATCCGGATGATGCACCACACCGACCAGCGGCCCGTCGGCGTCCTCGACTCCGATTGAGACGCACCACTGCGGGATGCGCTGCAGGAAGTTCACGGTGCCGTCAAGCGGGTCAATCACCCAGCGCAGGCCCGTCGTGCCAGGCCGGTCCGCCTGGTCCTCCTCCCCCACAACGCCGTCATCGGGACGCGCTGCGAGGATGATCTTCACGATGGTGCGCTCGCTGGCGCGGTCCGCCTCGCTGACCGGGTCGGTGTGCGTCGACTTGGTATCGACCGTCAGCGTCTCACCCGCGACCCGGGCCCGTTGGGCCACTAATAGACCATCGCCGGCACGCCGCGCAGCGTCAACCGCGACTGCCAGCAGCGCTGCGGTGTCGTGTGCGAGGCTGGTCACCCGAAGAAAGCTTCCGCGACGCGGTACAGCGCATCAGGCACCGTTTTGAGCCGACCGACCGCGTCCGCGAGCGGAACCGGCTGGACCTTGGACCCTGTGAACGCCGCCATCATGCCCCAGTCGCCGGCCTTGGCCGTGTCCAGCGCCGTGACCCCCATCCGGGTCGCCAGCTGCCGGTCCATCGCGTTCGGCGTGCCACCCCGCTGCACATGACCGAGGATCGTGGTCCGGACCGGGAACTCTGTGCGCTCCTCGATCTCGGCCGCGATCGTGAACCCGATGCCACCCAGTCGCGGACGACCGAACTCGTCCTTGGGGTGCGCAGGGATATCGAGCGTGCCCGGCACCGGCCTCGCGCCTTCGGCCACCACAACGATAGAGAAGTCGCGCCCAGACCCGGCGCGATGCTTGATGTGTCGGCACACCGCGTCGATGTCGAACGGCACCTCTGGGATGAGGATCGCGTCCGCCCCACCCGCCATGCCGGCGTATGTGGCGATCCAGCCCGCGTGCCGACCCATGACCTCCAGCACCATCACGCGATTGTGCGACTCGGCGGTCGTATGCAGCCGGTCGACCGCCTCGGTCGCGGTGTCGACCGCGGTCGAGAACCCGATCGTCAGCTCCGTGACGTCAACGTCGTTATCGATGGTCTTGGGGATCCCGATGACGGGGATGCCGTCGTCGATGTACAGACTGTTGGTGGCGGCCAACGTGCCCTCGCCCCCGATCACGACCAACCCGTCAAGCTTGTGCACGTCCATCGCATCCTTGATGCGACCCACGCCGTTCTCCTCGCGGTACGGATCAACGCGAGACGTCCCGAGCATCGTGCCTCCGCGGTGCAACAACCCGCGCGTGGACGCCATCGTCAGCTGTGTCGCCTCCCCGTCCAGCACGCCCCGCCAGCCGTTTTGAAAGCCGTATGTGCGAATGTTGTGCTGATCCGCTCGACGGACGACCGCACGAATCGCAGCGTTCAGTCCGGGGCAGTCGCCCCCGCCTGTCAGGATGCCGAGCCGGGTGACCACGTGAGCTCCGAGGGGGAAGGTCGGTTGAGCGACGGACGCTAGTGCGACGCGCGTGCACGGTCACGAAGATGCCGCCGCTCGCGTCCGCGCGCACAACCATTTACCACAAGCCTCAGTGCGTTCACCCACCCGCGCACTGGCAGCAATCGGTGCTGATTGTCATCGACCTCGTGAACCTGGCTGACTCTCCAGCGCTCACCATCGAAGCGGTCGTGGATGAGATGGTCGCGCAGAGCGCGGACCTTGTTTTCGCTACCTCAAACGAGATGAAGGACGGGACCCTGCAGGCAGCAACCGGGCCCCGACGTTCCCGTGATCTGGCCCTCGCATGACTCGGCGTGGACCGACGGCGACGACGACCGGTCGATCGCATGGCCTCGACCTCGACCTCGACATCCGCGTCGAGTCGCTCACCATCGGCGATCATCAGCAGCTCGAGATCATCCGCTTGGTGCCTGGTCGTGTGCGGTTGCTCATCCTCGACGAGCCGACCTCTTCCATCGCTGAGAGCCTCCCAGCCGCGCTCTGCGGCGGTCTGATCGGTGTTGCAGGTGCAGCGTTCACACTGCCGGTGAAGGTCGGGTGGTGTGAGTGGCCGTACCCGCAACACCCGGCAGATCATCCGTGCCATCGTGATCTTCGGCGGCTGGCACCCGGTCCGCGTGATGGTGGGCTGCTTCTCGTTCGGCGTGCTCCCAATCGTGCGGCTGAAGGTCGTCGGGCGGTTCGCCGAGCATGGTCCCGGGTTCCACCGCGCCGTCATCGGTGATCCGCCACGCGTACTCGGGCAGCCGTTCCACACCTGAGCTTCGTCAGGCCCGGCTCGGGATGGACGTGGCCGAATCGCTGTGGGACGTGGCGCAGCATGCGTGTCACACCCCAGATGTAGTTTCGGTGTATGAGATCCAAGCTGCGTGATTCCGGGATGCGACGCCATGTGATGGCGGCGGACACGTCTGGCGTGTACGAATCATCGCCAGACCCGGCCCTGTTGCTCGCCAAGGCGCGCACGTACGCGGCGCAGTCAGAGCAGATCAAGATCGGTCTGGTCATGACGTGGCTGGACATGCACGCGCTCGGTGGCATCCCTGCGATCACGGGCTGGTCGCCGTTGGAGTGGCTGCAGCTGGAAGCAGGGCTGTCACGGTTTGAGGCCCACCGGCTGGTCCGGATGGCCTCACGGTTACAAACGTTGCAACACACCCTTGGGGTGCTCGCGGCGGGGCATATCAACTTTGAGCAGGCCGCCGTGATCTGTGCCGAGACGACCCGGCTGCGTGGTGACGTGCTGTTGCAGGTCGAACGGTTCTGTTGTGATCACGCGATCGAGCTGCGTGAACGGGGCGATAACCCTGACATCCTGGGGTTCGTGCAAGAAGCGGTGCAGGACGCGCGGGGGCCCCGGGATGTCGAGCGGGTCGAGGCTCGCGCCCGGGCAGGTCAAACTCTGGTGTCGCAACAAGATTTTGATGGCGGCGGGTTCATCTACGCCAACCTTGATCCGGTGAGCTACGACACGACCGTGCGCGGTATTGAGGACGCAGCGGGCCGCCCGACACCCGGGGTCTCACGCACGATGCAACGCGCCGAAGGCCTCGTCGCGATGGCGAGCGGCTGGCTCGCGGGCGGCACCGACGTCTCAACCTCACCGATCACCCCGACCGAGCAAGCTGACGCGGATGGCGTGATGCTGCGCCACGACGGTGCACACCCCG
>JBLFZR010000114.1:0-4643 GCA_047610595.1 Nitriliruptoraceae bacterium | reverse complement strand
ACCGTGGACGACGCTGCCGCCCGTACCGAAACGAGGCGCCTGCTGGCGCCCGAGGACGACGCACTCTTGGCTGCCCGGACACGCTCCGGGCCGGCTGACGACGTCCCCTCCCCCGAGGTTGGCGCCCTGCTGGCGTGGGCCGCGCGTCGCGTCGAGGCGCAGACCGCCGTCGAGGTTGGCTCAGCAGCGGGCCTCACCGGCCTTTGGCTGTTGGATGGGCTGTCCGGCCGCGGCGTGCTGACATCCGTCGAGCCCGACGCCCACCGGCACGGGCTCGCCACGCAGGCGTACGCCGAGGCCGGCGTCACCGGCCGCGTACGCGCCATCGAAGGCGACCCCGCCGCGGTGCTGCCCCGTCTGGCCGACGCGGCGTACGACGTCGTGCTGCTGCAGGACAGCGTCGATCCCGGACACCTCGACCACGCGATGCGCCTGGTGCGGGTTGGTGGCGTGCTGCTGATCCGTGGCGCGCTCGCAGCCGCACCCCGCGGCGTCATGCGCGGTCTGATCGGGGACGGCGAGGCGACGGTCGCCGAGCGCGTCGCAGGCGATGACCGCCTCGACGCGATCAGCCTCCCGATCGACACCGGGCTGCTGCTCGCGACCCGCACCGTCTAAACGGGCGAACGCTGGCGCGGTCGCGACCCCCTGCAGCATGTGCCGGAGTGGCGTCGCGACTCGTGCCGGCCGATCTGGCGCACATTCACTGCATCTGACTGATGCCGTCAGAAGTAGCGAATCTTGGCCGCGAACTCAGCCGCAGGCGCAAGGATCACGGCGAGGTAGAACATCCCGGTGGATGCTTGGATGCTGCGCCCGCCCTCTTTGGCGAGCTTGACGTTGAAGCCCGAGATAAGGGCCACGAGGCCGAGCGTCCCGATGCCGAGCGTCAGCGTCATGTTCCCAACCGACAGCAGCGGCGAGAACATGCCGAACTCGGGTGCTGGGTTCGCGAGCGAGATCAGGATGGACGCCAGACCTGCGGCGACTGCGACGACGTTCAGCCAGGCGACCCAGATCATGTACTTGTTCGTGAGCTTGCGCTCCACGAGATACCAGTGCCCAAGGATCATCCCGGTCCAGATGCCACCGAGCAGCAGCGCGCCGAGCACCAGCTCGAGGATGCCGACGATCAGGTTCGAGCCGATCAGCTCACGCTGGAGCTGCGCGAGCGGCAGGAACGACCCGACACCCGCCAGCCCGGACACGATCCCGAGCACCCGCGCTGGCAGCGCAACGCGGGTCGCGAGCGCAGCCATCGACAGCACGCCAGCAGCGAGGCAGACCAGCAGCAGCAGCTGCACCAGCTCGGCGGCGTTGCGCATGGCAGCGGTTGCGTCGTCCGCCTCGACCAGCCGCGCGAGCGGCGAGGACAGCGCAGCCCGACCGCCCCAGATCATCAGCAGCACGGTCGATCCGAGCAACAGCTCGTAGCCGTGCCGAACCTTGCCCCAGGTCGGAGCGATCCAGGTGAGGACCAGCCCACCAACGCCCATCTCGAGCAGGATCAGCGCGGTGATCGCGGATGGTGAGTCAAGCGATGCAGTCACGGGGGGCCTCAGGGACGCGGTGGGAGGTCGCAACGCGAGGGCGTCGCACGCGCAAGCGTGCCAGCCGGCAACCGACCGTGCGAACAGGACCTGCACCAGCGCGCCCGGTACCGTACGTGGTCGGTGCTCGAACGCTGTTTGCACCGACCACGACAGGCTGCATGTCCCCGGTCACCCTCCGACGACAGAGCCACATCACGCTGCGAGGTCGATATGGGTGCGTGCAACCCGGGACTGACCGATATCCAGTCATTGACGGTGCAGCAGTGCCACACCGCGTCCGAGGATGGCAGTGGTGATGTTGCTGTGCTCGGCACGCCGACGCTGCTCGGTTTGGCAGAGCAGGCCTGCGTGGCCGCGATCTGCAAGGATCTGCCCGATGGCGAGACCTCGGTCGGGTCATGGTCCGAGATTGAGCACCTGTCGCCCGTGCCGGTCGGCACGGAGGTGTGTGCCGAAGCGACCCTGCGCGGCCACCACGGCTCGCGACTGGAGTTCGTCGTGTTCATCAGGTGCGGCGACACAACGGTTGCCAAGGTTCGTCACCGTCGGGTGCTGGTGAACAAGGCCCGCTTCAGCGCAAAGATCGAACGGCTGACAGCGAGCGTGGCGGACGCCTAACTGGCGCCCGCCTACGCGTGGCTTAGCGGGCGCTGAGCCACGCCACGAGCGCCCGCACCGGCACGCCGGTCGCGCCCTTGCTGAGGATTCCGTCGGCGCTGTCAGTCCATGCAGAGCCGGCGATGTCTAGGTGTGCCCAACGTGTCTCGGCCGGCACAAAGCGGTGCAAGAACAAGCCCGCGACGATCGTTCCAGCCGCACGGCCACCCACGTTCTTGATGTCAGCCACGTCCGAGTCGAGCTTGTCGTTGTACTGCTCGGCCGCGAGCGGCATACGCCACATCAGCTCGTCCGCGTCGCTGCCAGCGACGAGCAGCGCGTCCGCGAGGGCGTCGTCGTTGCTCATCAGCACGCTGTACTTCTCGCCGAGGGCCACCACGGCCGCCCCGGTAAGGGTCGCGACATCAACGATGACGTCTGCCCCCATCCGGCCTGCGTGCGTGATGCCGTCCGCAAGCACCAGTCGGCCCTCTGCGTCGGTGTTGAGCACCTCCACGGTGGTGCCGTCCAGCGCGGTGTACACATCCGACACGCGCTGCGCGGTGCCGCTGGGCATGTTCTCGGCGAGGCACAAGATCGCCGAGACCTTGACCGGCAGCTTGAGCCGCGCGGCGGCGAGGATGACAGACAGCACCGTGGCGGCGCCGCCCATGTCCATCTTCATCGTTTCCATCGATGCCGACGGCTTCAGCGAGATGCCACCGGTGTCGAACGTGATGCCCTTGCCAACGAGCGCGATGTGGTCCCCCGAGGCTCCCTCTGGGTTCCACACCAGCTCAACGATCCGGGGGCCTTCGGCCGAGCCTTGACCGACCGCGGTCATGCCGCCGTAGCCGCGCTCCCGCAGCTCAACGTCATCGATGATCGTGCTGGTGATGCCGGTGCCGGCGACCAGCTCGACGGCACGCGCCGCGAGAGCCGGTGGACGCTTGAAGTTGGGGGGCGTGTTGACGAGGTCGCGCGTGAGAGCGACAGCCTCGCCCGTGATCTGGCCGGCCCGCAGCGCGGCGGCGTCGGCCCCACCGTGCACCGTCACGACCACAACGGCGACCTCCTCCACCTCCGACCGGTGCGCGGTGAAGGCGTAGCTGCCGAGCACGAATCCCTCTGCGAGGGCACCGGACACGACGTCAGCGCCCACACCGTCAACCGGCGGCAGCAGCACTGCGGCAGACGCGACGTCCTTGGCGATGCGGGCGGCGGCGGCTCCGAAGGATCGAACCTTCGACGTCGAGACCTCCGCACCCAGGCCGATCGCCAGCAGTGAGCCTCCGTTCGCTAGCGGCAGGCGGGCGGTTGTGCCGTTGGCGCCGGTGAAGCCAACGGACGCAAACGCTGCCGCGAGGTCGAGGCCGAGGTCACCGGGCTCACCCACGGCAACGGCGACCGAGTCGCGCGTCACGGCTGCGATGACGACGAGCGCGGCATCAGCCTCGGTCAGGCTGGTCTGGATGGCATCAATCTGCACGGGGGGTCCTCAGTGGGCGTACGGGCGTGGCATGCGACCATAACGGTCACGCAACAAGCTTGACCATCGCCCTGCCCTACGCATGACGGTTGGACCCCTGCGCATCACGGTGAGGCCACGTCCGGTCAGGTGCAAGGCGCAACTTGCTGGCGCTACGGTCCGTGGTATGGATGAGACACTGCCCCAGACTGAAGCGACCGGCGAGGTTATGCCCGTCGACCTCCGTGACTGGGTGGACTTCAGCAAAGAAGAAGCCCGCCGAGTTCGGGTGTTCTCGACTGCGACGATCACCCAAGACCTTTGGTGCCTTGAGCCACTCCAGGCCACCACCGTGCTGCGCTACGCCGCATCCGATGTGACGTACACCGTCATCGGGGGCCGCGCATGGTTCGTCACCGAGCAAGGCGAGGCAGGGCTCGACCCGCTGGCGTCACTGTTGGTTCCCGCCGGGGTCACGCACGGCATCGACAACCGTGGCGCCGACCCGCTGATCGTCCTCGCTGTTGCGTCACCGCCCGCAGACGACGAGCAGCCGGGCCAGCCGCTCACAACGCTCGCTCGCGCAGTCCGCCCCGCGGACACCACCGGCGGCGTCGGTACCCGCCTTCGTCGGTTCATCTCGGGAGCCTGACGCCGGCGCGGCTCGCTGCAACGGCGGCCGTCGCATCTCCCCCAGCAACGTTCTCGCCCGCCTGCACTCGAACCATCGGACCCTGTGTGTCCACCCGTCTACTCCTTGCCGCCATCGGCGCCATCGCCCTCACGCTCGCCGGCTGCAGCAACGGTGACGAACCGGCCGTGCCTGTCGCGTCGGTGGCACCGATCTCGGCGAACGCGGGCATTCAGGCGACCGGCACGCTGGACGGTAAGCGGGTCGCCATCTCACGCGGGAACCCGATCGTGACGCTTGGCGACTGCGATCCGGAGGACGGTCCGGACGTCGACCTGTGCATCGCGGCGCGCACCATCGACGGCCTCGACGTGACCCTCGTCATCGAGAACCC
>JBLFZR010000113.1:0-4657 GCA_047610595.1 Nitriliruptoraceae bacterium | reverse complement strand
CCCCGGGCTCAGGACCCCGGGCTCAGGACCCCGGGCTCAGGACCCCGGGCTCAGGCCCCAGCGTTCAGGCCTCGTCATGTTCGACACGGTTGCGGGCCCGCAGAGTCACGGCCAGCGCGATGGCAGCGGCCGACGCGATCGCTGCGCCGCCGCCCGTCGACGCGAGGTCGGGGTCGGCGTCCGGGTCGGGGGTGTCACCGACGATGAACACGCCGCCGGCGCTGCCAGAGCCGCCGACCGACGACGGCGCGGCAGCAGGCTGCGGCGCCGTCACGGCAGCTGCCTCCACACGGCTCGTGGCCGGGAGCAGGCGATGCGTCGATACGTCGACGTACCACGAGTCCTTCAGCGGACGGAACGGCTGCATCTGGGTCGTTGCCTCTAAACGCGTCACGCTGTGGAACCAGTCCGATTGCACCCGCGTGGGGGTGATGTCGAGCGTCAGGTATCCGTGCCGGTCGAGGTCGACCATCTTGATATGCACGTTTTCGGCCATAATCGCGGCCTCCAGCCCGCTCGAGGCGCCTTCCGGAGGCGGAGACTCCCCCGTTGCCTCCGCGATGATCTCGTTGATGTTGTCGCTGGTCACCGACGGGGTCACGAACTCGACCCCGCGTGACCCCGTGCCGGTCGCCGGGTCATAGCCCGTGTTGGTGACCGGGTCGTACGGGTTGCCGGCGTTGCGCGGCAGGTCGCCGGCCCACGAGGTGTGAATATCGCCGGTCAGCACGACCAGGTCGGTGATGCCCTCTGCATCGATGACGTCGTACACGCGGTCACGCTCGGCGTTGTAGCCATCCCATGCGTCCGGGTTGATGGCGTTGCCTTCGCTGTTAAAGCCGAAGGATGGTGCGTCCTGCCCGCCGGCGCTCTCGAACCCGTCGGTGTCCACCAGCTGACCGCCGTCGAACTGCATAAACATGACCTGCTGGCCCAGGACGCGCCATGTTGCGCCGCGGGTCTGCGACGCGACAAGCTGGTCGGTGAACCAGCCCAGCTGCGTCGGGCTCATCATCGTGCGCTCGGGGTCGTTCACGCCCGCCTCGAACAGCGTCGGGCTTGTGATCAGGTCACCGAGCGGCTCGCTACGGCCCTCCAGCCGCGTGTCGAGGTAGATCAGGTCCAACAGCGTCCCGACCTGAAACGAGCGGTAGATGATGTTGGGATCTGTGCCCCGGATCGGCATCCACTCGTCGTACGCCTGCTGCGCCACCGCCTTGCGCACGTACCAATCACCCTCGGTGTCGGGGTTGTGGTTGTTGGCGCCGTCGGTGAACGAGTTGTCAGTGGTCTCGTGGTCATCCCACGTGGTGACGAACGGGTGCAGCTGATGCAGCCGTCGCAGATCCGGGTCAAGCTTGTAGTGCCCGTGCCTGATCCGATAATCCTCCAGCGTCACGTACTCGTGGTCCGGCGCGTGGTCGCGGATGCCCTCCAGCTCCGCGGGGCCGTAACGGCTGTTTCCCTCGCCGCCGTTGCCGTACTCGTAGAGGTAGTCGCCGACGTGCAGCACGATGTCAACATCATCGAGCTCGTTGATGTGGGCGTAGGCGTTAAAGAACCCACCGGTGTAGTTCGAGCAGCTGACGACGGCAGCACGAAAACGCTCGACTGTGGCGTCCGCCGCAGGCAGCGTCTTCGTGCGACCGACCAGCGATTGGACGCCGTTGGGCGCTGTAAACCGGTAGTAGTAGTAGGTGCTTGGCGCCAGCCCGGTCGCATCAATCTTGACGCAGTAGTCGGTCGTGTCGTCGACAGTGAGCTGGCCGCTGCGCACCTCGTTGGTGAGCTCCGCGTCCGACCAGACGTTCCAACCGACCATCGTCGGGCCGGCCTGGTCGCTGATGCGCGTCCACAAGATCACCCGATCGGCCAGCGGATCACCGGACGCGACGCCGTGGTGGAACGGAGCGAGGGTTTCGTCGGCATGTGCCCACGGGCGCCGCCCGGTGGCGGCGAGCGCGACAGCCGCCGTGCCTGCGAGGCCCGCCCGCTGCAGAAAGGCGCGACGGTCGAACGGTGCGGCGGGCATGGTTAGCTCCACGTGGGCGACAACGACGCGATGGCACGGACCTTGCGCAGGATACGTGGACCATTAGCTCACGCACCGCCGTCGAAGGCCCCGATAAAACAGTCCAAAAGAGGAAGGCAGCCGATGTCCGCCCACCTGCTGGTCATCATGGGGTCCGGAGAGACGACCCCCACGATGGTCACGCCACACCAGCGGGTGCTCGCCCAGCTCGGCAACGCGCCGCGCGCCGTGCTGCTGGACACGCCGTACGGGTTCCAAGAGAACGCCGATGAGCTGTCCGATCGGACGCTGGAGTACTTCTCGCACAACGTCGGCGCGACCGTCGAGGTCGTGTCGCTGCGACGGGTCGACGATCCTGGCGCCCTCGAGGTTGAGCGAGCACAGGCCGGCGTCACCGATGCAGACTGGGTGTTCGTCGGGCCGGGCAGCCCCAGCTACCTGCTGTCCCAGCTGCATCGCACCGCGATCCCACGGCTGCTACGGGAGCGCCTGGCGCCGGGCGGAAGCGGGGCGACCGTGATGTCCAGCGCCGCCGCCGCGACCATCGGAAGCCACGCCATCCCCGTGTACGAGATCTACAAGGCCGGTAGCGAGCTGGGCTGGCTCGACGGGCTACGACTGCTGCCGACCATCGGGCTGGATGCGGTCCTGATTCCGCACTTTGATAACGCGGAGGGCGGCAGTCACGACACCCGCTACTGCTACCTCGGCGAACGTCGACTGACCGCGATGGAGGCGATGCTCCCCGACAACCACTGGGTGTTGGGGGTGGACGAGCACACGTCCGTCGTGGTCGACATCGAGGCCGGAACAGTCGCAGTACAGGGGCGCGGTGGGCTCACCGTGCGACGACGCGATGGCTCCGTCGAGGTTGTCGGCGCTGGCGAAACCACCACGCTCGACGCCCTGCGGGAAGCCGCCCGTCGGACCGGCGGTGTCGCGGTCGCTACCGACCTACCCCGCTCATCTGACGACGACGCGTCGGACGCAACCGACCCAAACGCAGCGCCCCTGCTCGATGCGCTGACCGCCGCGCAGGCCGCGTTTGTCGAGGCGACCAAACAGCGTGACCCGGCTGGAGCAACCCGCGCGGTGCTCGACCTCGAACGCACGGTGCGTAGCTGGCAAGCCGATGCCCAGACGGGCGACATGCGAGACCGCGCCGTGGCTGCCCTGCGGGGGCTGGTCACCCGTCTCGGCGAGCTTGCCGGCGGCGGGCTCACCGATCCTGCCGCGCTCGTCGCTCCGTTCGTCGAGCTGCTGCTCGCCGAACGGTCGGTGGCGCGCGACACCCTCGACTGGGCCGCAGCGGACCGTGTCCGAGACGGCCTGACCTCCGCTGGCATCGTGCTCGCAGACGGGCCGCAAGGCACAACGTGGCAGCTGGCAGAGACCACGTGACACCCCTGACCCACCGCGACCTCACGCCCCCGGTTGCGACTGACAACAGCAGCACACGTCACACCGGCCCCATACCCCGCCCGCGCGGAACCACCACCCGCGCCCGACCGTTCTGAGACACGTGTTCCCCCGAGCCTTCCGCGTCGCAACAATCGGCGGGGTCGACGTCCGCGTCGACCCGTCGTGGTTCGTCATTGCCATCGGCGTCGTGCTGAGCTACCAGCGGTCGTTCGCAGACGAACGTTCGCTTCTCACGGCTATCGCCATGGCCACGCTCGCATCCGTGCTGTTCACCGCGTCTGTCTTGATACACGAGCTGGCCCACGCGCTCGAGGGAACCCACCGCGGGGCCGAGGTCGGTGGCATCACGCTGTTCCTGCTGGGTGGTGTCACCGCCCTGCACTCCGAGGACCGGCGTGCCCGTGACGAGTTCGCTATCGCCGCGATCGGCCCATGGAGCAACATCGTGCTGGCCGCGGCGTTCGGTCTGGTCGCGACCGGTGCCGATCAGCTTGGTTGGGCCGGGGTTACGGACGTAGCTGGGCTGCTGGGATGGATGAACCTCGGGCTGGCGCTGTTCAACCTGATTCCCGGTGCGCCGCTGGACGGGGGTCGTGTGCTGCGTGCTGGCCTGTGGGCGCTTACCGGTGACCGGCACCTCGCAACCACGGCAGCGGCGTGGTTCGGGCTGGCGTTCTCGACCGGGCTGCTCGCGCTGGCGGGCTGGTCCATCCTCACCGTCGACGGGGGCGTCATCAGCGGCATCTGGATCGGCGCCATCGGCGGCTACATGCTGTACGCCGCCCGCGGCGAGCTGGTCCGAGGGCGGCTCTCACGCTGGCTGGCTGGCTATCCGGCGGGCGTGCTTGCCCCTGCGACCCGCGAGGTGTCGGCCGACATGACCGCGGGTGCCCTCACCGCGAGCATGACGCCAGCCCAGATGCAGCAACGGCCAGGCGTGTGGCTCGTGCGCGGCGTGGACGGGCCCGCGGGCATCCTGACGGCCGACGCGCTGGCAGCCGCCGACCCTGCTGCGCGGGTGGACACCCTGCTGCGCGGGCTGGACGCGGTTCCGCAGCTGTCGGGGGACGCGACAGCCGACGCGCTGGTCAACCTCCTTGACCGCGATCAGCCGTACGTGCTGCTCGGTGACGGCGCCGACGCACGACTTTCCTCGCTCGACCTCATCGATCAGGCCATCAGTGCTGCCCGGAGGGGCGAAAC
>JBLFZR010000112.1:0-4667 GCA_047610595.1 Nitriliruptoraceae bacterium | reverse complement strand
GCTCAATCAGGCGACGGACCGAGCCGTTGAGGAACGCCTCGAGCAACAGCCCCTCGTTGAAGCGGGCGCCACGCACGATCGCCACGAGCAGTCGACGGACATCGTCGAGCGGTGCATCGGTGATGACCTCGCCCGTCGTGTCCTTCGCGATCGCCGCGCCGGCGCCGTCAAGCCACCGGGCCCAGTCGACGCCGGGACCGACGACACCAGCGGCGTACATCGCGTCCACCACCTCTTGGCTGCGGTCAGACAGGCTGTCGAATCCCATGGTGTAACCACCGTCGGGTAGCTCAGCCGCCGGGATCACCTGGCCGAACTTGGCCTTCGGGCTCTGGAGCCACGGCAGATGCGCGAACACCGGCGTCCAGTCGATGTCGGCGGGGTTCGCCGGGACGTCTTCATTCACCATTAGCCGACCACCTTGTGGAGCGCGCGAAGGAACCAGTCGTTCTCGTCGGGGGTCCCGACTGTGACACGGATACAGCCTTCGACCCCGGGCACAGACGAGAAGTCTCGCACCAGCACACCGAGGTCTAGCAGCTGGTCAAACAGATCCGGCACCTCGGTGCGCAGCAGCAGGAAGTTGGCCGAAGACGGCCACACACGCACGACGCCCTGCATCATCAACAGCTCGTCGACGATGCGGTCTCGTTCGTCAATCGTGCTCGGGATGTGGTCCATCAGCTCGGCTCGCTGCTCGAGCGCGACAACACCGGCCACCTGGGTGATCGCGTCGAGGTGGTACGGCAGACGCACCTTGCGTAGGTCGTCGATCACCCACGGCTGGGCCAGCAGGTACCCGAGCCGGACCCCTGCAAGACGGAACGCCTTGGAGAAGGTGCGCGACAGGACAAGCCGTGGCAGCTCGGCAAGCAGCTCGAGAGATGCGTTAGGACGACGCGTGAACTCGACGTACGCCTCGTCTAGGACGATCAGCGCCCGTGATCCGTCGTGCAACGCGCGTACGGCGTCAAGGCTCATCCGGACCCCGGACGGGTTGTGCGGGGACGCGACCAGCACGATGTCGGGGTCATGCTCGGCGATCGCGGCCGCTGCCTCATCCGGCGTTAGGACCAGATCTTGCGGCAGATCGTGGAACACCACCTCGGTACCGGTCAGACGCGCCACCGTCGGATGAAACGAGTAGCCGGGCTGCAGCAGCATGACGCGGCGACCCGGGCCGCCGTACGCCTGCAGCAGCTGCATCTGAATCTCGTTGGATCCGTTCGCAACCCAAACCCGGTCTGGGGTGACGTGATGTAGGCGGGCCAGCGCAGATCGCAGCTCGATCGCGCGGCGGTCTGGGTAGCGCTGCAGCTGGAGCCCGGACATCCGGGCAGCAACCTCGTCGACGAAGCTGGAGGGTGGCGGCAAGGCCACCTCGTTGGTGTTCAGGCGCACCGGTACGTCCAGCTGCGGCGCGCCGTACGGCGTCACATCCAGCAGGTCGTCGCGGACCGGAACCCGGTCGGGGTGGACAGTTTCAGTCACGCGGAACCTCCTGGAGCACCGTCGCCGCCGGCTGCGATATCAAGCCGAATCTGGACGGCTCGGCCATGCGCCGGTAGCTGCTCGGCCTTCGAAAGTGCAAGCACGGACGCCGACAGCTCGGCCAGCGCATCCTCGGTGTACTCCACAAAGTTCACCGGGACGAGGAAGGACGACGTTGTGAGTCCACCGGTGAACCGCGCGGTGCCGCTGGTGGGCAGCGTGTGGTTCGGCCCGGCGGCGTAGTCACCGAGGCTGACAGGGGTCGCGGCGCCGATAAACGTGGTGCCGGCGTAGCGCACCCGCTCAGCAACGCCACGGGCGTCCGCGGTGTGCACCTCGAGGTGTTCTGCAGCGAACGCCTCAGCCACGTCGATCGCGTGGTCGATGTCGTCCACGAGCGCCACCGTCCCCTGCCCGGCCAGCGCCACCTCGACACGGGTGCGGTGATGCGTCGCTGCGATCTCGACAGCCAAGGCCTCCTCGACGCGTGGCACAAGATCTGGCGCATCCGTGATGAGCAGGCAGGTCGCGAGCTCGTCGTGCTCGGCCTGCGCCACAAGGTCCGCGGCAAGCAGCCGGGGGTCTGCGTGCGCGTCTGCGATGATCCCGATCTCGGTCGGGCCGGCGTAGCCATCGATCCCGATCAGGCCCTCAGCCTGCAGCCGCTGCTTGGCGAGCGAGACATACAGATTGCCAGGCCCGACCACGACATCGCAGCGCGGGACGCTGTCGGTGCCGTACGCCATCGCGGCGACAGCCTGCGCTCCACCAACGCGTACGACCCGGTCAACGCCGAGCAGCTCGGCGGCGGCCAGAATGGTTCGGTCGGGCCAGCCGTCCGGCTGCCCGTCCGGGCCGAGGCCTGTTGGCGGGGTGCACAGCACGATCTCGTCAACCCCGGCGACCTGCGCCGGCACCACGGTCATGATCACGGTCGAGGGATAAACGGCTTTGCCGCCGGGCACGTACACGCCCGCACGGCGCACAGGACGGTGCCACACGCCCATGCGTGCACCGTCACGCTCATCTTCCCAGTCGGCCGGTCGTGCGCGCTCGTGGAACCACCGGACCTGGTCGATAGCTCGCTCCAGCGCCGCGCGCAGCGTCGGCGCAAGCCCCTCAAGCGCGGCCCGGCGCACGTCATCGGGCACCACCAGCGCGTCAAGGTCTTGGCCATCAAAGCGCTGCGTCAGCTCACGTACGGCGTCATCGCCACGCGCCGCTACCGCAGCAAGCGTCTCGTCGACGCCATCGCGCGCGGCAGTTAGATCGACGCGCGGGCGCGGGAGCCTCGCACGTGGATCGCGGTGGTCACCACGCAGGTCGAGAACGGTCAGATGGGACACGGAAACCCCGTGGACGGAGGCCCGCGAGACTACCGACGCCCCTCGGCGATCTTGCCGTCCAACGCGCGCTGTGCGGTGGCCGGCGGCTCACTTCTCCCAGGGGCGTGGTTTGTCGGGCCGCTCGCCTTCGAAGGTGCGCGCCGACTGGTCCACGACTGCCTCCGGACCGAACGCCATCTTCAGCTCGCCGAACAGCCCCGGCCGACGGCTCACGCGTAGCTCGTCGCCGAGCTGATAGCTGACGGTGCGGCCGTCAACCTCAACAGTGAGATGCACTGGGACATGGCCACGGTGTGCCCCGAGGACGGTCCGCAGCCGCTGCATCGAGTCCGTCGTGCACTGACCTGCCTCGAAGCGCACCTGCACCGGAGACCCGCGGACCTCCGACAGATCTGGCTCGGTCACACGGTTGGCTGTGAGCTTGACGGCTTCATCGCGTAGCTCGACCCGGCCTGTCACGATCAGGACGGTGTCCTCCTGCAGCACCTCATGCGCAACCCGGTACACCGTCGGCCAGAACACAATCTCGACGGCGCCCGTCAGGTCCTCCAACGTGGCGGTCAGATATGTGTCTCCCTTACGGGTGAACTTCTTCTGGATGCCGGTCAGCACGCCGGCGACCGTGACGTTGTCGTTATCGTTCTTCTCGCGCAGCGCCGCGACGGTCGTGTCGGCCTGTTCCTCCAGCAGCCGCTCGGCACCGAACAACGGATGGTCCGAGACGTACAGACCCAGCATCTCGCGCTCGGCAGACAGCAGTCTCGACTTGCCAAACTCGCCCTCGCCGATCTCGACGCCGTCATCAAGCGTCACCGCTGGCTCGTCCGAGAAAGCGTCGAACAGTGAGTCCTGACCCGCCGCCTTCGCCTTCTTCACGCTGTTCGCCGCGTCAACGATCGGCTCGAACGCTGCCAGCAGCCCCTTGCGGGTGTGACCGAGGCCGGTGAACGCGCCTGCCATAATCAGGTTCTCGAGCGTGCCCTTCTTCAGCACCGACCCATCGACCTTCTCACAGAAGTCGCGGAAGTCGCCGAACGCGCCCTCGCGCTGCCGTGCCGCGACGATCGCCTCGACGAACCCTTCGCCCACGCCGCGGACGGCGGCCAAGCCGAAGCGGATCTCGTCGCCATCCGCCGAGAAGTCAGCCTCCGACACGTTGACGTCCGGCGGGAGCACCGGGATATCCATACGCCGGCACTCGTTGAGGTAGATCGGCTTGGTGTCCTTGTTGTTCTTCACCGACGTCAGCAACGCCGCCATGTACTCGACCGGGTAGTGGGCCTTCAGCCATGCCGTCTGGTAGCTCACGACCCCGTAGGCGACCGTATGTGCCTTGTTGAAGCCGTACGCGGCGAACTTGACGATCAGCTCCCACAGATCTGTCATCAGCTTCTTCTCGTAACCGTTCGTCTGCCCGCCCTCGACGAACTGCTCGCTGAAAGACTGCATCAGCTCGAGCTTCTTCTTGCCGACCGCCTTTCGCAGCCCGTCGGCATCGGCCATGGTGAAGCCCGCCAAGTCGGTGGCGATCTTCATCACCTGCTCCTGGTAGACGATGACGCCGTATGTGTCGCCGAGAATCGCCTCAAGGTCTGCGTGGTCGTACGTGACCGACTCGAGCCCGTTCTTGCGTTCGGCGTAGGTCAGGTGCATGTCCATCGACAGCGGCCCCGGGCGGTACAGCGCGAGCAGGGCCGAGATGTCCTCGAAGCGGGTCGGCTTGAGCTTGCGCACCAGCGCCTGCATGCCAGTCGAGTCCAGCTGGAAGATCCCGAGCGTGTATCCCGTCGCCAGCATCTCGTACACCTTGGGATCGTCCATCATCCCAAG
>JBLFZR010000111.1:0-4676 GCA_047610595.1 Nitriliruptoraceae bacterium | reverse complement strand
CTAAGGGAGAACGTGCACGACGTCGCGAGTAGTGGTTGTGCGGACGTCACCTGTGAGGGATACTTGCCGACTTCGTCAATCGGAACCCGCATGACACGCGAACTGCGACTGGGGCTCACCACCCTGACCGTTGTGTTCGGCGTGTTGGTGGTGTTGGTGGTGTTGGAGTCGCTGGATGCGATCATGATCCTCGACGCGGCCATCATGGCGGCTCTTTGCTTGGCGTATGCCGTGGTCGCCGTGTACGGCGGACGGCCGGTCGCATCGACGGTGTACGAGACGCTGTCATCACGGATCAACCCCTCCGCAGCCGCTGTCGTCACGGGAGTCGTTGCGGTCCTGTTGCTGATGACAGGGCTGGTCGTCGTAGCTGCTTTGCTGCGCTTCGCAGCCGTCCAGCGAGCCAGAGTGCGACGCGGTTCGTGACGGCCGCGGCCCGCGACTGCAGTACACCCTCGGTCACCCTCAGCAGCGACGGTGGTAGCCAGTAAGCCGCCGCTTCTCCTTGTTGATGACGTCCGTTGCGGCGGCGTTCGTTGTAGGCGGCTGTGCTGGACCGCCGATGATCCCACGCGAGGACGTTGCGGCACTGTGCGGCGACCGGCGAAGCGATGCTGGAAGCCGCCGACGGGCAAGGTGAGTGGGCGCGGGCCATCGACGCGGTCGGGGCCGTCTTCTCGCTACTCATCGAGCCTCACCTTGCAACGACGGGCTGCTGTTCATGCGTGATAACGCAGGAGCCTCAGTGCCTGGGGTCGAGGCGGTTCTCACTGAAGAGGGCCCGTCTGGAGTTCCCGGGTGGGCAGCTGTAACAGCATGGATGGCACTTGGAGTTGCGGCAGCTGCTGCAGTAGCCGTCAGAAGACGGCGACCGGCATCTGCTCTGCTTCATGGCTCACTCCAGGGTCTCCCGGTGGGCTCAATCCGTGGCGCAGCCATCCAACTGATGCGTCAACGCTCCCGCCGGACCACCCGCACGTAGACCAGCGGGCGACTGTCTGTATCGCCCGGTAAGCGCTGCCACGTGAGCCGCACCGGCGGCGCGATACACGTTGGCTACCGGCTCGACGGTGAGACGTTCTACTCGGGGCTCAGGACTGCCGTCGTCGATGGGGCGTTCCGTTGCGCGTTCCGAGATGGGGTGCTCGGGACCCGAACCGGAACTCCATCTTCCCAGCTCCTAAGGCGCTCGCGGATGTCCCACGGGGGCGGGATGTCTGGCTGAGGTTCCGTACGGAGTTGGGTAGCAGGGGAACGTGTCGGTCGCGCAACAGCGCACCGTCTCCTTCGGGCCGACGCGCGCAATCGCGGGCTACGCGTCCGGTGGCGATTGCGCGAAGGCACGCGGCTTGCACCGTCTTACGTGCCTTGTTCATGTCGGTCGAAGTTAGTGAGCCATGGGTAGATCGCGTGGCGAAGATGATGTGCGGTGACACGCCGCTCGGGCTCGGTGACTTTTGGGTTGCCGCACGTTGAGCCGCGTCGTGCAGCAACCCGGCATGCTGCTCGTTGTCGGCCTTGCCCTGGTGCAGGAGTGTGCGTGCTTTGTCGGCTGGAGGTGTTGGCGGAAAGGGCTGATCTCGGGTTCGTGCCCCGGTCTCGGCGGGTTCGGGGCCGCAGGAGATGTACCCCCCGCCGCTGATCGAGTCCGTCGCGAGGCGCGGGAGGATCAGATAGGCGGAACCCGTCGCATCAGTGCCCGTGCGGCGGCGATGACGATGCTGCGATCATGGGTGACGATCGACTGGAACAGCCGCTGCTCCTGCGAGGCGTCGTCACCGACCTCGCGCGCGATGAGCGCGGCGGCGACGTGCACCCCGAGGACGACCACCGTCCACTCGCGCGTCAGTCGGTCCTCATGCATGAGCGGGACGCCGCGAACTCCCGGACCCGGCGCTTCAGCCATGCCGACACCCAGCGCTGCCACGAAGGTCAGCTGCTCTGCCAGGTCCGCGTACCGCTCGGCTGTGGCCGCGGAGAAGTAGTCCCCCTGCTGGAAGGCACCCAGCAGCACCACAGTGTCGGGGGCCCGTTTCGCGAAAAGTTCGAGATGCTTGGACATCTCGACGAGCAGCGGTTTGCGCGACGTGCGCAGCTTGTCGGACCGGGCGACGAGGTCGAACGGTGTGTCGACATCCTCGGTGGGATCGGGCACGGCCAGGATCGGTGAGATCGCGGCGACCGACGGCAGCGACGGCAGCGGAGCCGGGCGACCGAACCGATAGCCCTGCCCGAATCTCGCGCCAAGGGAGAGTGCCGTCTCGAGCTGCCGTTCGGTCTCGATCCCCTCGGCCAGCACGTGCGCACCCGTTCGTTCGGCGTGCGCCATGACCGCCTGGACCGTCTCGGCGACATGGGGGTTTGGGTCGGTCTGGATCAACGCCATGTCCAGCTTGATCACATCCGGCATGAGCAGTGCGAGGAAGGACGTCGACGCCGGATCGGCTCCGACGTCATCGAGGGCGACCCTTCCGCCGCGCTCACGGATGCGTTGCGCGGCTTCGAGCACCTGCGCGGGTCTGCGAAGCAGCTCGCGCTCCGTGAACTCGACGACGCCCCGCAGCTGCCGTCCCTCGTCGTCTAGGAGCGGCGCGGTCGCGGGCCTGGCGACGCCAGCCGTCTCGGGCTCGAGGTTCACGAAGAGCGACAAGGGCAAACGGAGGCCCCCGGCCAGCGCGGCCCGCGCCGCGGCCGCCCGGCACGCCCAGTCGAGCTCAACCACCCGGCCGGTGCGGCGTGCTTCCGCGAACATCGCGTCCGGAGACTCCAGGGCGCTGCCGGCGGGTCCCCGCGCCAACGCTTCGTAGCCGACCACATCACCGTCGACGAGGTCGACGATGGGCTGGAAGAGCATCGTGGGCCCGTGGTGCAACACCTGTCCGAGCAGATCCATCCGTTGACCTCCGTCGCCCACTCTCGTGACTACTCACTGTAGGCCAGAACCAAGGTGCATCTCGATCGCAGACGTTTCATTCTGACGGACTCCGTGGTCAGACATCCGTGGTGGCGCGACCGCCGAACGGCGCTCGCCGCATCAACACGCCGGCCACCGGCCGGGCGGGTCGACGTCCTAGCGACTGGCGGCTGGCTCAGTCGCGACGCCGGCGGCGCGTCGTCGCCGAGAGACCGAGAGCCAGCGCTGCGGCCAGCGCAGCCCCACCACCCGTGGCGGCGAGATCGGTACGGGCGGTGGGGCCTTCATCCCCGTCGGAGCCCTGACGGGGAGCGACAGCGAAGGGTGCGTCGCGCTTATCGGGGGCGGCCTCGCCCGGCTCGCCGTTCGGGATGCCGAAGAAGTGCTGCAGGAGCTGCACGGGGTCGTTCGGGAACGTCCCGATCAGGGCCTCGTCAGGGCTCAGACGTCGGCCGCAGTCGAGCTCGATCACCGGGTCGCACGGCTGGAACCGGACGATCCCGCCGAACGTGCCTGTCCACAGCGTCCCGCCGGGGCCGATCGTCGCAGCGGCGTACGTGCTGTTGGTCGTCGGGCTGGACGACATCGGCACACGTAGCATCTCCTCGCCGGTGGTGAAGTCGATGCCTTCGAGCGTCCACACGCTGTCGCGGATGCCGACGGCGTAGATCAGGTTGCTGTCGGTGCTCATCGACGGGATGCCGTTGGGGAGCGGCACATCCGGGTTGGACCAGTCCACACCGCATGATCGGGTGGCCGAGTCCCATGAGTACTTCTCGATGCCCCGCGGCTCGCTTCCTGGGGCGCTCACCAGCAGAGGGGAGTAGATCTGCAGCTGCGCCGGTAGCTGGTCGGTCACCGGCGACAGCGGCTGCTTGTCGTTGACGACAACGGCGCTGTGGCCGCGGACGAGCACCGACTGCTCCGAGAGCGACTCGGTCGTGTTCGGGTCCCCGAACGTCACGGGGATCTCGCATGCGATGCGCCGGTCCGCGCCCGCCCGCACGGGCTGCCAGTCGACCGGAATCTCGTCGCGCCACATCAGCACAAGATGCATCAGGTCCTGGGAGTCTGTGATGACGACGAAGCGGTCGTCCTCGGGAGCGGTGCCCATCAGCGACGGGGTCGAGCCGGACCCGGGACCGATGCGCCCAGCGCCTGCGTTGCCCGCACCGCCGTACCCGGCGCGCCACACGACCGCCAGCTCATCGCCGTCCGAATCGACGCGGTACATCGCGCGGCTGGTCACGACGTAGATCCCGCCGTTCTCGTCGGTGGCGATCGAGTTCGAGACCTCCTCCGCGACCCCGTCCGGTCCTGCGGAACAGTCATCCCCGTTCAGCGAGACGGTGACGAGGTTCTCCTGCGTCATCTGATCCGGGTCACGCGGGATGGTCCCGACGATGCCGTTTTGGGTGGCGAACGCGATGCGCCCGTCGTATGTCATGTTGATCCCGACGAGTCGGTCGTCACCACACATCGCTGACGCCGGTAGCTCGAAGCTTGCGAGCTGGGCGATCGGTGAGAGACGCACCCCTGGCAGTGCGTCGCCGTACACGACCAGCGACGCCTCAAGCCCCACGAACAGACGGTTGTCGGCGTCGACGAGGTTGTACGCCCCGGACAGTCCGGGCTGCGACGGACGGGTCTGCTGCTCGACCGACGGGATCAGCTTGTCGATGACGAACATGGTGTCGGTGTCGACCTTGAGGACCTCCCCGTCGACGCCGACCGTCGACGCCCACAGCACGTGCTTGCCATC
>JBLFZR010000110.1:0-4716 GCA_047610595.1 Nitriliruptoraceae bacterium | reverse complement strand
CCTTGGGCGCTGCCGACGCAGTCGGTCCCATCGCACCGGCGGAAGACGGTGGTGGCCCAGACGACGCCGTCGCCGTCGATCACGACACCGACGCCAACCTGGTCGTAGTCGACGTCCTGCATGGTCCGGTCGTGGATGCCTGATCCCTGCCACACGTCGAACAGCGTCGCCGCGATCGTGGCGGAGCTGCTGTCGAGGTGTCCCGTGACCGTCGCCACGTTCTCCCCGACCTTGGCCCAGCAGCAGACGCTGCCCGCGAGGCCGGGGTTGTGCTCAAGATTCTCGGACTCGGCCTGCGCGAACGACCAGCGCCGTGCCTCGCGGTGGAGGTCGGCGCGGCCGGTCAGGGCTGACTGGCCCGCGTTCGCACGATGTTGATTGATCAGCGAAACGAGGAGGGCTTCGGACGACGAGCGCGAAGAGGCGCTGGTCCCCGCGATGCCCGCGCTGGGTATGACGAGCAGCAGCACGGTCGCGAGCAGCAGTGACGCCATGCGACGTGACATCGAGGGCCTGACTGGTAGGTGGTCGGACAGCGGTGGCAGACGCTAGAGCGTCAGGTGGCGGCATATCGAGCTTCCAGCGCAGGTATGCGCGCCACGTGCTCGGGCTACGTGCTCGGGCTACGTGCTCGCGCCGAGTCAGGCCAGGTGGACGAAGCTGGCATTGGCGTGATCGCACGGCTGGAGAACGATCCGGTCGAGGTTGACACGGGTCGGGCCTGTCACGGGACCGTGATCTGGACCGGGCCGACGGTGGGTTGGATCGTCCTCGGAGTCGTGATCCGGGGGAAAGAGATGCATGCGTCGGTGGATGCGCTGCCAGCCGCGCTCGAGCGCTTCGTCACCAGCCCCACTGTGTGGGCTGGGGACTGCAACCTGTCAACGCTGATCGACGACATCGCCACCGGGCGGGACCTTGCCGCGACCGTCCTCCGTCTAACACAGCAGAACGCCTGAGACCGAGAGGTCCCAGGCGTTCTGCTGTGTGGCTGTGTGGCTAGACCGTCATGAGCCGTCGGCGGGCAAGAAGCGCGCCACCCAGCAGCATCAGGCTCAGGAGCACCGCGCCACCCCCGGTGGTGGGCAGGGCCGACTTCGGCGCTGATCCCACGAGAGCGACCCCGGCAACCTCCGTCGGTGCAGTGCCAAGACCGGCAGCCTCGTACACGATCGCGTTCTCCATGATGTACAGACCGGTGTAGGTCATCGCGTAGCTGCGAAGACCGTAACGGTGGTCGTTGCCTTCGGTCGGCATCGGCAGTGCGCCAGCGACAAGACGGATCTGACCCGAACCGATCGAGGCCTGGCCGACGGCAACGCCGCCCTCGGTGGTAGCGATCTGCTCGCCACCGATCTCGATCCATGCTGCGGGGTCAACCACCGTCATAGCGGCGTAGAGATCCGTCGGGGCACCCTCGTCAGGCGTCAACCCACCGATGATCTCGTACCCAAGTGACGGGGACTCGACCAGCTGTGAGGCGTTCGGGCGCAAGCCCGCCATCATCGGGTGATCGAAGCGCTCGATCGAGTCCAACAGCGGCACGTACGGCGTCACGTCCGAGATTGCGTCTGCGTCGATGAGCCCCAGCTCGGCAAGGCCGTGCACGGCGCGGTCTGTAAGGACCAAGTTGCCGCCCTTCTGGACCCAGGTCAGGATGTTGCTCCAGTAGTCGGCCGCGTCATAGCTGCGACCGTCCACGTCCTTGGGTGCAGCGGTGTCGGCCAGCACGAGGGTGTCGAGCTGGTCGAGGTACGCCGAGTCGGCGGCGACGTCTGCTGCCTTGAGGCCGCGGAACGGCTTGGGCATCAGTGGGTTGGTGTCGAGGAACCACTGCTCGTTAGAGACGTCGTACGACGCCTGCTCCACCATGTTGCCGTCGGCGCCTACGCCATCGCCGAGCGGTCCGGGAAGCCGGCCGGGGCCGGACGCGTCAGTGTCGGTCACGCGGTCGGGGTTGGTGATGTAGCCGGCCCAACCGACGGTGTCGATCACGACGTTCTCGTCGCTGAAGTCAGTTGACTGCGTGATCGCGTAGGCCATGGCGGTCTTGATGATGCCGCGTGTGGCGTTGATGTGATTCTCCTGCAACGCCACGGTCCAGACGCGCTCAGGGACCGTGTGGTTGAGGAACAGCTCGTAGTCCATGCCCGTGACGGCGAGGTCGGTCGCCATGTAGTCACCGATGAACCCGGTGTCGGTGTAGCCGAGCGTGTCATAGACGGTGGCCCAGTGCGCCGGCTTGGTCGGGATGAGGTTTGGCGGCGAGGAAGAGTTGCCGCCGGACGCCTCCTCGATCTCGTTGATGATGCCCTCGAACAGTGTCTCGTCGATGACCGACTTGGTGCGCTCGGCGATCGACATCAGACGACGGTGGTCGACGGAGTTGAACTGGCCCGCCGGGTACATGATGTCCATGTAGGCGTTGGACGTGAGCTCGCCGTGGATGTCGGCGCCGTAGGCCATCAGCTCGTCAACACCCTCCGCTGCGACCTCTTGCATGAACTTGACGCCGTAAGACGCCTCAGATTCTTGCAACGGGTTGCGGCTGGTGTCGATACGACCCACGGTCGGCATCTGGCGGTTTAGGTCTGTGCCCATCCCGTTACCGCGTCCGTAGATGCTTGGGTTGGGGGAGAACGTGTCACCGTTGACCCAGCCGTCGATGTTGAAGTCGATGAGGTAGACGGCCTGCTGCGCCAGCACGTCGGCGACCGGGTAGTCGTGAAACTCGGGCACCTTGCCGGTCGTGGACTCGTAGTTGTCGACTCCGTCGGTGATGGTGCCACCGTTCTCGGCCGCGATCGCGAGGTCCTCTGCGGTGCGAACACCGCCTTCAAGACCGCCGCGCTCGTTGCCGTGCACGGACAGCGAGAATGTCAGGGTCTCCTTACCAGCGTCAGGCACGTCGTGGTCGGTGATCTTTACGACCAGGATGTCATGGCCGTCGCCGGTGTCGCCGGCCTCGTACGGACGCAGGTCATCGTTGCCGACGCTCACTGCCTCATCGGTGTTGAAGCGATCGCGCAGCGTGAACACGCTGATCCATCGCGGGTATGTCTGTGCGAGGAACTCAAGCCCGTGCCGGTACTCAGCGAAGCCCGCAGGGTTCGGCGAGTACTGGATGTACCCGTTCGCAAGGGCTGCCTCCGGGAAGATTCTGTCGCCGCAGGCAGCCTGTGGCGGACCGCCCATGTAGCCATCTGTGCAGACAGGAGAGGCGGACGCGGTGGCGATCGGCGCCAAGGTCATCACCCCGACAAGTGTTGTGAGTAGAAGACGACGTAACAATGCAGTTCCTAACAGGCAGGGGGTGTGCGCAGAGGCTGCGTTCCAACGTCGACGCAGGCGCGATCGGCGGATTCATCCGCTCGCTGTGCTAATTCGACGTGCGGAGGTCGAACTCCTCCCGCCTGCGACATCTGCTGTGCGCAGGGGACGGACCGCGTAGCTGTGCTGTTGTGGCTGGTTTCGGCCGTCGCCGGGCTGCTGTGGCGCACGCGTGCGCGTCATCCGTGTTGGTGATCACTGCATGACACCGTCTCTGCGGTCCCGTCGTGATCGCAGGCGTCCTAGGTTGGGCGGTCCAGCTGAGGAGTGATCTATGAACGTGACCAGCGCGCAGTACTCGGTGACCATGCGGCTGCTGCTGCCGGCCGGCGACCACCGGGCGCTCGGCGCGGTGACCACGGCGATCGGGGACGGCGGCGGGGTCGTGACGGCCGTTGACTTCGTGGATGCGGCGTCGGGGCGCCAGACGGTTGACGTCACCGTCAACGCGTCGGACTCCGATCACGCGGCACGCATCAGCGAGGTGGTCGATGCGGTCGACGGGGTAGACGTCCACAAGGTCAGCGACCGCACCTTCCTGATGCATCTCGGAGGAAAGATCAAGGTCGCGCCCACGGTGCCACTGAAGACACGCGATGACCTTTCGATGGCGTATACGCCTGGTGTCGCACGGGTGTGCCTCGCGATCGAAAAGACGCCAGAGGACGCACGCTCGCTGACCATCAAGGGCAACACGGTCGCGATCGTGACCGATGGCACGGCCGTGCTCGGCCTGGGGGACATCGGGCCGCTGGCCGCCCTGCCCGTGATGGAGGGCAAGGCAGCGTTGTTCCAGGTGTTTGGCGGCGTGGATGCGTGGCCGGTGTGTCTGGACACCACCGACACCGACGAGATCGTGCGGATCGTCGAGGCCATCGCCCCGGTGTACGGCGGCATCAACCTCGAGGACATCGCAGCGCCGCGCTGCTTCGAGATCGAGGAGCGGTTGCGCAAGTCGCTCGACATCCCCGTGTTCCACGACGATCAGCACGGAACCGCGATCGTCACCTTGGCGGCGCTGATCAACGCGCTGCGGGTCGTCGGTAAGCAGATCGGCGACGTGCGTGTGGCCATGTCCGGTGCGGGCGCGGCGGGTGTGGCGATCACCAAGCTGCTGCAGCATGAGGGCGTCGGCGATGTCGTTGTGTGTGACCGGCACGGCATCATCCACGCCGACCGCGACAACCTCGACGACTCGAAGCGGGCGCTGGCGGCTCACACCAACGCCGAAGGCCGCACCGGGACCATCCTCGACGCGCTCGACGGTGCCGATGTGTTCATCGGGGTGAGCGGACCGAACCTGTTCGACGCGTCCGAGCTCGTGCGGATGAACGATGACGCCATCGTCTTCGCGATGGCCAACCCCGACCCCGAGGTAGATCCGTT
>JBLFZR010000109.1:0-4770 GCA_047610595.1 Nitriliruptoraceae bacterium | reverse complement strand
CCGGGCGCTCGGCGAGCAGATCGCGCTGCAGGTCGAGCTGCTGCTACGCGAGCAGATGCCGACGGTGCTGCCGCTGTTGGAGGAGTCGATCGCAGTGGGCATCGAGGATGCAGCGCTTGGCGGTGCGGTTCACGTCGAGACGTTCAAAGGTCGCCCGGCCGCGCTGCGCCTTGTCAGCTACGAGGGTGTGCACCGTGCACCGATCTGGTTGGACGGGGATCCGGACGCGACACTCCGCGAGCTGGTCAGGGCGACCGCGCGCGCCGCGCCGGTCACCGAGCGCGTCGTCGCGCGAGATGCCCGATGACCATCTCTGCCATCGAAACACATCTCGCGTCCTGGATCGGGGCGTGGCCCCCGCCGAGCCCCGGGCTGCACGTCGTTGCGACCGAGCAGCGCGACCGTCCGGGCTGGGACGGCGCCGTCCGACCGCTGCTTGGGGCGGTCGACGCCGATGGTGCCGGCCTCGTCACCGTCAGCCCACGGTTCGCGAACGCGGTGACCGCTCTGCTCCAAGGCCGCCCCGCAGCCGCCCTCGATGACCCCGACCTCTGCTCCCGGGTGGGCCACGCGGTCGCGGGGCCCGGCACGCAGCTCGGACGCGGTGTGCTGCGCTGGGCGACGCAGGTCAACGACGACATCGAAGAGGTCGGCGTGTGGCGCGCGTGGGACGACCCGATCGTCCCTGCCTGGCTTGCACCCTTCCGCGGTGAGGCGTTGCTCGCGCTCGACGAGTTCGGCGCCTACGCCGGTGGCGTCGGGATCAAGCGCCACGACGCCACCGGGCACGAGCTGTCGGTCGTGACCGACGCGGCGCACCGCGGGCAGGGCCTCGCGCGGCGGTTGGTAGCCACGGCAGCACGTCACCATCTGATCGACGTACCGCTGCTGACCTACCTGCATGACTCTGCCAACACCGGTTCGGCGCGCGTCGCGGACGCAGTGGGGTTCCCTGACCGGGGCTGGGGCGTGCTAGGCGTCTGGGGTAGCGAGGCTGCAGGATGACCGATCAAGGGCAGACACGGCTGATGCGTGTGCGCGCACGCCTCGATCAGGCCCGCCTCGCCGACGGCACGATGCTGGCGCTTGCCGGGGTCGTCGGGATCGTCACCGGCGCGCTGGCCGCCGCGATGATCGGTGTTGTCCACCTCGTCGAGGATGCCGGCTTCGGTGACGATGCTGCGGGTATCGAGCTGCTGTTGGTGCCGATCGGCGGTGCGGTGCTTGTGTGGCTTATCAGCCGCCTCAGCTCTGACGTCCTCGGCAGCGGCATCGTGACGACGATGGAGTCGCTGGTGCTGCGCGGCGGCAAGCTGAAGGCCCGCGTGCCGCTGCTGCAGGTGTTGGCGACGGGCGCGGCGCTCGGCACCGGTGCGTCCGGTGGCCGCGAGGCGCCGATGGTGCTGGTCGGTGGCTCGATCGGCTCGACGCTGGCGCAGCGATTCCACCTCGGCGAGGAGCAGGTGCGGGCGTTGGTCGCAGCAGGCGCCGCAGCGGGCATCGGCGCGGCGTTCAACGCACCGATCGGCGGGATGCTGTTCGCCATCGAGGTCATCGTCGGAGGCCTTCGGAGCCGATCGCTGCAGATCATCGTCGTCAGCTCGGTCGCGGGCTCGGTCGTGGCGCGCCTGCTGGTTGGTGAGGGGATCATCTACGCCCCCAGCTTCGATTACTCGCTGAGTGATCCGCGCGAGTGGACCCTGTACGTCGAGCTCGGGCTGTACCTCGCCGTCGGCCTCGCATCGGCGTTCCTTGCCCTGCTTCTGATACGCGGCGAGCAGCTCGCAGCCCGGCTGTTCGCCCCCATCCGACGCCGCGGCGGAGACCTCGGCGCGCTGCTGGTCGGCGGCCTCGTCGTTGGCCTGATCGCCCTGGTCGTCCCCGAGGTGCTGGGCGATGGAGAGCAGCTGCCTCACATCAACGGTGTACGCGAGCCCGTGCAGCAGCTGATCAACGGCGGGTACGGCTTCGGCGCGTCGGCCGTCGCGGCCATCGGTGTGCTGTTCGTCGCAAAGCTGCTGGCGACGCTGGCCACCATCGGCGCGCGCAGCGCCGTCGGTAGCTTCGCTCCCACGCTGTTCCTCGGCGCGCTGATGGGCCACGGCATCGCGTCCGTCGCCGAGCTCGCGCTGCCATCGGCCGGCATCCAGCCAGGTGCCTACGCGCTGATCGGGATGGCAGCTGCGTGGGGGGCCTCGGCCCGCGCGCCGCTGACCGCCGTCCTTATCGTGTTCGAGCTCTCCGGCGACTACGTCCTGATCTTGCCACTGATGCTGGCAGTGGGCGTCGCGACGTTCGTCGCAGAGCGCGTCACGCCCGGCTCGGTCTACACCTTGCCGCTGCAGGAGAAGGGCATCATCTACGCGCAGCCCGAGGACGTGGACCTGCTTCAGACCGTGTTCGTCAAAGAGGTTATGACGACCAACCATCCGACAGTCCGGCCCTCGCTGCCGCTCCCGGCGCTGCGACGCCGGTTCGAGACAGAGCAGACACACGGGTTCGCCGTCGTCAGCGGCGGGACCTTGCAGGGCGTCATCACGATCAACGACCTGTCCCGGGCCGAGCCGCTGCTGGCCAGCGGCGTCCGTGAGCCCGAGTCGGTGATGGTCAGCGAGCTGATGACCACCGGTGTCGTGACCACAGGCCCGGACGACGAGGTGTTTATGGCGCTGCGCAAGATGGCCGCTATCGACGTGGGCCGCGTCCCGGTCGTCAGCGGGAGCAACACCTACCTCGGGATCCTGCGCCGCGGCGACCTTGTCGTCGCGTACCAGACGGCGCTCGGGCGCGGCGTGGACAAGCAGCTCGACCAGGGCCGCGCGAACCTGCGCGAGCTGACCGGTGTCCGGTTCCTCGAGCTGATGGTCGCGGCCGGCTCCCCCGCGGACGGCGCCACGATCGCAGAGATCGCGTGGCCGACGTCAGCTGTCGTCACAAGCATCCGTCGCGGCCACGAGGTGATCGTCCCCAAGGGCGCGGTACGACTCGAGGCCAGCGACGAGATCGTGATGCTGTCTACGAACGCCGACGCCAGCGAGGCACGGGCCTTGTTCGCCCGCCAAGACTCCTGACGCGCAGCTGTCAGCTCACTCGTGCTCGGCGGCGATCAGCCGATCGATCTCTTCCACGTCCGGGCTGACACCGTCCGGGAGCAGCAGGTAGCCGAGCGCGAGCGGTGCGGTGGGCAAGAAAAGCCACATCGCGGCGGCGCGGTAGCTCGACAGAGCGTCGATGAGATGGCCGAAGACAAGCAGACCAAGCACGCCGCCGATGACAGCCGATGCCCCGACCCACCCGTTGGCCGTGGCGCGCGTCTCGGTGGGCATCACTTCGTTGAGCAGCGCAGCAACCGGCGGCCCCAACAGGCCCAGCGCGAACACCATGGTCACATAACCGACCCGCAGGCCACCGAGAGACCCGCTGTACGCGAACACGGCGGCAGCCGGGACGGCTGCCGTTCCGAGCGCAGAGGTCAACCGACGGCCGATGCGGTCCCCCGCCCATCGCCCTGTGAGCAGCCCCGCCAGCCCCGCCGGCCCGGCCAGCAGGATCAAGCTGGCCATCGCACCGGATGACGCGTCCAGCACCTGCTCGCCGTACAAGAACAGCCATGTCAGCGCAGGCCCGGTGACAAGGTTGGTGAACACCGCCAGCAGACTCAGCACCACCAGCGGGCGCGCCACCGCCCGGTCCACCAAACCGAAGCTGGGACGCTCGACACCAGCCTTTTGAACCGAAGCCGGTGAGTTGCGCACGAGCTTGGCGACCAGCGGCAGCGTGAAGATGAGGGCTGCGGCGCCCAGCAACAGCGCGCGGTACCCGACCCCGTCGCCCAACGATCGGGTGATTGACACCGCGCCCGCACCGAACGCGTACGCCGCCGACATCACCGCCAGCGCCGACGTCCGGTCCTTGGTGGCTGCCTCCTCCGACGCCACCACAGGCACCACCGCGTTGGTCGTCGTCAGCAGCGGCCGCCCGAGCGCTACCACCGCCACAAAAAGCCAGAACGTGGGCATAAACGACGCGACGCCCGTCAGCACCAACCCCAGCGTGGCACCACCAAGCAGCACCGCCCGCCGCCCGATCCGATCCGCGAACACCGACCCCACCAGCGCCAGCACGCCGGCAAGCCGGATGATCGCTAACCCGGTTCCGAGCGTCCCCGCCGTCATGCCGGTAGCCCCCTGCGTGTCCCCTGCGGTCGCGACGCCGAACTCGACGGCGACGTCACCCAGCGTCGCGGTGATCGCGAACTGTGCGGCGCCTGCCATCATCGTGATGCAGGCCGCGCCAACAATCGGGCCAGCAAGCCACCCTGGGAACGTCCTGCGCACTGGGTGTCTCCATGGTTGGAGGCCGGACGCTACCGACGGCCGCGGCGCGGCACGCTACGGCGCACCAGCGCGTCACAGTCTGCACATCACCCGCCACCAGGAGCCTGCACGACCGATCGCGCGACCGCCGTCCGACCTCCGCTGCGCATCGTCGTGGTGGGCGACCACGCCGTCGTACGAAGGGACTGGTGGCCGCGCTGCCCCCGACGACACCCCCACCAGGCCGTTGGTCATCCCAGCCGCCCCCGGCCGCCACGATCACCACAGCCGCTCACACCGACCCCGGCGCTGGCCTTCACACCGTTGGCCGTCTGTAGGGCTAGACCGACACGGTCGCGGCGATCAACCTCGTCCGGTGGTTGTGAGGCACCGGCGAGATCGACGACCTTGCGCTGTACCGGCGATATGTGGTGGGGGGGGCGGGGGGGGGCCC